>JALFLW010000092.1 GCA_022774505.1 Lachnospiraceae bacterium
AATTCCGTAAATGGACGTGGCGGCGGAGAAAATTACATGACTCTTGCTGCACCGGCAAAGGATAATTTTTCCACAGTGATCGTAAATGACAGTGAGTATCCGATGACATATACTCTTCAGACAAAAAATATGAATCTGAAAGCGGATCAGAAACTGGAATTGTGGGAGACAAGGGCTGCCGATGAGGGGGCATTTAATGAAAATTATATGAAATGCATTGAAGAATTATCGGCAGATGATAATGGTGGATATTCCTTTGAGGTAAAACCGAATTCTGCAGTAACAGTTACTTCCCTGGACGTTTCAGACAGCAAAGAGCATACACAGACCATGCCGGTAGAGGGAAAACGCACTGTATTAGATACGGATGCAACCGGAGATGTACAGAATACAGAAGATGATTATTTGTATGCGGATGATTTTGAATATAAAGGGAAAACAGTACCGGTTCTGGACGGAAAGGGTGGATTTACCGGAGAGACCGAGGATTATATTGCATCCCGTGGAGGAGATACAGGAGCAATTGCCCGTTATACGCATACATTAAATGGGGCCTTTGAGGTATACAAGGATGAAAATGGAAATCATGTACTCCGACAGCAGGTGGATAAAAAGACAACAGGAGTCGGAACGGCATGGAACAGTGGTGATCCGGTCACGCTGATCGGAGATTTCCGATG
The DNA here is from genome assembly GCA_022774505.1 of Lachnospiraceae bacterium. Taxonomy (GTDB): domain Bacteria; phylum Bacillota; class Clostridia; order Lachnospirales; family Lachnospiraceae; genus Jutongia. Next base: position 681 of record JALFLW010000092.1, read on the forward strand.
GATGAATTATACGGCATCTATTGATGTAATGTTTGAGAAAGAAGCAGACAATCAGTATGCACAGATCGGAATCCGGCAGACGGGAAGAACGCATAATATTCTCAATAATTCGGGCTATTCCCTGAAGGTAAATGATGATGGAACGTGGACACTCTATCGTGCAAAGTTAGGATCTATATCAGGAAAAAATGCAACGGAGCTTGCAAGTGGTTCAGCAATCAATGCGGGGGATGTGGCACCGGGAACCTGGTTTAATCTTAAGCTTCGCGGAGAAGGAAATGTGATCAAGGCATATCTGAATGATTCTCTGATCGCATCCTATGAAGATGATAATCCGATCACATCAGGCCGTATTGCGATCGGTTGCGGAAGTTCTTTCACAAGGTTTGATAATCTGGCTGTTACCAAGATTAAAGGACACGTACCATATTATAAAGAATATATCGATAACATGGAAACATACGATCTGTCAGCTCAGAGAAGACCGAAACTGATCTATAATGATAAATGGTCCAGAACCTGTGAAAATCAGGATATGTATGTATACCAGAGAAGTGCTTCTTATAGCACGGATGTCGGAGCAACATTGACATATACATTTAAGGGGACCGGCTTAGAGCTTCTGGGATATAACAAGTCTGATAAAAATGCAATCAATGTCGTGGTGGATGGGAAGGTCTATAAGACAGGAGAAAAGCTGTGGCAGTCAGATAAGCTGTGTACCATGTACCAGCTTTCCGGTCTGGAATATGCGAAGCATACGGTCACGATCGAAGTGGCAAGCGGAGGGATCGGAATTGATGCAGTAGCAGTACTTGGATCGGTCAATGGAGATGAAGGAGATGATGAGGAGCCGGAGGTAAATCCCCCGATTCCAAGTCAGTCGGCGAAACCATCTGTCAGCGTATCGCCAAGCGGCCAGCCGTCACAGTCGCCAAGTGCTCAGCCGTCACAGGCACCAAGCCTGCAGCCGAGTGTATCTCCGGATAGTCCGGTGGCAGAGCCATCTATAGAACCATCCAACGAGCCACAGCAGACAGCAGCTTCGACATTGCAGAAGGGATATACATTTAAAATAAAAGGAGTAACTTATACCGTTACTGACAGTGATAAAAAGACGGTTTCCCTGAAAAAGATATCCAATAAAAAAATCACATCTGCGGTGATCCCGGCTACAGTTAAGACAAAGATAGACGGAAATACGCGGACATTGCGGGTGACGGAAATATCCGCAAAAGCATTTGCCGGATGTGCAAAATTAAAGAAAATAACAATTGGAAAGAATATCACAACAATTGGAAAAGAAGCTTTTGCAAAAGATAAGTCACTAAAGAAGCTGATCATTAAATCTAACAGCCTTACAAAAATTGGGAAAAATGCAGTCAAGGGAATTGACAATAAGGCAAAGATATCATGTGGCAGCAAAAAGGTAAAGGCATATAAAAAATTATTTACGGCAAAAACAGGATACAAAAAATCAATGAAAATAACAAAATAGAAAACATGATGAAAAAAGAATTTGAAATGTTGATAAATGATAGCGTTTTAAGAACGAGAAGTGCACAATTGCATATGTGTATTCTTTTTATCGGATGCTTTTTAGTACAGTTTGCCGGCTATGTGGTACTGGAAAAGACAGAAATGATCCGGACAGAAAGATTAGAGGAAGTTATTCCGTTACTGGCACTGGTCACCAGTACATTGGCTGTCTGCATTTTCTATCATATAAGAGAGAAAAGGACAGCCGGTGTTATGATGGTCCGGGTGAAGATAGCCGATGACAGACTGCAGCTTGCGATTGGTTCCAAAAAATATTTGAGAGATCTCTTAGATATAAAAGAGATCCGAAAGACTATGATCATTGATCGTATACACAATGAAAAAGGAAAATATAGGATCAAGGTCTGTTGTCATGGAAAAGGTACTTGGATATTTGAATCTACAGAGCAGGAATATGAGAAACATCTTGATTTTGAAAATACAGAATTATATCGATTTTATGATGCATGCAGGAGTGTGGGGATCAAATGCTGCTAAAATGTAATTTTATTGGTAAATTTTATTGAAATCAGATATTGCATTTTGGTGGGAAATGTGATAGAATCACTCCGCTAATAAAATATGGTTGAAATTGGAAACGCACAATCCTCCGGGATGATAACGAACAACACGTCAAGGTTTATGTTATTATCAAGGAGGATTTTTTATGCCAAAAAACAAATTTCAGGATGTAGTATTTACTCTTATTATGGCGACCGTGATGGTTTATGGAATGGTAGTTTATAATGTTGCATTGAATATGGGGGAAGTGACCGGTCAGACATTTCTGGCTGCAATTCACGAACTACCGATCATGGTGCCGATAGCATTTCTTTTGGAATTTTTTGTGGTGGGTAAAATTGCCGGAAAGCTGGCATTTTCTGTTATGAGACCAGATGACAGACCACAGTTTATTACCTATGCGGTATCTATATGTATTTGCTGTATCATGTGTCCTATTATGAGTCTTGTGGCTACTATTTTATTTAAGGATCACAGAACATTTGGTGTATGGGTTCAGACCTGGGGGATGAATTTTCCAATGGCAATCTGTTACCAGATGTTTTATTGTGGACCATTTGTACGGTTTGTATTCAGGATGATATTTAAAGAGACTGAAGAAACTGAATGTATTCCGGAAGTGGAATGAAAAGTATAATAAATAGATTTTGATAAACAGATCCGG
>JALFLW010000044.1 GCA_022774505.1 Lachnospiraceae bacterium
AGCGTTGATTCCTTTCGATATTTTGGAATTTTGGTCAAGGACATTATATCAAAAAAAGGAGGTCAATGCTCTTTTTAATTGCAAACCTCCGAAAATAAAGGTTTTAGAGTAAAAAAAGAGGTAGTTTTTTGACACTACCATCCACAAGAAGGAGGAAAACTTATGAAGAGGAAATTATTATGTTATCTGCTTGTGCTCAGCCTCGTGCTCAGTTGTCCGGTGACCGGGATAAAGATGACAGTACAGGCGGCAGACACGGATACAACCGTGACTTCAGAAGATGGTTTATACCAGTATGAGGAGTTGGCGGAGGGAGGCATTTCCATTACCGCTTACAAAGGGGAAAATACCGGTGATGAGCTGGTGATCCCTGCGGAAATTGACGGAAAGACTGTTAAAGCGATCGGCTGGAAAGGTCTGGGTGGTCTGAATGCCTCTAAGGTTGTATTATCGGATACGTTGGAGACGATCAATTACTTTGCGTTTTCGGCAAGCAGCATTACTTCACTGGAGATCCCGGCATCAGTGAAGACCATTTACGGAGGTATCGTGGAGGATTGTTTTGAGCTGCAGAGCTTAACAGTGGCAGCAGATAATCCGTTTTTTGTGGCCGAGGGAAATATTATCTATAATAAGGCTAAGACTAAAATAATCTCTGCGGCTATGCTGCCGGAGATCACCATTCCGTCTACGGTTACAGAGATTGGGGAGTATGCATTTCAGAATGATGACCGTCTCACCGGTATCACTATTCCGGGTACTGTAAAGACTCTGGGACAGGGATGTCTGTCTGAGTGTGCTTCACTGGTAAATGTAAATCTGGAAGAGGGTGTCGAGGTCATTGGAGAGCAGTGCTTTGAGGATACCAAGAATCTGGTGCTGCTTCATGTACCATCTTCGGTAACCTGGATCCGTGGTAATGCTTTCCGTGGCTGCACCGGTCTGAAGAGAATGTATTTCCATGGAGATGCACCAAACTTTTATGATATGGGAGCAACAACAGGAGGAAGCACTCCTTTCTCCAGATGTACCTTTACCGCATATTATCCGGAAGGAAACGAGACATGGGATACGACCGCTGCCAATAATCCGACATATGGTGCGGCTTCCCTTATATGGATACCATGGGATAAATCGGCTGCAACACAGGATCTGGCAGGTGTGGCAGAGGTTGCAGTAAATGATACAGAATGTAAATACGATGGTTCAGCAAAAAAACCATCTGTAAAGGTTACGAAGGGTGAGAGCGAATTAACGCAGGGAGTAGATTATCTTATATCATATGCTGATAACATAAATGCAGGCACTGCATTTGTATATGTCATGGGAGTAGGAAACTACACCGGTATCATTAAAAAAGAATTTACGATCAGCAAAGGAACCCCGCAGCTTCGTGGTATCGTTTCCGTGCCGTATATCATGGTAGGCGAGACAACTCAGATACTGGGATTAAACATGAATCCGAAAGGGTGTACACTGGAATCCCAGACTCCGGAGCTTGCTTCCGTTGATCAGGAGGGAGTAGTTACAGGTTTAGCTGTAGGAAAGTCTGTCATTAGAGTAGTTTATCCGGGCAGCGAAAATTATGAAGCAGCAAATCTTGATCTGAATATCAGAGTTATTGCAAATCCGGCGATCACAGCAGCTCCGACGCAGGCACCGGCACAGGAAACTTCGGAGCCGGCGAAGTCCAATGAGCCGCAAGAGACGGCAGGGGTGGTAACACCGGAGCCGACAGACAGCCCGGCTGTAGATGTGCCGAGTCAGGAACCGGTATTAAGTCCGTCAGCGGATGTACCTACAAAGAGTCCATCTGTGGCTGTGCCTTCTGTTAAGCCAAGTCAGTCACCTACAGTAAAACCGAGTCAGAAACCGACGACAAAGCCAACCGTAAAACCGACTGTGAAGCCGACCAGAAAGCCGACCACACAGGCAACGGTGAAACCGACAGTTAAACCAACGGTAAAACCAACACAGAAACCGAGAACAACCGTGAAACCTGTCTGGACTTCAAAGCCGTCGCAGACAAAGGCACCGGTGAAAAATAATACGACAACGAAAACAAAGCAGGTAACATACAAAAATGCGAAGTATCGTATTTCAGGTACTACAGCGGAGTTCAAGGCATTATTAAAGGGAAAAAATGTCACTGTTCCGAATACGATCACAGTAGCCGGAAAGACATATAAAGTTACTTCTATTGCAGCAAATGCCTGTAAAGGAAACAAACAGATTGTCAAGCTGACTATCGGAAAAAATGTAAAGAAGATCGGAAATAATGCATTCCTGAAATGTAAGAAGCTAAAACAGATCAACTGTAACAGTAAGCTCTTAAAGCCGGGAAGCGTTGGAAAGAATGTATTTAAATCCATTGGAAAAAATGCAAAATTAAAAACGCCAAAAGGAAAAAAGGTACTATACAAAAAACTGTTTGGTCTGTGATCAAAAAGGAAAAAGAATAAGGTGTGAATTTAAAACGGCTGTATCTGCAGATGCTCAGGTACAGCCGTTTATATTGATGTATGCGCTTTGTATTTTTGAGAATATATGCTATAATGATACAGCTTATTTTTTGTAAAAGGAGAATAATACGAATGAAGAAAAGATCTTCTATGAAACGAGTTGGAAAAAAAAAGAAGACGTTTGGCAATATATTGCTTGTCAATCTTCCGTTTACAGACTTTCCAATGTTGTTTATTTATATGGGGCTCATTATATTTTTTGCAGTATTTTCGCCCGGCAATCAGCCATTTAAAATGAAAATGGAATATTCCAATAAAGTCGAGGGAATTTCTACTCTCTATTATAATGATAAAAATGGACAGTGGAAAACAGATGATACACTGGAAAGTTCCATTTCCCACAGACAGGTGAGCTTTTCGCTGACCCGGGGGAAAGTAAAATATCTGAAGTGGCTGCGGTTTGATCCTTTGATGGATTCCGGAAAAGTACATATACAGAAGGTGACGATTTATTATAGAGGCTTTCCGGTACAGAAATTCACAGGAAAGCAGTTTCGTTCCCAGATCAGCAGCAGCTTGAATGTAAAGCTGAAAACATCAGGGGATGAGCTTCATATTACATCACAGAATGAAGATCCGCAGATCATCATGTCGTATCAGTCCGTCCATGATCTGCTTCTGAGACTGGAAGATTATGCACACATAATACGATGCGTTTATATTACTATTCTCATGGCACTGCTGATGGTGATCATTACATTTCGTGAGGAGATCGGAGAGGTTTTTGCGGAAATTGCAGAAAAAAGCAGTACCGACAGGCTGACGGTCTTTGGCTATATCCTTTATGTGGTGACGGTTTTGTTTGCAGCATTGGCACTGGTGGTCTATATGCTGAGGGAGTTTTTATTACTTAATTTCAATGGTCTGTCCTTTGAGGAGATCATCTTTCATTTAAAGATGCCTATGGAAGGAACCGGCAGCAGTATGATCGAGGATTTCTTTGATGACTGGCTTTCCACGATCATTACCTTTGCGGTGATCACGGTGGTTGTGATTGTTTTATTAGTCATTTTTAAGAAGTTCAGGAATTGTAAGTATGTATACCGGCTCACATCGGTCATAGCATTGGTGGCTTTGGTGGTTCAGACATTTTCCTTTGCCGATAAGCTGGATGTTGTGGATTATATAAAAGCACAGAATGATTCATCCACTTTCATAGAGGAGAATTATGTTTCGCCGAAATCGGCAAAGATCAGTTTCCCTTCTAAGAAGAGAAATCTGATATGGATCTATATGGAATCCATGGAGTCAACCTTTATTTCGAAGGATAAGGGTGGCGACATGCCGGAAAATTTATTGCCGGAAATGACGAAGCTGGCGGAGGATAATATCAATTTCTCGGAGAGCAGTAAGGTTGGCGGAGCTACTTCTTCGACCGGAACCGGCTGGACAATTGCAGCTATGTTTGCTCAGACAAGCGGACTTCCTTTGTTGATCCCGATAGAAGGAAACTCGTATGGAGAATATTCTTCCTTTGCACCGGGAGCATATTCACTGGGACAGGTTCTTGGAAAACAGGGCTACAATCAGGAACTAATGGTTGGTTCGGATGTGAAATTTGGTGGCAGAAAGCTTTACTTTAAACAGCATGGAAATTATGACTTATATGATCTGTATACAGCACGCGAAAAAGGCAAGATTCCGAAAAACTATAAAGTGTGGTGGGGATTCGAGGACCAAAAACTCTACTCCTATGCAAAAGAAGAGATCAACAGGCTGGCAAAGGAAGACGAGCCATTCCAGTTCAGTATGCTGACAGTAGATACACATCATATTGGCGGATATTACTGCAAACTTTGCAAAAAACAATATAAGGACCAGTATAAAAACGTCCTGGCCTGTGCAAGCCGTCAGGTGACGGACTTTGTCTCCTGGATCAGGAAGCAGGACTTCTATGACAATACAACGATCGTCATCAGTGGTGATCATCCGACCATGGACAATAATTTCATCAAGGCTTATTATGATAAGAAACAGCCGAGAAAAGTATATAACTGTTTTATCAATTCGGCAGTAAAGACCAAATATGATAAAGAGCGTGAATTCAATACATTTGATATGTATCCTACGGTACTTGCCTCTATGGGGATCAAGGTGGATGGAGAGAGACTGGGACTTGGAACAAACCTGTTCTCCGGTGACAAGACTTTAGCAGAGAAATATGGATATGATAAGATAGATTCAGAATTTGGCAAAAATTCCAAGTTCTATAAAAAGAAGATATTGAAAGAATAAGAAAAAACAAGAGGGATACCGCTATGCGGCAGACCTCTTGTTTTTTAGTGTATAGGAAAATCTATTGACAGCTCCTGCTTAAAAAAATTTATTTGGCAATAAAGACGATCTTGTCCTGCGACCAGAAATTCGTGTCAAATTCCAGGGTGATTTTCTTGGATTTTTTGGGAACTTCATAATATACAGCCCCCGATGCTTTTTTGCCCGGTGATAGCGATGCATCAATAGAATCGTCGGAAGCACCGTAAACTGCATCAGCTGCATATCCGTCAGCATAGCAGTTCCAGGATGCCATACTGGATATTGTTTGGTCGGAGTCACCGATATTTTCAAACTCAAATGCCATCCGGTAATAAATATATCCTTTTTTGGGTTTTACAAGTTGGTTTTTGCTTTTATACTTTTTGGCAGAAATAAAGCTTATTTTTAGATCAGGTGTTTCCACAATATCTCCCACCTTAAAAGTATTTTTTTTCTTGGAATCCTTCTTCTTTTTTTGACTGGTTTTGCTGCTGTCGGAAGAAGCTACTTCCCCTGTTTTTCTAGGCTCGTCGGAATCGTTTCCATCTGCAATGCTGCCGATAATGACAATGGCGATGATAATGATCACGACCCATTTCCATTTTCCTTTCATTTTAAGTACCTCCTTGTTCTTGTAGTTTTAGAAACTCTTTTTTATTTTATAGAACGGGTACTTTAAATGCGTCCGCTGTGCAGCGGAAAAATATCAGCCGGCACCTTCGAGAAACAGGATCATAAACATTATGATTACAAAATAGAGAAACAGGTATACAAATGTCATGATCAAACGGGTCTGTTTACTCTTCTTCATAAGAGGAAGAGCATCTTTGACATGACAGTAATTGCCCAAGAAAAATACATAACCGAGAATAATGATAAATAAACCTACACGGTTGACTGTCAGGGGATATCCGGTCAGTTTTTTGCCATTTGAATTATTTACGGTAACAGAGCTGCACAGCCAAAAGAAATCCAGATAGCCAAAGGATGCGGTCAGCATTTTCCATATTACGCCGGAACGAAAGCCGACAGGTAATTTCTCTTTGTAAGTATAAAGAGGTTTCAGAAACGGATTTGCAGATGATGAAGTCTCGGAAGCCGTGTGGATGCGCGGCTGGCTTATGGCAGCCGGAATATACACGGATAACTCCTTACGCAGCTCAGAGATTGTCTGATAGCGGTCATTTTTATTCATACAGATACATTTTTGGATCACAGGATAAAGAGATCCCAGATAAAGTCCGCTGTCAGGAAAGTTTTTGGTGAGCATATAATATATAGTCACTCCGATTGCATAAATATCTGTCCGTGGATCTGACTGGCCAAAGCCGTACTGTTCCGGAGCAGCAAAATGGCGTGTTCCCATGAGGTAGGTATCCTGTGTGGCACCCAGGTCATATTCTCTGGCTGCGTTGAAATCAATCAGTTTAATGACCCCGTCATTAGAGATCATGATATTAGAGGGCTTGATATCCCGATGTACGATAGAAGGGACTTGGGAATGAAGATGTTCAATAATATCGCAGACAGGCAGTATGATCTGTGCGACATGTCTTTCATCCATGATCCCATCCTTTTGAAGCATGTCCATTAATGAAGTTCCATGAATATATTCTTCAATCACCGTCATAGTAGAGTCTTCACAGGTACACAGATAAATCTTGGGAATATTGGGAAGATCAGCAGCCATCAACCTCTGGTAAACCTCGCGGTTATATAACTGCATTGTCTTCTTGACATATATCATTCCATTTTCTGTGTTTCGGACAAGCCAGACATTCTTGTGTTCATCAAACCTGGTGAGTTCCTGGTAGCAGGATAATTCATAGCGTTCTTCAACGGTCATAGGTATACTCCATTTTCAGCAGGATCAATGATCTGCCGGGATTTTTAATTTCTTGACATTTTAGTAAATATGCTTAAAATAATGTAACATACTTGTATAGGAATTACAATATACAGAAAAGATAAGGGGAGATAGATGAAAGAAGAACAAACTACGGAACTGCTGGACATATTAAATAAATTAGATCCATCCCGGATGGACCACTATATCGCCAGATACGGAAAGACGGAGAAAAATAACAGTATCTTTTCGGAATATTTTGCAGAACATGATATAAAGACATCCGATGTAGTGAAAAAATGTGAAGGGATGATCTCGAAATCGTATATTTATGATATTTTAAACGGAAATAAAACAAATCCGGCCAGAGATATCCTGCTGATCCTCTGTATTGTATGTGGGATGGATCGTAAATTTACGAGAAGGATATTAGAAAATTACGGCCAGAGGGATTTATATGCCAAAGATACCAGAGATATTATCATTGCGACATATATTAATAATAAAATATATGATATACAAAAAATCAACGATGAGCTTTATCGTTATGGTCTCCCTGTATTGAATGAAATGTAGACTTTAAAGCAATCATTTAAGTTTATCCGGAAATTATCCGAAAAAACAGATAGACAATCTTTTATCAGGATGCAGATACAAGGATGTATTTGTGCACAGTCGATATATTCAGGGAGGAATGAAAATGAGTCGGGGAATGATAACAGGGGATCTGTATGGCAGCTGGGGAGACAGGCAGACGCAGGCCGTATCAGGGAATAACAGGAAACAAACGGACCGGACTTTCGCAGATGAAAGTAATACTTCCGGGCAGGCAGTTCTATATTCAGATAATGTACAATACGATGTGAGTGAGGGACGCAGCAGAGTTGCACAGCTTCTGCTTCAGGACATGGCAGTACAGATGGACAGTGGACAGCAGACAGAGGATGTGCAGGAGGAAGACAAAGATAACGAAAAGGATTCGGAAACAGATACCACCGGATATTCCGAGTCGGATATAGAGTATATGGAGCGTCTCCTGGAGAGCATGAAAAAAAGCCGGGAAAATCAGCAGAAAAGCAGGACAAATCCCAAGAGGGTCCTGAATTATAATTTCCGCAAAGTATCGGGAGCGATCATGCGGGCAAAGACGAGAATGCAGGCAGGGAACGCACTGAGCTGTGCAAAGACAGAGCTTTCTGGTCTGAAGAGAAAGGCAGGATCCGGTCAGTATAAAGACGAGGATATCCGGATTGCCATAAGTCATGCCAATAAAATGATACGAACGGCCCGTAAGAAAATGTCTCATATCAAACTGGAAGAGATCCGCAAAAAAAGCGACAGAGAACTGTTTGACCAGAAGGAGAAAAAAGGAGAAGAGATAAAAAAACAGGAAATTCACAGAGATAATCCTGCCGTAAAGGCGGAGGTGGATCAGAAACTCCTGCAGCTGAAAAAGAAGCTGAAAAAACTCTCGGAGGCAGAAAAAAACGGGCATAGAAGAACAGAAAATTATGATCTGCTTCAGGCAGATATGGAATATCTCAAGAAAAAGATCGATCAGCTCAAGCATGGGACACAGGACAATAGTACCAATGCTGCTGTTTCGGTAAACGGATCAGGAGAAGTTTCTTTTGCGGCTGGCGATACGACAGCAGGTACATCGACGGATACAGGAAAGACAACGGACGCGGCGGAATCGTCAGATCCGGGGATGTCCGGCACAGAACAAAAAGGGATGCCTTAATGGCATCTTTTTTTGGTATATAGGATTTTTTTAGCATTTTTGGGTGGTATATTTTTTGGACGGATACGCATACTAAAGAGAAAAAGCGAGGTCTGTTATGAGTAGCAATAATGAATATAAACCTTTTGTTCCGCCCGAAAAAAACATACCGGAATTTACACCGGTTTCATTAATCCTTGGATTGATCCTGGCGGTTGTATTTGGAGCTGCAAATGCGTATCTGGGGCTCAGGGTGGGGATGACCGTGTCGGCATCCATCCCGGCTGCAGTAATATCTATGGGGATCATGCGTTATGTCCTGCATAGAGATTCCATTCTGGAAAATAACATGGTACAGACGATAGGCTCAGCCGGAGAATCGCTGGCAGCCGGAGCGATATTTACCATGCCGGCATTATTTATGTGGGCAGAGGAGAGCAAAGAGGTGTCTATGCCTTCCTTTGTTGAGATAGCAGCGATATCTATTTGCGGTGGATTGCTTGGAGTCCTATTTATGGTACCTCTCCGGAATGCTTTGATCGTGGAGGAACACGGTAAGCTTCCTTTTCCGGAAGGGACAGCATGTGCCGAGGTGCTTCGTGCAGGCGAGGAGGGAGGCACAAAGTCTAAAGTCGTTTTTGGCGGATTGGGGATTTCCGCTGTCTATAAATTTATCACGGATGGATTGAAACTATTTCCATCGGAGGTACATTGGAATATAAGAAAAATGCAGACAGGATTTGGACTGGATGTATTGCCGGCACTGGCTGGAGTCGGATATATCTGTGGCTTCCGGGTGGCCTCCAATATGTTTGCAGGGGGAGTGCTCGGCTGGTTTGTGCTTATACCGGTGATCATGCTGTTTGGTGGAGACAATATGGTAAAACCGGCTGCTGCGGCATTATCCGATATGGATGTCTGGGAAGTATGGAGCCATTATATCCGATATATCGGAGCCGGGGCCGTAGCAGCCGGAGGCATCATAAGCCTGGTAAAGACGCTTCCCGTCATTATCAGGACCTTTGTAAAGGCAATAAAGGGATTTGGCAGCAAAACAAAGGGGACGGCAAGGACATCTAAGGAATTGTCGATGGGTGCAGTGTTGGCGGGCATCCTTGCGGCAGCTGTGGTACTTTGGGTGATCCCGGCCGTGCCGATCAGGCTGTTTGGGGCGATGATCGTTATTATATTTGGTTTTTTCTTTGCGGCTGTTTCGAGCCGTATGGTAGGTCTTGTAGGTTCTTCCAATAATCCGGTTTCCGGAATGGCGATAGCGACACTGTTGATAGCGACAGCTTTGCTGAAAGGGACAGGGATGACAGGATATGTCGGGATGGTTTCTGCTATTTGCATTGGAACGGTAATATGCATTGTGGCTGCCATGGCCGGAGACACCTCTCAGGATCTAAAAACCGGTTATCTGCTGGGAGCTACGCCTATGTGGCAGCAGATCGGGGAACTGTTTGGAGCGGTAATTGCTGCCACCGCCATCGGGGGAGTTATGTATCTGTTAAATGCTGCGTGGGGATTTGGAAATTCCGCACAGCTTCCGGCACCTCAGGCGACATTGATGAAGCTTGTGGTGGAGGGAGTGATGGGAGGAACATTGCCATGGAGGCTTGTATATTGTGGCGTATTTGCTGCCGTGGTTATCGAGATCCTTGGTCTGCCGGTGCTTCCCATCGCCATTGGTCTGTATCTTCCGATCCATCTCTCAGCACCGATATTTGTCGGTGGGATCCTCAAAAAGATTTCAGAGTCCGCAAAATGGGACAGATCAAAAGGCGAGAAAAACGAACGGGTAGAGAGAGGTCTTTTGTATAGCTCCGGACTGATCGCGGGGGAGGGACTTGTCGGGATCTTGCTGGCAGTATTATCACTGATCCCATATGGACAAAGCACTGTGGCAGACCGGATACAGCTGCCTGTATCTCTCGGAAATATCGGAGGGATCGCCGGATTTGCACTGCTTTTGATCTCCATGATAATTTTCATCTTTCGTCAGGACAAAAGGATAGAAAACAATGCTTGATTTGTGACGTGATGGAGGGTATGATGGAGGTATGAGTTTATATATTTCTGACTCAAACTTCGCACAACAAGAACTATGATATACCCAGACTGTTTCTGATGTTCTGGGGTATTGAATATGATTTTTGGCTTTTAAGGGTCTGAATACCCGGAGCTGTGTCTGGAAATTGCCTTGTCACTAACGGCTTGCGGGAAGTCTGATTGCTTTGCTGTTTCGATGTTCGATGAACGTGTCTTCCCCCCCTGGAGGTTCGATCGTCCAGGCACGTATTCATCGAAACATTGCAAAGCAAAGACTTCCTGGCAATCCTACTGATCTGCGGCAATTTCCAGATCACAGCCTTCCGGGTGCATTCTTCTTTAGAAGCCAAAAATCATATTGAAAACCGTGCCACATCAGAAACAGTCTGGGCACAATTTATTTTCTG
>JALFLW010000058.1 GCA_022774505.1 Lachnospiraceae bacterium
CCGAAACAACTGAGCCCACCTATGGGGTTTAAGACGTACAGATGCGTATTCATCAAAGCATTGCAAAGCAAAGTCTTTTCAGAAATCCTACTGATCTGCGTCAATTTTTTTAGTCACAGCTTACGAATTTAAAAGTACCTGGATAGGCAAAATGCTATTGCAGGTAACCGAACAAAAGATATATTATGGGTATACATCCATTTGGGGTGTGGGAAGTTTTAGTACGTAATTTACAGGGCTTCATGTATTTGGTAGAATATATCCGTAGAATTTAAATCTAAAAGAGAAAGTGTGAGGCATATCATGAAGCAGAATCAGAAAGATTTTATCAGCAAAATGCTTACAGCAGTCCTGGGGATGCTTGTATTTTCGGCAGGTATTAATTTTTTTATTGTTCCGGCGGGGCTTTATAATGGCGGGATGCTGGGGATAAGCCAGCTGCTGAGGACAGTTTTTGTGAAATATCTGCATATATTTTCGGGTAATACGGATATTGCCGGTATTATTAATATGCTGTTAAATATTCCTTTGTGTTTTATCGCCTGGTTTTATGTCAGCAAAATGTTTTTTGTCAGAACATTTATCTGCGTTGTAAGCCAGACGTTTTTTTTGAGCTTTCTTCCGATTCCTTCGACACCTGTAGTCAGTGATGCCCTGACAGCGAGCATTATAGGAGGTATCATTGCAGGAACCGGGATTGGGATCGCACTGCGTTCCGGTGGGTCAAGCGGAGGACTTGATATCATAGGGATGTATTTTACAAAGCATTTTAAGGGATTTAGTGTAGGGAGGATATCCCTGCTCGTAAATGCTGTGATCTATGGGATATGTGCACTGCTTTTTGGGATTCAGACAGCAATTTATTGTATTATCTATTCGGCAGTGAGCATGCTGATGACAGACAGGGCGCATACTCAGAATATAAATACGGAGGTGTTGATATTTACCAAAAATAATCCGGTCAGGATTATGGATTACATCGTCAGGGAATTTAACAGAGATGCAACCTGGTGGGAAGCAAGAGGCGGATATACGGAGGGACGGACCTATATGGTCATGGTGATATTATCAAAATATGAATATGCACATTTACGCAGGGAGCTTCGGCAGATTGATGAGCATGCTTTTGTAATGGAAAAGGATGGGATTGGGATCAGTGGTCATTTTGACAAGCATCTGTAAAGGATCTGTATATTTCCTAAAATTATATTTTTGAGAGGCTGGTAGAGATCGTGCGAAACGAAAGTAAAATGAAAAATGAAAAGAGGATCATGAATATTTCTCTGGTGGGCAGTATTTTGTTTATGCTGTCAGAGGGGATCATGGCATATATTACCCATTCACATTCCCTATTGATGGACTGTATTTTCGATGTGACAGACCTTATTATGATAGGACCTTTTTTGCTGCTTGTTCCTTTGCTTTATAAACCAGTCACTGAGAAAAGACCTTATGGGTTTTCTCAGGTGGAATCGCTTTTTGTTGTGATAAAATACAGCATACTTCTTGCAATTACTGTTCGTCTGGTCTGGGATAATATATTGTCGCTGCTTCATGGGGGGCGTCAGGTGGATGGAGGAAGGATCGCATTTTTTGAATTAGGAGTCTGTCTGGGCTGTCTGGTCATTTATCTGCTGCTTCATTATTTTAGCAGGAGGTATGCTTCTTTGACCATCAAAGCAGAAATTTATATCTGGAAATTAGATGTGATATCAAGTCTGGGAGTATCTGTTGCATTTTTTGTTCAAATGGCACTTCATCATACGGCTTATGCGTGGATGGCACTGTATGTGGATCCGCTGGTGGCGATCATTATGGCATGTCTGCTTTTGGTAGAACCGGTCAGGATGATCCTGGTCAATCTAAAGAGTCTGGTGCTTTTTGCTCCCGAGAAGCATATTATGGAGATGATCCGTCAGGTCGCAGAGCATCATATGGATAAGGTTCATTATGATATAGAATTTCTTGATGTGATCCAGACAGGAAGAAAGACCTGGGTTGAAATATATATGACAAGTCATAATAATCTTATCAATACAAGAATCTTATTACAGCTTCGTGATGAGATACGCGATGAGCTGAAAAAATCCTTTGATCAGGTATATGTGGAATTGATACCGAGTCTGCCGGATTAAATATAAATTTAGGACTAGCGGCAGTCTTTATGATTTGGTATACTTTTTAGGTATGCAATCTGACTTATAAGGAACTTGTGAAAATAAAACAGTCGTGTGTCCGGTGCACTTGACGACGGCTGTTAAGAAGGAGAAGTGCACAGAAATGAGGAGAAATATGGGCGGATTTTTTGGAGTAGCGTCCAAGCAGGACTGCGTATTTGATCTGTTTTTTGGAATTGATTATCATTCCCATCTGGGAACCCGGCGTGGAGGTATGGCGGTATATAAGGATGGCACCTTTAACCGTTCGATCCATAATATCGAAAATGCACCGTTCCGTACAAAATTCGATAAGGATGTACAGGAAATGCAGGGTGAAATGGGCATTGGCTGTATTTCAGATTTTGAGCCGCAGCCTCTTATCATTCGGTCTCATCATGGTACATTTGCCATTACGACAGTCAGTAAGATCAATAATCAGGATGAATTGGTAGAGACACTTTTTGAAAATGGACATGCCCATTTTCTGGAGATGAGTGGAGGAGATATTAATGCCACGGAGCTTGTAGCGGCATTGATCAATCAGAAGGAGAATCTTATCGAGGGGATTCAGTATGCATTGGAGCAGGTGGATGGTTCTCTGTCTTTATTGTTGATGACTCCGGCAGGAATTTATGCTGCCAGAGATAAATATGGCAGGACACCGATTATTATCGGTAAAAATGAAGAGGGATTTTGTGCCACTTTTGAGAGTTTTGCTTATAAAAATCTCGGTTATGAGGATTATAAAGAGCTGGGACCGGGAGAAATCGTCGTGATGACACCGGAGCAGTGTCTTACATTGGTGCATCCGGGAAAAGAAATGAAAATATGTACATTTTTGTGGGTGTATTATGGTTATCCGGCCAGTTCATATGAGGGGATCAGCGTAGAACGTATGCGTTATAATTGTGGAGCGAAAATGGCGGCCAGAGATAATGTGAAACCGGACATTGTAGCAGGCGTTCCGGATTCGGGAGTCGCACATGCCATTGGTTATGCCAATGCATCCGGAATCCCTTTTTCAAGACCGTTTATTAAATATACACCGACCTGGCCGCGTTCTTTTATGCCGACGATACAGAGCCGGCGTAATCTGATCGCCAAGATGAAGCTTCTGGCGGTACAGGATCTGATCAAGGATAAGAGTCTCCTGCTTATTGATGACTCCATTGTGCGCGGGACACAGCTTCGTGAAACGACAGAGTTTCTTTATCAGAGTGGTGCCAAAGAAGTACATATCCGTCCGGCATGTCCGCCATTGGTATATGGTTGTAAATATCTTAATTTCTCCCGTTCTTCTTCGGAGATGGATCTTATTACCAGACGTGTGATCGAGAAACTGGAAGGTACAAAGGTGACGGATGAGATCCTGCAGGAATATACGGATCCGGAATCTCCAAAATATGAACAGATGGTAGAAGAAATCCGTAAAGAACTGAATTTTACGTCACTTCGTTTTAACCGTTTGGACGATATGCTGGATGCTGTCGAAATTGACCGCTGTAAGCTTTGTACGTACTGTTGGGATGGCAAAGAGTAGAAAAAACGTCTGTTATTTTGTTTTATTGAAAGAAATGAAACGTGAAAATAATTCATTTATAAAATCAAAAAAACTGTTGACATCTAAAAATGAAAGTGGTATCTTTGTTTTCGAACAAAACAAATTCGATGAACAGAACAGGGTTTTCTGATGGGAACGCATGACAGAGAACTGTCGGCTGGTGTGAGACAGTATGCACATGAGAAAGCTATCCTCTGCGAGAAGTACACTGAAATGGCAGATAGTATGCCAACGGTAAGTGTCACCGGGATTCTCCCGTTATAGAGAAGCTTATTGGAAATATATCGTCAGAGGTATATTGGGTGATAAGGCAGAGAGGTCGTTAGAAGCGGCAAATAAAGTGGTAACGCGGAAGAATATAAACTTTCGTCTTTAAATAAAATGTTAGAGGCATTTTATCTAAGACGAAAGTTTTTTTGCTTTATAGAAAACGATTGTTTCCTACAAAGTAATGAACGCTCCGTGAGGATGCGCTCGCCGCACAAAAAAGGAGGAATTTACATGAATGGATTAGTAATCGTATTGATCAGTATTGTTGTTCTCGGTGCAGGTTATCTTTTCTATGGAAGATGGCTTGCCAGAAAATGGGGACTGGATGAGAAGGCGAAGACGCCTGCTTATCAGTTGGAGGATGGACAGGATTATGTGCCATCTTCTAAGTTTACGGTATTTTCTCATCAGTTTTCGTCAATTGCCGGTGCAGGACCTGTTACGGGACCGATCCTTGCATCTGTATTTGGATGGGTGCCGGTTTTGCTCTGGCTTATCATTGGCGGACTTTTCTTTGGAGCCGTTCAGGATTTCGGTGCTCTTTATGCATCTGTAAAGAACGAAGGAAAATCCATGGGAATGATCATTGAAAAATATATCGGTAAAGCCGGAAGAAAGTTGTTTATGCTGTTTTGCTGGCTGTTTACTCTTTTGGTCATTGCAGCGTTTACGGATATGGTTGCCGGTACATTTGTAGGAAAGGGACTTGAAAACAGTTCCGTTGCGTATGCCAATTCTGCAGCAGCATCTATTTCCATGCTTTTCATTCTTGTAGCGGTTGTATTCGGATTGATCCAGAAAAAGGTCGGTAAGATGAACGAGATCGTCAAAGCCGTTGTAGCGATCCTGCTTTTGGTAGTGATGTTTGCAATTGGTATGCATCTTCCAATCTACCAGACAAAGTCTGCATGGATCTATATCATTATGGTTTATCTGTTCTTAGCATCTGTAATGCCAATGTGGCTTTTGATGCAGCCGAGAGATTATATGACGACATTTATGCTGCTTGGTATGATCATCGGTGCAGTTGTCGGTGTACTTTTTGCACATCCGACTATGAAGCTGAATGCGTACAATGGTTTTAATGTAGGTGGAGCAAGTCTCTTCCCGACATTATTTGTTACGATCGCATGTGGTGCTGTATCCGGTTTTCATAGTCTGGTTTCATCAGGAACCTCATCAAAGACGGTCAGCAATGAGAAGGATATGCCTATGATCGGTTATGGTGCAATGGTTGTTGAGACACTTCTGGGTGTCGTTGCACTGGTAGTTGTCGGTGCAGTTGCAGTGAATGGTACAAAGCCTGCAGATCTGACTCCGTTTGCTATTTTCTCAACAGGCGTAGCAGGTTTCCTCGAGAAAATGGGTGTACCGGTACAGGTGGCTACAGTATTTATGACAATGTGCGTATCTGCCCTGGCATTAACTTCTCTGGATTCCGTGGCACGTATCGGAAGAATGTCATTTCAGGAGCTGTTCCTTGGTGATACGACAGATACTGCCAAGATGACTCCGGTACAGCGTGTATTGACAAATAAATATTTTGCAACCGTTGTTACATTATTCTTTGGTTATCTGCTGACGCTGGGCGGTTATAATAATGTATGGCCATTATTTGGCTCTGCAAACCAGCTTCTGGCCGCACTTGTATTAATCGCATTAGCAGTATTCTTAAAAACGACAGGAAGGACCGGCTGGACATTGTATATACCAATGTTTGTCATGCTGGCAGTTACTTTTACCGCATTAGTTCAAAAGACCATAGCCCTGGTAGCGAATATCAGTGCAGGCAAGGCTACATTTCTGGTAGATGGTTTACAGCTTATTGTAGCAGTTCTTCTGATGGTGCTTGGAGTGTTGGTAGCATTTAGCTGCTTTAAAAAGCTTCGTGAGATTCATGGGAAGAAGGAAGCAGCAGAGTAAACCGGTTTTTATGAAAAGTAAGTAATCCCTCATCACGCATTTTTCCGAGTTCTTTAGAGAGAGCACTCCGGTCCAGATTCAGATAATCTGCCATCTGCTGGCGGTTAAAAGGAATATGGAAGGTGGAGCTGCCGGATCTGCCGGCCTGGGAAGAAAGATATGTCAGCAGGCGTTCACGGATGGTTTTTGGACTGGTACAGAAAATGCGCTGGGATAATGTAAGATTTTTTTTGACAGAGATGCTGAGCATATTGCTCAGCATTTTTTGATGCCAGGGATATCCGGTGAGAGAGGGATCATGGAGAAAATTTATATCCATAAAAAGTATACGGCAGTCACTTGCAGCTATCACATCAACCATCATGGGCTCGTGGCAGAGGGAATACGTTTCGGCAAATACGCCACCGGTTTCTACATTGCTTAACAGACTGGTATTTCCCCAGAAATCGGTGTTTTCAATATGCACATTACCGGATAGAACGATCCCTGTTTCGGAGACAAGATCTCCTGTATGAAATATAATGGTATGTTTGGATAGGGTCTTTTCACGAATACAGGTGTGTTCTTTAAGCATTTGAAGTTCAGAGGCTGAAAGGTCATTAAAAATGGGATGTATCTGTGATTTCATAATTATTGTATAATCCTTTCCTATTCTTTGAGCGAATTATTTCGATACGTAGTCGGCGTCATGCCAAAATACCGTTTAAATTCTTTACAAAAGTAATTGAGATTATGAAAACCTACATGTTCGCTGATCTGGGATACTGTCAGACCGGAGTGGGCCAGCAGTTCACCGGCATGGCGGAGCCGTACCTGTGTGACATATGCCATAGGACGTGTGTTAAGACATTCCCGGAACATGCGGCACAAATGCTGCGGTGATACATGGAGTTGTTCGCAAAGCATGGTTTGTGTGATATCTGAGGAAAAGTGATGCTCGATAAATTCGATCAAAGGTGTCAGCCGGCGACGGTATTGAACCGATTTTGGAGAGGAGTGTTCTTTATATTGACGGTAAAATTCAAACAGAAACTCGTAAGTATAAGAAGCAGAAAAGAAGATGCTTTCTTTTGTATTAAGTTGAAATGCCATATGGATCTTGTTGTGGATCTCGTCCAGCGCACCCAGGTTTGTGATCGGAAAGATCCGGCAGCGGTCAAAACCAAACTGTTTCAGGAGTTCTAAAGTGCCGGAACCGAAAGGAACAAACCAGCGGACATCCCAGATATCCGGTGTGACCGCTTCATAATAATGCGGTACATCAGCCGGAAGAAAAACAATAGAATGTTCCGGAATATTCCAGGTTTTTCCCTCGGTGATCAATTTTCCGGTTCCTTTGCTGCTGTATAGGAATTGTGGATAGGGATATCCGTTTTCGCGAGGGGTAGGGTATTGCCAGAGATGCATTCCGACACTGATCGTGTAAAATGGCAGATTTTTTACAGGTGTGATATCAGGATAGCAGATAAACCACATAAGAGACCTCCTAATAAGTTGTCATATAAAATATGTTCATTTTGTTCAAATCTGATAATATCATTAATTGTGCAAAATAGCAATTGAATATATGATATATAATACGTAGAAGGAAAAATGTTAAATGGAGGGATTGAAATGAAAGGAAAAATGTGGCGAAAAATAGGAGTCTGGGGCATAAGTCTTTCGCTGCTTGCAGGGGCAATGCCGGTAAGCACGAATGCAAGGGTTTGTATGCAGCAGGGTACTGTGGAAGGGCAGACAGCTGCTACACAGAGGAGGAAGGCTGTAGCAGAAAAAAAAGGGACAATAACTTTAAATGGCGATGATATCAGAGCGGACAATGTCAATGGGCTTACTTATAAGGGATTTGGTGTGCTGAGTGCCAATTCTACAAGTGATCTGTTGATGGATTATAAGGCTCAGAATCCGGAGGCATATGCACAGCTTTTAACATATTTGTTTGGTGGAAAGTATCCGATCATGACTCATGTCAAACTGGAAATGGGAAATGACAGGGATAATTCTACAGGTGCAGAAGCATCAACGAAACGAACCAAAACGGAGAAGGCAAATGTGCTGCGCAATCCGGGATGGCAGCTGGCGGCAGATGCTAAAAAGATCAATCCGAAGGTAAAAGTAAGTATCCTGCGGTGGAATGCACCAAAGTGGGTAAATTCTATGGAGGATGTCTATCAGTGGTACAAAGAATCCATACTTGCCGCTTATGAGCAGTATGGTTACATGGTGGACTATATTAATCCAAATGTGAATGAAGGATGGAATAAGAAGACGGATGTGGATTATACCAAGAAATTTGCTGCGTGGATCGCAGCGGAGGATGAAAAATCCATTCCCGATGAGAAAGCAAGAGAATTATTTCACAATATTAAATTGTTAGTTTCTGATGAGGCTATCAGATTATCTGCGAATATTGCAGACACTATGAAAACGGATCAGGATTTTTATAATGCAGTAGATGTGGTAGGCTATCATTATAATACAAATGATGACAAAAATGATGGCATGAAGTGGCTCGCGGATGAGCAGGATAAGGAAGTATGGAACAGTGAAGCACAGGCTGTTTTTTCAAATTCAGCATTTCGTCCGGCTAATAATGTCAAGGATCCATCAGTGGAAGGAACGGGACTTGGTGGAACCGGAAGTGCACTGGAAATGGGAAATACGTTTATTAAGGGATTTGTAAAATCCCGGAGAACCCATGTGGTTTATCAGCCTGCCATTGGTTCATTTTATGAAGGCGGACAGTTTTCATTTAAGGAGCTGGTGAGTGCCAGAGATCCGTGGTCGGGATGGGTTCATTATGATGCCGGACTGCTTGTGCTGGCACATCTGAGTAAATTTGCGGTGACAGGATGGGAAAATGAGGACAATACGGCCGGAATATGGAGAGCAGTGCCGGAGGCAAGTAAATCTACGGCATCTGGAACAAATCCTGTGGAGGGCCGGAAAGGTGGAGAAAATTATATAACTCTGGCATCGCCTCAAAAGGATAATTTTTCATCCGTGATCGTGAATGATAGTGAATATGCAATGTCATATCAGGTCAAAGCAGAAAACATGAATCTGCCGGAGGAGAGTAAGCTTTATTTATGGGAGACAAGGGCTGCTGATGAAGGAAGCTTTAATGAGAATTACATGAAATATCAGGGGGAGGCAGAGAAAGAGGAGGATGGTTCTTATACGGTGAAGGTAAAACCATATTCGGTTGTTACAGTAACAACTCTAGATATGGAAAAGGATGAGGAGCATATTCGGAAACTGCCGGTAGAGGGGGAACGAAGTGTACTGGATACGGACAGTACGGGAGATACACAGGATGTAACTAATAATATTTTATATGCTGATGATTTTGATTATAAGGACAAGAAAACAGCGGTAATCGGAGAAAATGGAACGCTGGCCGGTGAGGAGGATTATGTGGCCTCACGGGGAGGAGATACCGGTGCCATGGCACGTTATCTGCACACGATCAATGGTGCTTTTGAATCGTATAAAACGGCAGATGGAAACAGAGTGCTGCGACAGCAGCTGGATCAGGAGGAGAATGGTATCGGTGCGGCATGGCAGGATGGAGATGCCGTCGCATTGATCGGGGACTTTCGCTGGTGCAATTATGCGGCCTCGGTGGACGTGTTATTTGAAAATGCCAAGGATAGTTCCTATGGTTGCGTTTCGATCAGACAGACAGGAGGATCACAGCATCTGGAGGACAGCTCAGGGTATACGTTTCGGATAAATGCATCCGGAGAGTGGAAACTGTACCGGAAAGCGAAGGCAGTTTTAAGTGGAAAATTGTCAGAAAAAGATGGGTTCCATGCAGGAACATCTGTCTGGAATACTATAAAGCTGCAGGGTGCAGGTGATCAGATCAGTGCCTATATTAATGGCAGGGAGGTAGCACAATACCATGATAAGAGTCCGGTGACGTCGGGAAGGATCGGTCTTGGCAGTGCTTATACACATACGCAGTTTGACAACCTGAAAGTTGAAAAAATAGCAGGATATGTACCATATTATACAGAACTACTGGACAATATGGAAATATATGATCTTTCTGCACAGAAAAATAAAAAATTAATCTACGATGGAAAGTGGAGTCATGCAAATGGACAGGGAATGTATGTATATCAGAGAAGTCTGTCTGTCACAGAGGAAAAGGGAGCTTCTGTGAGTTACACGTTTGCCGGAACTGGTCTGGAGCTTTTAGCCGGAACAGACAAAACAGCGAAACTGAAAGTGTGGGTTGATGGAAATGAAATGCCGGGAGAACATGAGACACAGACAGCTGATAATATGAATATGATATACCGGCTGGATGGTTTAGAAAATGCAACACATACAGTAAAGGTCGTTCTGGAAGAGGGAAGACTTAGTGTAGATATGGTCGGAGTACTTGGGGCACCGGCAAAAGAACAGGAATCGCCATCTCCGGCAGTCACTTCATCTGTTCCAGAGAACGTGACGCAGTCCCCGACACCGGCAGAAGCATCGGAAACACCGGTGGCATCAAAGCCGCCTGTAACAGCAAATCCTGCGGAGACACCGGAGAGCAGACCGATGGGGGATGCAGCACAGGCATCAGAAAAACCGGCGTCTTCGGATACGGCGGTATCTCCGGGCAAAGTACCTTCATCATCTGAAATGACCTCAGGCAGGCTGATCAGGAACGGCGGAGCAGTGTACCGTGTGATCAGTGAAAAGAAGAGAACAGCAGCTTTTGCAAGGCCTTGCAAAAAGAATGAAAAAGCTGTAGTGATACCTGCAGGGATGAAAGTGAAAAATAAGAAAAAGACAATTTCTTATAAGGTGACGGCCATCGACAAAAATGCATTTCAGGGGTGTAAAAAACTTAAGAGGATCACAATTCGTTCCAAAGCATTACAAAGTATCGGAAAGAATGCCTTTTCGGGAGTGAATAAGAAAGCAGTATTTCATTGTCCGTCCTCCTGTAAAAAGAAATACAAAAAAATATTTACGAAGAAAACAGGTTATAAAAAGAGTACAATGAAGATGAAGTTTTAATTCTCCTTTTTGACACATCTTTCATTTCCATATATAATGAAAGGAAAGCACACTTTCTGATCTGTATAGAGAAAGGGCAGAAACCGTTGATCAAAGATCCGGATGACGAAGGTGCTTTGGAATGGAGGAGACGAGACAAGATGAAACAGGTTATTTTGACAGGAGATCGTCCCACGGGACGTCTTCATGTAGGACATTATGTAGGTTCCCTGAAAGAGCGTGTGAGACTGCAGAATTCCGGAAAATTTGATGAGATTTATATTATGATCGCGGATGCACAGGCGTTGACAGATAATGCAGAGCATCCGGAGAAGGTGCGAAGCAATATTATGCAGGTTGCATTGGATTATCTGGCATGCGGACTGGATCCGGAGAAATCTACGATTTTTATTCAGTCGATGGTACCGGAGCTGACAGAGCTTTCATTTTATTATATGAATCTGGTAACGGTTTCCAGAGTACAGAGAAATCCAACGGTAAAAGCAGAGATCAAGCTGCGTAACTTTGAGGCAAGTATTCCGGTAGGTTTCTTCTGCTATCCGATCAGTCAGGCAGCTGATATCACTGCTTTTCGTGCCACGGTTGTTCCGGTGGGAGAGGATCAGATGCCGATGTTGGAGCAGTGCAAAGAGATCGTCCATAAATTTAATTCTGTATATGGAGAGACATTGACAGATCCAAAGATCGCACTTCCGGATAATTCCGCATGTCTGCGTCTGCCGGGTATTGATGGCAAGGCAAAGATGAGCAAATCTCTCGGTAATTGTATTTATCTTTCCGAGGAGCCGGATGAGATCAAAAAGAAAGTAATGTCTATGTATACAGATCCAAACCATATACGTG
Source organism: Lachnospiraceae bacterium (assembly GCA_022774505.1). Classification (GTDB taxonomy): domain Bacteria; phylum Bacillota; class Clostridia; order Lachnospirales; family Lachnospiraceae; genus Jutongia. The sequence continues at coordinate 11,779 of JALFLW010000058.1, forward strand.
TGGAGGATCCGGGGCAGATTGAAGGAAATACGGTGTTTACCTATCTGGATGCATTCTGCAGACCGGAATATTTTGAAGAATTTCTGCCGGACTACAGCAGCCTGGATGAGCTGAAGGAGCATTATAGTCGTGGTGGACTTGGTGATGTAAAGGTAAAGAAGTTCCTGAATAATGTAATGCAGGCTGAACTGGCACCGATCCGTGAACGCCGACAGATGTGGGAGAAGCATCTGCCGGATGTCTATGATATCCTGAAAGAGGGAAGTAAAAAAGCGGAAGCGGTGGCAGCACAGACTTTGGCAGATGTACGCCATGCAATGCGTATTGATTATTTTGTTGATGACAATTTATTGAAATAAAGGAAATAATATTAGTAAGTATTCCCGGAGGGCAGAACATTTTTTGTTTTGCCCTCTTTATTGCTTTACAATTCTCGTTGGCTTTTGGCTGCGATAGTAGCATTTTCCTATATACCCTATATACTAAGAAAATTGTACGGTGACGCACAGAGTGAGAATATGCTACAATAAAAAACGGAAAGATTTTATGTCATTATATATACTATAATGGGTAATGTTGTGAAAATGACAGGAGAGTAAACAAAAGATGGTGAATTATGAAAGTTAATGGGAGTGAACGCTGTATAGGCTGTATGAAACTATTGGACCAGGATGGTACATGTCCCTATTGTGGTTTTTCACAGGAGGATTATGAACCGATTCCACGTTGTCTGCGGCCCGGGACATATCTTAAGGAAAGATATATGCTTGGCAGAGTACTGGGAGAGGGAAGCTTCGGTATCAGCTATGTGGCATGGGATTGTCTGCTGGATATGACGGTGGCGATCAAGGAGTATTTTCCCGCAAGTCTGGTCAGTAGACATGTAGGAGGAATGGGAGATAGAAATGTTTACATATATGAGAACGCACAGAAGGATAAATATCAGGAGAATCTGAAGAAATATTTGATGGAAGCAAAGAGTTTGTCTGCGTTTTCTGACATGGAAGGAATTGTATCCGTAAGGGATTTCTTTTATGAAAATAATACGGCATATATCGTAATGGGGTATGTGGATGGAAATAGTGTCAAGGAGTATGTGGAGAAGAATGGGCCCATGGACGGGGAGGAATATCTTCAGATGCTCAAGCCGGTAATACAGTCTTTGAAAAAGGTGCATCAGATGGGAATGCTCCATAGGGATATCAGTCCGGATAATCTTTTGATCACAAGAGATCATAAGCTGGTCCTGATTGATTTTGGAGCGGCACGCAAAGAGAATATAAATATGACCAGAAGTATGACTGTGGTATTTAAACGGGGATTTTCCCCGGAGGAACAGTACCGGTCTCGCGGAAAGCAGGGGGCATGGACGGATGTTTATGCTTTATGTGCCACATCCTATTATGTATTAACAGGAACGGCACCGGATGAGTCGATACAGAGAGTGTTGGAAGATGATATGCCATCTTTGACCAATATGCCGGACATTAAGATCTCGATGGCTCAAAAGAAAGCGCTCATGAAAGGAATTGCGGTAAATTTCCAAAACAGATACCAAACCATGGCAGAACTGTACCAGGCTTTATATCAGGAGAAAACAAAAAGCATAAGCAGAGATATTTCCCGGAAAAAGCTGTGCATTGGCGCGGCCGGACTGGCTGTATGTGCCGGTCTCACAATAGGATTTATGAAGGGTCTGCCGGGGGCACATCATGATCTGAAAAAAATCGTACCTAGTCCTGCGATAACCGCACCGGTCGTGGCACAAGTTAAGGTGACTCCCGTCAGACCGGCAAAGTATATTATGCCACAGTGTGTGGGAAAAACGAAAAAACAGGCAAAGAAACTGGTCAATAAAAAAACAGACAGTTTAACGATAAGATGGAAATATAAATACAGCAGTAAAGTGTCCAAGGGAAGAATTGTCAGTCAGAGTATTCCCGCAAAAAAAGAATGTGAGGAGGGCAGTCATGCATCGGTAACATGTATTGTCAGCAAAGGAATAAAGAAAATAACAGTACCAAAACTCACTGGAAAAAGCAGACAGGATGCAATAGTGCGGTTGCGGGCGGATCAGCTTCGCTGGAAACTGATCTTTGTCGAAAGTACGAGTAAAAAAGGGACAGTGATTACACAGGATATTTCTGCCGGAAGCAGGGTGAGACCAAAGCGGAGGATAACACTTACCATAAGCCGCGGAAAGAAGAATGTGACTGTCCGGACAACACCGGTACCGGAAAGAAGCACAAGTACAAGAAAAAGTCCGACGGTTTCAAAGACGCAGCGTTCTTCAAAGAAAACAGATAAAAGTACAGAATTTGAAGGAGTTATTCCATAAGGAAATAGGAAAGGGATATTTATCTATGAGTATGCATAGAAAAACATTTACATTGACATTAGATGCAATCAAACAGGAAAGGCATTTTAATAATTTTTCTGATTTTATTACCCAAAAACTGTCTTTAGAAGCAGAAGCAGAACTGACAGAGGAGACAAGAAAAAACGCTTATCAGATTTTTCGCACAAAAACGGGTGGCATAGATTTTGCTTCCCCTCCCACAATGAGAAAATGGTTTGGGATCGGTGGAGAGGCGATGCCGGATAGAGAACAGATATATATGATATGTTTATCAATGGGGGCATCCGTCTCGGATCTGCAGGAATATCTCCTGAATGGTATTCATGAGCAGGCCTTTGAGGTGAATGATTATCGTGAGGTGATCCTTGTCTATGGCTTGGAAAATCATAAAGGATATGAGAAATGTGTGGAGATGATCCATGACTTTGAGCTGAAGCTTAGTCATACGATCCATTTACAGCATACTTGTGGGACACAGACATTGTATGGAGAGTTTATAGGGCGCAGGTATCTGCCCTGGGAAAAGTTTTGCGAATGGATGCTGGAGAATGCGGCATATTTTAAAGGATACAGCAAGACTACATTACAATATTTTCAGAAATATAAAAAAATAATTTTGCAATATGCAAAAAAGGATGCACAGGAGGAACTGGAGCGTTTTTTGTCAGAGACGGATTATAGTATCTGGTGCAGGAAAAGATTATTAAGGCCCTCTGATTATTCCGTTAATGCCAGAAAATATGCGAGGGCTCAGGAAAAGGCACAGAACGGCAGCATATCTCGTGATCTCTCCAAGAGTATTCGGGAGCTATGTACTTTAGCCTATACAGAAAAGGAATCAAATGCCAGACTTTTATCAGAAGTATTCCAATCAAAAAAGGAGCTCCGGGAAGGCACGATTAATTTTCGGACAGTCAGCAATATGACGGAGAAGCATATCTCAGATCTGTTAAATGTACCGGTTCACAAGGAGCATTTTTTCCTGCTGCGTCAGGCAGAAATAGAGCTTTGCGGATTACAGGAGGATGCGGAATGTCCGGAGTGGATCGTGCAGCTTCATCAGGATTTTGAAAAAAATCATATGAAATTACGATCGGCAGGAGATGCCCGTAAGTGGGTAGATAAGTACCGGCACGAAAACAAGAGACGTTGTCTGCAGATCCAGAGAGATGATCTTTTACCTTTAATCCTGTACGTAGCCCAGCATCGTTATCTTGACAGTATCAATCAGGACATGTCAGCCTATTGCAGGGAGGATGCGTTGGAGGTCTTTCAGATGCTGGCAGATTCCACGCTGGCAGCATGCAATATGTGCCGGTTAAATCAGAAATTTGAACTGGATGCGGTATTATGTGCATGCTATCAGCAGGAAGAAATGTTTAGTTATGCAGAACTGCTGGAGATAAGCGGGTGCTGAGCATTGACAAAATCTTCATTACAGATATAATTAAAGCCGGTAATATCTTAATACTTTTTGGTTTGGGATATGCCGTGAGAATATTCAGAGATAGGGAGGATTGACAGATTATGAATGCAAGCGTAGCGATTCAGGTATTACCAAATGTAACAGAAGATGAGGAAGTGATCCGTATTGTTGATGAAGTTATTGCATATATCAAGAGCTTCGGATTATCTACTTCCGTGGGACCGTTTGAGACGACAATTGAGGGGGATTACGATCAGCTTATGGAAATCGTAGCAGGATGCCAGAAGGTTGCTATTGCGGCCGGCGGATGTGATCAGATATCAACCTATGTCAAGATTGTATATAAACCGAAGGGGGATGTGCTTAGTATAGAAAAGAAAGTTTCTAAGCATCATGCATGATCGTTTCGTGGCACCGGGGAAAGCATCCGGACCGCATATAGATCAGGAGATATCCGTATTACACGGATATCTCCTGATTTGCATGAAGAGCATTTTCAATTTCTTTTCGGACATCAAGAAAAGCAGACAGGATATCCGGATCAAAATGTGTTCCACCGGATTCGCAGAGAATCCGATATGCTTTTTCGGAGGAAAAGGCATCCTTGTAGATCCGTTTGCTCGTAAGAGCATCGAACACATCTACAATTGCCATGATGCGGGCACATAAAGGAATCTCTTCTCCGCATAAGTGGCAGGGATAGCCGCTTCCATCCCATTTTTCGTGATGGAAAAGAGCCATATCATGTGCTATCTGCAGATAATCATTGTCTTCAATATTTGTCAGGGTATCTTTGATGATCTCGCTGCCCTCCAGGGCGTGGCATTTAATTTTTTCAAATTCTGTCTGATCCAAGCGACCCGGTTTGTTCAGGATCACATCGGATACTTTGATCTTGCCGATATCGTGCAGGGGAGCGGCTTTACACATCAGTGACTGGATGTCCTTCGTCAGGATAGAGGAGCATTTTGGGAGAGTAGCCATATGGCGGACCAGAATCTCCAAATACTCACTGGTCCGTTTGATATGCTGTCCCGTGCAGGAATCGCGGGATTCAACCAGATCGGCAAAGCTGACGATGATCTTGTTTTGGACATCACGCAGTCTCTGATTGGAAATCTGCAGGCAGTTCTTTTGGATATACATTCCGATGCAGTTATTAAAATTGGTAGCAAACCGCTGCATTCGATGGAGTCCGTAGCCGTATCCCTGATACCTGCTTCGGTCTGCGATCACAGCCATATATCCATAGACATCCTTCAGATGATGCAGACAGAAAACGACCAGAGGGGCATCCTGTGCCAGAAAAACGGACCAGTCCGGGATCAATTCCTTTGACTGAACCGGGAGACTGTTATTATACCGGGAATCTTCAAAACAGATTTTTGTATTTACGATCGTGCTGAAAACAGAGGATTCCGGGTGAGAAGAACCGTTTAAAAGATCAAAGTCAGCATTCAGACATATGTAGCCGTCAAAAGGAATATAATACCGGGCAATGTCAAACAGTTCATCAATATTCGACAGATTTGTCATTTTTGCATTCATATTGTTCATAGAACGGTTATAATTGATGGAGTCGTTCATCTGGGCATAAATGGTATTGATGGAGCGGTTTATATTGAGCATTTTGCATTGTTTGCAGCCACAGGATTCAGACGGATCAAAAGTATAAGGAAAATAATAGTGATTTTTGGATAGTGAACCGTCAGTAGAGTTTTCAAGAATATTGTACAGATATACGGCGAAATCATCCATATTTCTGCGGCAGGTTGTAATACGCGGGTAATTGCATTTCTCCTGCTCAATACCGTCAAATCCCGTAACGGTGATCTGCTCGGGGATGGCAATGTTATTTTCAGAAAGAATGTCACATACGGTGATCGCCATGCTGTCATTAATGCAGACAATGGCCTCCGGAAGCTGCTCCTGTTCTAAAAATCGTTCCATAACCCTACGGGTAGGTTCTGCGTAGAAATTGCCATATCCAAGCTGGCTTTCTTCAAAAGGAACATGGTGCTCGGCAAGGACCTGTCGAAAGATTTTGATACGTTTTTCGGAAATTGGATTGTCTTTAAATCCGGCAATGCAGTTGATCCGGGTAAAATGGTGGTCTTCTACAAGATGAAGCACCAGATGTTCAAAAGCGTTACTTTCATCAAAGGAGACCTGTACCGTCCGATCCCAGTCTGTGTCGCTGTCGATCATGATGACAGGAGTGTTATGGACAGACGCCTGATCTATGATCGATCTCTGAATGGACAGATCCTTAATTGTGCGCGAAAATATCAGAACGGCATCAATATATTCAAAATTCATCAGCTGATAGATATTGGATTCGCCGTGGTCAAATGCGGTCTGCATGAAAAAATCGGAGCAGCTGTTAAAAATGATCATCCGCCAGCCATTGGAAACAAGCTGTTTATTTAAGGGATAAAGCATACTTTGTATATCGTCATTCTGCATTTCAGCAACGCATACAGCGGCAATTTTTACATTCTGGATCATAAGTGAGTGACTCCTTTCAAATATGTCTTTCCATATTTTATCATATTAAAAAAAAAATAGGGTATATTTTTGATAAAAAAATGGGAAAAATCCTTTCTTTTTTATATTAACAAAAGAGTTGAAATTGGGTATACTACATGGTATGATGGAGTATGGTGAAAGTCTCTGAAATTCGCAATTGATATCAGGAAATGGAGATCAGTATGGTTAATGAAGAAAAACTTCGGATCATGACAAATTTAGCACGGTATGAACAGGAACCACTGCATACGGAGCTGAAAGAGGCTGGATATTACAGAATTGATTATATCCGTTCCCATTTGCTGGTGACGATTTGGAGCTATTCTGTAGCATATGTATTAGTGCTGTTTCTGGTGGCATTATATCATTTTGAATATCTATTATCTAAATTCAGGATTCCTGAGATTGAGAATCTGATTTTTGCCGTTCTCGCGATTTATCTTCTTCTTTTATTGGGATGTGCATTTTTTACCGTGTTGATCTATTCGGCAAAGTATCACCGCATTCAACAGAAAAGAAGGGCATACCTGGCAGAATTAAAGAAAATGGAGTTATTCTATAAACAGAGCGGGGAGGTAGGAAGCGAATGACACATTTATTAGTGATTAGGGAGCGGTTGATACAGTTTTATCAAAACTATGCCCGCATTATGGATGCGCTCTTTCGTTTTTTGCTTTCATTTATTACCTTTTTTTCAATCAACCGCCTGATCGGTTACAATCCGGCACTGCAGGCGTGGTATGTGATCGCTGCATTATCCATTGTAAATACGGTGCTGCCGATGACGGTTCTTATGTTTCTGGCAGCAGTCTATACGGTACTGCATGTTTATTATGTATCGGTATCCTTGGCGTTGGTGTTGGTGTTGATATTTTTGATCGCTTATTTGGTATATCTGCGTTTCCTGCCGGAGCATGGATATGTTATTTTGGCACTGCCGGTTCTTTATGGTCTGCATCTGCCGTATCTGGTGCCTATCCTTCTGGGGATTATTGCAGCACCGGCAGCAGTCGTTCCTATGAGCTGTGGCGTATTTTGCTATTATGCATTGCAGAGCATGACTACAGTTATCGGTACTGCCACAGAAGACAGTATGTTGCTGTTTAATCAGACATTGCAGCTTATATTTTCCAATCAGGAAATGTACTTGACAATCGGTGTATTTGCGGTTGTTATGGTAGTGGTGAATCTGCTATGCAGCCAGGAGTTTCATTACGTGTATGAGACTGCTATTGTAGTAGGAGCATTGGCTATGGTTCTGCTGATGCTGGGAATCAGTTTTCCTTTTAATATTGATATAAATGTATTGCAGCTGTTGATCGAGACAGCTGTCTCGGCACTGATCGTCTGGGTGATACAGTTTTTCCGGCTTGTACTTAATTATACAGCGGTAGAGTATCTTCAGTTTGAGGATGATGAATATTATTATTATGTAAAGGCTGTGCCCAAGATCAATATTGCGGTGGAGCAAAAGAAAATCAAGCGGTTTAATGCTCATTTACTGGGAGGAAATCGTTTTGGAGTTCCCGGAGATGGGGAGAAAAAAAAGACAGACATTGCTGACGGGACTGCCGGAGATCAGTAACAGCAGGACAACATAAAAGAACAATAAATTATGGATACATGAAAACAGGAGGAAGTATGGAGTCTATCGTTACATCCTTAAAAGAATATATACATGTCATATCCCTTCCGAAGGTATCAGTGATTGATATTCTGGAGATCGTTATACTTGCATTTGTTATTTATCATGTGGCATTATGGATCAAAAATACCAGAGCGTGGACGCTGCTCAAAGGAATCATTGTATTATTGACATGCTATGTGATTTCATACATTCTTGGAATGAACGTGATCGTATGGATATTTGAACGGACGATATCCATCGGGATCACAGCGTTGATGATTGTTTTCCAACCGGAGCTTAGGAGAGCCTTGGAGGAGCTTGGACAGAAAAAGATCGTATCTACGCTGATACCTTTTGATGATACAAGAAACCAGAATGAGAGATTTTCAGACAGAAGTATTAATGAGATCGTCAAGGCTACCGTGGAAATGGCAAAAGCTAAGACTGGTGCGTTGATCATCCTGGAAAAGGATATCGATCTGTCTGAATATGAAAGAACGGGAATAAAGCTGGATTCTACCATAAGCAGTCAGCTTTTGATCAATATATTTGAACATAATACACCACTGCATGATGGAGCAGTTATTATACGTGGAGACAGGATCGTATCAGCAACCTGTTATCTTCCGTTATCAGATAATATGGGACTGTCCAAAGAACTTGGAACAAGGCATCGTGCAGGTGTGGGTATCAGTGAAGTGACAGACAGCCTGACGATCATTGTATCGGAAGAGACCGGGAAGATATCAGTGGCGGTAGGTGGCAAGCTTCTTCGAAATATTGATGGGGAGCTGCTGAAAAAGAAATTGGCTGAAATGCAGGGCAAGAATGGCGATGAGTCGGAAAAGAAACGCTGGAGAGGTCTTTTGCGTTCGGACAATGCGAAAAACACCAAGGCATGAATGGAGATAATAATATGAGTGACAACAGGGAAAGAGAATTGGCAGCAAAAAAGTATCCTGATAATAGTCACGGACAGGATATTATTCAAAAGTATATTTTTAATAATATTGGGATCAAGCTTCTGGCATTGTTTTTTGCCATTGTCGTCTGGGTAGCTATCGTAAATATAGAGGATCCTTATAAGGAGCGGACCTTTAATGTGGATGTAAAGACGATCAATGAGGAGGCAATTGCATCTGTAAATAAAGTGTATGAGGTGGTCGCCGGGAGTACGGCACAGGTACGGGTAAAGGGAAAAAAGAGTGTTGTAGACCGTTTAAAGGCAGATGATATTCAGGCTACGGCAGATCTTTCTGATCTGTCAGCAGTAAATGCAGTGGCCATTGTTCCCAAGCTGAAGAAGAATGTTTCGGATGAGCCGGTTCTGGAATGTAATACTGTATTGAAGGTATCACTGGAGGATCGTGCCAGCAAACAGGTTAAAGTGACTGTTGTCACGAAGGGAACTCCGCAGGCGGGATACAGCGTGGGCGAGTGTCTCCCAAGCCCGAATATGCTGGAGATCACAGGTGGTGAGGGAACCATCAATAAGATTGATTCTGTGCGGGTAACTATTAATGTGAATGGAATGGGAGATGACTTCAAAAAGAAAGCCCAACCCGTTGCCTATGATGCAGATGGAAAAGAGATCGCATCAAGCACGTTAGATTACGGAGTCAGAAAAGTAAGGGTTTTTGTTCATATGCTTCAGACAAAGACAATACCGGTAAATATTAAGATAACCGGTAAGCCGGCGTCAGGATATGAATATGTGGATGCGGAATGTCAGCCAAAGACAATAAAAATTGCCGGAAGCCGTAAACAGCTCGCAGATATCAGTGAAGTAGATGTTCCACTGGACATTACGGGAATGCGTAGTGCCTCCGGATCGGTTGAACAAAATATCAGTATTCAGGATTATCTGCCGGAAGGGATATCTGTTTTGTCAGACTATGCACAGGTATCTCTGCGGATCGGGATTGAGAAAATGATGAGCAAGAAGGTGGCAGTTCCTGTAGAGGATATTAAGTTTGCGTCATTGTCGGAGGATCTCTCGGCAAGTATCAGAGGAAAGGCGACAGTAGTAAATGTGACGGTTCAAGGCTTATCTTCTGTGCTTGATAAGCTGGATATCAGTGATTATACTGCTTATGTAGACTGTGAGGGACTCCGTAAAGGAAAACATCACCTCCGGCTGCATTTTGATCTGGGTGACAGCGGAGTTATCGTCAAAAAAGTATATGTAAATGTGAAGATCGAAAAAAATAAAGGTGCAGAAAAAAAAGATGAAAACAGTACAGGAGGGGATTCTTCCGAGGTGAAACCAACTGCCTTTCCGGCGGCCTCTCCGGAATGGGATAATGATGGCATGGAGGAAAATTAATGCAGAAGATTTCCGGGACAGAATTATATAAAAAAAGAACACAGTGGATCAATGAAAATGAGGACAGCCATCCGGCTGTCCTTTTGTGTCCGGGGTATGATATTAAAAAAAGTGAATACGGAACGTTTTTTATGGAAATGCAGATAAGATTTCCCGTGATATCGATTCCCTGGGGACCGGCCGGGAAAATAGCTGAAAAACTGACGCAAAATAAGATTGACCGGCTGCTTATATATGGATCAGAGTGGCATATGCTGCAGGCATGCCGGATACGGAACATATTGTGGGAGAAGGCAGAAAATGAAAGGACAGAAGTCGGGCTTTGGCTTTTTTGCCGGGAAATGGAAAGTGGGCGGATGCTTCAAAAAGATTCTCTTTGGATACGCGGCACAGATGGCATGACACAATATCTTGGAAAAATGTATGATATGGAGGGAGATAGGCTGATCCTCTCTGATGCCCGGTTATCACCGCAGGAAAAAGAGAGTCAGAAGGTAGTCAGGCTGGTGGAAGGCAGTCTGTGTAAAAATAATAATATAGAGGAGAGGAAACGGTCTCTTTGGGAGGAAATGGCACAGCCGTTATGGCTGCGGTATCATATTCCGGAGACGACCTGTATGGTGCTTGCACTGGCCTATATCGGGAGAAAAGGCTCCGGCAGGATCAAAATACGAAGAAATATATGGGACAGACTGGCTGCACAGGAGGTATATGCAAGAAAGAATATATGGATCCCTGCGGGCGATGTGGCTCGTCTGGCAGAAATGGCTATGGCTGGAATAGAAATGCTGCCACAACAGCAGCAATGGCTGTCATGGCAGCAAGTATATGATTTTTATCATTCATTATGTCGATAATATATTAGTTAGTCACTTAATATATTAATTCTGAGCATTTTTTTTGCTGCGGAAACGCAGAGTGGAATCAAGGATCTTTTTGCGGATACGCAGACTTTTCGGGGTGATCTCAAGAAGCTCGTCCGTGTCAATAAATTCCAGTGCTTCTTCCAGACTTAATTTCTTTGGAGGAACCAGTTTGAGAGCGTCATCAGCAGAAGAAGAACGTGTATTTGTAAGATGCTTTGTTTTGCAGACATTTAATTCAATATCTTCTGCTTTGCCGTTCTGACCGATGACCATACCACTGTAAACCTTTTCGCCGGGACCAACGAAGAGAGTTCCGCGATCCTGTGCATTGAAAAGACCATACGCTACCGTTTCGCCGGTTTCAAAAGCAATCAGGGAACCCTGTTTTCTATAATTCATATCACCCTTATATGGACCGTATTCTTCAAAGGTGGTATTAATAATACCATTTCCCTTTGTATCTGTCATAAATTCGCCGCGGTATCCGATCAGTCCGCGGGAAGGGATCAGAAATTCCAGTCGTGTATATCCGCCACCGATGGAACCCATTCCCTGAAGCTCACCCTTTCGATTGCTGAGTTTTTCGATTACGCTTCCTGAAAATTCATCCGGAACATCAATAAATGCACGTTCCATGGGTTCTAATTTTTTGCCGCGTTCATCAGTACGATAAAGAACCTCTGCTTTGCTGACAGCAAATTCATAGCCTTCTCGGCGCATGTTTTCGATCAGGACAGACAGATGAAGCTCCCCACGGCCGGATACCTTGAAACTGTCCATATTGTCTGTCTCTTCAACACGCAGGCTGACATCGGAGTTTAACTCGCTGAAAAGACGGTCTCGGAGATGGCGTGAGGTTACAAACTTTCCTTCCTGACCGGCCAGAGGACTGTCATTTACCATGAAATGCATGGCAATTGTAGGTTCTGATATTTTCTGAAATGGAATTGCCACAGGATTTTCCGGAGAGCATATCGTATCACCGATATGAATATCCGATATACCGGAAATCGCTACGATAGAACCGATAGAAGCTTCCTGCACTTCAACCTTTTGAAGTCCCTCAAATTCATAAAGCTTTGTAATACGCACGCGCTGTGACTTTGTATCATCGTGGTGGTTGACGATCACGACATCCTGATTAACACGGACAGAACCGTTATCGATCTTTCCGATTCCGATACGTCCTACATATTCATTATAGTCAATGGTACTGATAAGAACCTGTGTGCCGGCATCCGGGTCGCCTTCCGGTGCAGGAATATAATCCAGAATGGTATCGAAAAGAGGAACCATATCTTTTCCTGGTTCGTCAGCACTGTAAGAGGCAATACCCTCCTTGGCAGATGCATAGATGAATGGGCAGTCAAGCTGTTCCTCATTGGCATCCAGATCAATAAAGAGTTCCAAAACTTCATCAACAACCTCGTCAGGACGTGCCTCCGGACGATCGATCTTGTTGATGCAGACGATTACGGGAAGCTCCAGCTCCAAGGCTTTTTTCAGGACGAATTTTGTCTGAGGCATAGCTCCCTCAAAGGCATCGACAACCAGAACTACACCGTTTACCATTTTCAGTACACGCTCTACTTCACCGCCGAAATCAGCATGTCCCGGTGTGTCAATGATATTGATCTTCGTATCCTTATAAGTAATTGCTGTATTTTTGGAAAGAATCGTAATTCCACGCTCTCTTTCGATATCGCCGGAATCCATTACACGTTCGGCAACTTCCTGATTGGAACGGAATACACCACTCTGCTTTAAAAGCTCATCGACCAAAGTTGTTTTGCCGTGGTCTACGTGTGCAATGATCGCGATATTTCTTACATCTTCACGTTTTTGCAACATAATTCTTCAAGTCCTTTCTTATATAACTATATTTCCCTGCATTTTTAATCACCAATACACTAGTATACCGATTATTGAGGGAATATACAAGTAAGAAAAAGTCACAAAAAAAACAGAAAGTATAGGGCCGGTTCTGATAAGATTGTCAGAAGAGAGAGTTTTTGGAGTGTTTTTTTTCAATCCGTGTAAAAAAGTCTTAGTTTATGATAATAACGTCGTGATTTGTCGGTAGAATACCTGTTTAAAAGCAAGTAAAATGTGGCATAATAGTTCTAGCGCTACAGGAAACCTAATATACATGTATTAATTAAATTACTATGCATACAGGCCGGGAGACCTGCAAAGGAAAAGGGAGGAAAAAATATGTTGGATAAGGTTTTTACAAATAACCAGGTGACGATCGCAGGGCGGATCGTAGGAGAATTTGTGTATAGCCATACCGTTTACGGGGAGGATTTCTATACCGTTGATATCGAGGTGAGCCGTTTAAGCAATTCAAATGATATCATACCGGTGATGGTTTCGGAAAGAATCCTGGATATCCATGAGGATTATCAGGGATATGTCCTGCGGGCAAATGGTCAGTTCCGTTCTTATAACCGTCATGAAGAGACGAGAAACCGTCTGGTTCTGTCTGTGTTTGCAAGAGAGGTCGAAATATTGGAACCGGAGGAGGAAGAACAGGATCCGAATCATATATTTCTGGATGGCTATGTCTGCAAAAAACCGGTATACCGCAAGACACCACTTGGCAGAGAAATCGCAGATGTGCTTCTGGCAGTGAATCGTCCATATGGAAAATCTGATTATATCCCATGCATCTGCTGGGGAAGAAATGCCAGATATGCGGATCAGTTTCAGGTAGGAGCTCATATTCAGCTCTGGGGGCGCATCCAGAGCAGGGAATATCAGAAAAAGATCGGTGAGGAAGAATACGAAAAGAGAGTTGCCTATGAGGTATCTGTCAGTAAGCTGGAATATCAGGAAGATCAGGAGGAATTGTAAAAGAGTGGATTTTTCCTTATAAATATGATAGAATGACTGGAGCTGGGGGATGATTTCCCTATCTCCGGTCTTTTGTTTTGCAAAGTTTTGCTTATGAACTTTGAGGGAAAAGACGGAAAGGAAAATGCTTCAACAGAGGCTGCCCGTTTTAGAGCGAAGGCGGACAGTGTAAATGGCAGGTATTGTATGTCAAGGCATGGGATGCCTGTATAAGAAGGTCGCTCAGAAATGAGGATGAATATGGACAGGCGCATTGTTCAGGTTTTTTATGGACCTGGAAAGGGAAAAACGTCCGCTGCCGTGGGTCAGTGTATCCGAGCGGCCAGTCTGGGACAATCAGTTATTATTATCCAGTTTTTAAAGGGAAATGATGCAGAGGAGTTTAACTTTTTAGAGAAACTGGAACCAGAGATAAAGTTGTTCCGCTTTGAAAAGGAGAAAGAATCCTTTTCAGAATTGCTTGCCTCTCAAAAGAAAGAGGAGACGCAGAATATACTTAATGGAGTGAATTTTGCGAGAAAGGTAATAGATACAGGAGGATGTGATGTGCTGGTACTGGATGAGATCCTGGGTCTGATCGACTTGGAGATCATTACAGTAGAGGATATCATACATCTTATTGAACTTAGGAATGATTATATCCGTCTTGTACTTACCGGACAGAATCTGCCACCGGAATTGGCAGAGTATGCAGACGTGATCTCAAAGATCGAGCTGGAAAAGGACGAAACGGTTTAAGATATGGTCTGCAGCGGGCACACGGGTGCAGATTATGAAAAAACGGCAAAATTATCTCAAAGGATATTTTGCCATATACAGATTTACGAAATGTATATAAAATAAAGTCAGGTGTGCAGAAATGAGGATGAATATGACAGATATTATAATGGTCGGCTGCAATGGCCGTATGGGACAGATGATCACCGGGATCGTAAAAGAGGATGCGGAATGCAGGATCGTAGCGGGGATTGATCTGGTGGACAACCGGGATAACGGATATCCGGTATTTACGGATATTAACAGCTGTGATATTAAGGCAGATGTGATCATTGACTTTTCTTCGGCAAACGGTTTTGAGGAGAGGATGGATTATGCTGCCAGGACAAATACACCGATCGTACAGTGTTCTACCGGTATGAGTGAGGAACAGCTGGCATATCTGAAAGCAACAAGCGAAAAGGTTGCGGTTCTTAAATCAGCAAATATGTCATTGGGGATAAATCTTCTCATGAAGCTTTTGCAGGAAGCGGCAAAGAAGCTTTGTGGAGAAGGCTTTGATGTGGAGATTGTAGAGCAGCATCATAATAAAAAGCTTGATGCACCTTCAGGAACGGCTCTTGCATTGGCAGATTCCATCAATGATGCGATGGATCACCGGTTTGAATATGTTTATGACCGGTCTCAGGTGAGAAAGCAGAGAGAAAAAAAGGAACTGGGAATTTCTGCTGTCCGTGGCGGAACTATCGTTGGAGATCATGAAGTGATCTTTGCGGGAACAGATGAGGTTATTACTTTTAAGCATACAGCATATTCCCGTGCTGTATTTGCAAAGGGCTCTGTGACAGCTGCCAAGTTTTTGAAGGGAAAAGCTGCAGGTCTTTATGACATGGCAGATGTCCTGTTATAAGCAATTCTTGGAGGATTGGTATGGATGTTGTAACATGTGTTGATATGGTCATCGGGATCAGTATGCTGGTGTCCATTCTTGTAGGATATCAAAGAGGCTTTTTGGTGACCATTGCCCGTATTGTGGCAATGGTTGCTTCTTATATTGGGGCAGTACTTATTGCCGGAGCCTTAAAGGAGAGTATAGCCGCCACAGTGATACTGCCTGCCGTGCAGCAGCAAATGGAAGGTTCGGCTCTGACCGGCCTGGCAGGGGAGGCACTTACCGGTGCTGCCAGTGGAATTGCATATTCCATTGTTTTTTTTGCAGCCTTTGCCATAATACATTTTATTTTATTACGTCTTGTACACGGATTGAAACTGGTTGATCATATACCGGTGCTTGGGACGATGAATAAGCTGGCAGGCGGAATTTTAGGATTTCTGTGGATTTTTATTTTGTGCATGCTGCTTGGCAATATCTTTTTTAATTATATACCGTCACAGGTACGCAGTCAGTGGGGATTTACACAGGAGGCTGTGCAAAATTCCATATTGCTGAATGCATTTGAGCCTTAGAACTGCGTAACAGCCGGATGTGTCGTGGAACAGAGGGAAAGAAAGGGGAAGAAATGAATCGTCCGAATTATCAGAAGGAATTGGATAAAGTGATCGAAAAGCTCCAAAAAGAAGAAAAGGTGCCGACACTTTTGATGCACAGCTGCTGTGCACCCTGCAGCAGCTATTGTCTTTCTTATCTGTCACAGTATTTTCATATAACGATCTACTACTACAATCCCAATATTACAGATAAAGCAGAGTATCAGAAAAGGGTCAGTGAACAGAAACGTCTGCTTAAAGAACTTCCGGTCAGATATCCGGTTTTTTTTGCAGAGGGTGAATATGAACCGGAGAAATTTTTGGAAATGGCGAGGGGGATGGAAGAACTGCCGGAGGGGGGAGACAGATGCTTTGCATGCTATGAACTCCGTCAGCGAAAAGCGGCACAATATGCCACAAGAAATCATTTTGATTATTTCACAACGACACTTTCCGTCAGTCCTCATAAAAATGCAGCGAAATTAAATGAGATAGGGATCCGTTTGTCGGAGGAGTACCGGATTCCGTATCTGGTATCAGACTTTAAGAAAAAGGGTGGATATTTAAAGTCAATTGAACTTTCCAGACAATATGATCTTTACCGGCAGGACTACTGCGGATGTGTATATAGCAAAGCGGCGAGAGAAAAGGAAAAAATGAGAAAGGACAGCGAGAGAACAGATGGATGAGAGATATATGAGACGGGCCATTGAACTGGCACAAAAGGGCATGGGACATGTAAATCCGAATCCTCTGGTAGGAGCAGTGATCGTAAAAGATGACAGGATCATTGCAGAGGGATATCATGCAAAATATGGTGATCTGCATGCGGAGAGAAATGCTTTTGCTCATCTGAAAGAGGATGCTGCAGGGGCAGATATGTATGTTACTTTGGAGCCGTGCTGTCATTATGGAAAACAGCCGCCATGTACGCAGGCAATCATAGAGCATGGGATAAAACGGGTATTTGTCGGGTCGGATGATCCGAATGAGCTGGTGGCAGGAAAAGGGATCCGTCAGCTGGAGGCAGCGGGGATTGAAGTGGTAACGCATTATTTAAAGGAGGAGTGTGATTCTTTAAATGATGTATTCTTCCATTATATAACGACAAAGACACCGTATGTAGTAATGAAATATGCCATGACTCTGGATGGAAAAACAGCCTGTCATACCGGGGCAAGTAAGTGGGTGACGGGAGAACGTGCCAGAGAAAATGTGCAGGAAATGCGAAATAAATATACCGGGATCATGGTTGGTGTCCGGACTGTGATAACAGATGATCCGCAGCTGACCTGCAGGATACCAGGAGGGAGAAATCCGGTCAGGATTATATGTGACAGCAGACTGCGTACTCCGTTAAACAGCCGGATCGTTGCAACGGCAGATCAAGTGCCGACTATTATTGCAACAGTTTGCAAAGACCCGGAAAAGATACAGCAGTATCTTGATAAAAACGTCCGGGTGATCGTGACGGCACAAAAGGATGGCAGAGTTGATCTGAAGGATCTGATGCAAAAGCTGGGAGAGCAAAAGATTGACAGTATTCTTTTGGAGGGAGGAGGAACATTAAACTATAGTGCCCTTCAGGCCGGAATCGTGCAGCATGTACAGGCGTATATTGCACCGAAGCTTTTCGGGGGAGATGGCAGCTTTTCACCGGTAGGAGGGATTGGAGCCGATGATCCTGCAAAGGCCTGGAAGCTTTCCAATGTCAGCTGTTCCCGGATCGGGGAGGACATTGTGGTGGAGGCCGATATTTTTTCTTGCAATGAGTAAACAACTGTGCTATGATAAGGAGCGAAAAGAAAATATAACTTCGGGGCAGCGTGAAATTCGCGACCGACGGTATTTGCGGATGAGCTCTAAACAGTTCATGATGCATCAGCCCGTGAGTCATTGTATGACATGATTTGGTGAGATTCCAAGGCCGACAGTAAAGTCTGGATGTGAGAAGTGTAATATAGCATGATTTTTTGATGTCCCCGTTTTTTGGGGACATTTTTTTGACTTTATAGGAAAGCTGCCATTTCCTGTTTGGAGGACAAAATGCTGGCTTTGCCCCTTTGGTTGTATGGAAATGAAAGGCGAGGTGGACAAAATGTTTACAGGGATCATTGAGGAGGTCGGCAGAATAGATTCTATTGCCGTGACCGGGGAGTCTGCCATATTGACTGTCGTGGCAGATAAGGTCCTGGAGAAAACAAAGATTGGTGACAGTATTGCGGTAAACGGTGTGTGCCTGACGGTTACATCTCTGCAGAATGGAAGATTTCAGGCAGATGTCATGGCAGAGACGCTGCGCCGGAGTTCTTTGGGATCACTTCATAGAGGCAGCCGGGTTAATCTGGAAAGGGCAATGGCGGCAGATGGCCGGTTTGGAGGTCATATCGTTGCAGGTCATATTGATGGCACGGGTACGATTCTTTCTACACACAAAGAGGGAAATGCCGTATGGGTAGAAATTGGTACAGAGCCGAAGATATTGCGTTATATAATTGAGAAAGGCTCCATTGCCATTGATGGTATCAGCTTGACGGTTGCTCTTTTGACAGGTCAGAGTTTTTCGGTATCTGTGATCCCTCATACCGGACAGGAAACTACATTGCTGAAAAAGAAAAAAGGAGATGTTGTTAATTTGGAAAACGATCCGGTGGGAAAATATGTAGAACGTTTTCTGACAATGCCGGTACAGGAAAAAGACGAAAAAACAGAGAAACAGGGAATCACCATGGAGTTTCTCAGTAAAAACGGATTTTAAAATGAATCAAAGTATAATAAAAAGTTTCTGCAATATAAAATGGCAGAGGCAGAAAGGCAAGATCATTATGGAAACAAAGTTTAATAGTATTGAAGAGATTTTAGAGGATCTGCGTCAGGGAAAGATTGTTGTTATGATGGATGATGAGGATCGCGAAAATGAGGGGGATGTAATCTGTGCAGCAGAATTTGCTACGCTTGAAAATGTCAATTTTATGGCGACCTATGCGAAGGGCCTGATCTGTATGCCGATGTCCGAAGAATACACAAAAAAGCTTCATCTTCCACAGATGTGCAGTGAAAATACGGATAATCATTGTACAGCATTTACCGTTTCTATTGATTATAAGGATACGACTACGGGGATTTCCGCATATGAAAGAGGGATCACAGCGAGAATGGTAGTGGATGATAATGTCTGTCCGGGAGACTTCAGAAGACCGGGACATATGTTTCCGCTGCTGGCCAAAAAAGGAGGCGTTCTGGAACGCAATGGCCATACGGAGGCAACGGTAGATCTGTGCAGACTGGCCGGATTAAAGCAGGCAGGTCTTTGCTGTGAGATCATGAAAGAGGATGGGACCATGGCAAGAACTCCCGATATTATCAGATTTGCACAGGAGCATCAGCTGAAATGTGGAAGGATTGCAGAGCTGGTACAGTATCGTAAAGAGCATGAAGTACTCGTGGAATGTGTGGCAAAAGCAAAGATGCCGACAAGATATGGTCAATTTACGATTTACGGATATGTCAATAAGTTGAATGGAGAGCATCATGTGGCTCTTGTCATGGGAGATATCACGGATGGAAAGCCGGTACTTTGCAGGGTACATTCGGAATGTCTTACAGGAGATGCACTGGGGTCAGCAAGATGTGACTGCGGCCAGCAGTACGATGCAGCGATGAAGATGATCGCCAAAGAGGGACGTGGTGTGCTGCTCTATATGCGTCAGGAGGGACGCGGGATCGGACTGATTAATAAGATCCGGGCATATGAACTGCAGGATCACGGACGTGATACGGTTGAGGCAAATCTGGAGCTTGGTTTTCCGGAGGATGCCAGAGATTATACAATAGGTACACAGATATTAGTTGATCTGGGGATTCACCAGCTTCGTCTTATGACAAATAATCCGGCGAAGGTATATGGACTGGCAGGGTATGATCTGGAAATCGTAGAACGGGTTCCGATAGAGATAGAGCCGGGGAAATATGACAGCTTCTATCTTCGCACGAAGAAAGAAAAGATGGGACATATTTTAAATCTTAAATAAAAGAAAGGCAGGATGAATATCATGAAAGTATTAGAAGGAAAAGTTGTAGCAGAAGGGGCCAGAATCGGTATTGTGGCAGCACGTTTTAACGAGTTTATTGTATCAAAGCTTGTGTCCGGAGCAAGAGACGGTCTTGTGCGTCATAATGTAGATGATGATAATATAACACTGGCGTGGGTACCGGGAGCATTTGAAATACCTGTTATGGCAAAGAAGATGGCAGAGTCAGGAAAGTATGATGCTGTGATCTGCCTCGGGGCAGTGATCCGTGGCGCAACAAGTCATTATGATTATGTATGTGCAGAAGTTTCCAAAGGAGTAGCAAGTGTTTCTCTGGAGACAGGTGTTCCGGTAATGTTTGGTGTGATCACTACGGATAATATTGAACAGGCGATTGAACGTGCCGGTACAAAGGCAGGAAATAAAGGATACGATTGTGCACTGGGTGCGATTGAAATGATTAATCTGGCGAAACAGATGTAAGGAGGAGAGAATGCTTCAGCAGTTTTATCCCAAAGAGGATTATCCGTCCACCTATGAAATTCCGTTTGAAATGTATTATCAAAAGGGATACCGTGGAATTTTATTTGATGTGGATAATACATTGGTAGAGCATGACCAGCCGGCGACCAGCCGGGCAATCGGGCTTTTTGCGCATCTTCGGGAAATAGGCTTTGAAACCTGCGTGATCTCTAATAACAAAGAGTATCGTGTTAAGCCGTTTGCGGATGCGGTGGGGACGACATATGTCTATAAAGCTGATAAACCATCGCCAAAGGGGTATCGGGAAGGAATGAAACGGATGAATACGACTCCGGAAAACACATTATTTGTAGGAGATCAGCTATTTACAGATGTGTGGGGGGCGAACCGGGCAGGGATTCGTTCTATTTTGGTGAAGCAGATTGCAAAACACGAGGAGATTCAGATCGTGCTAAAACGCAAATTAGAAAAAATTGTTCTCCGGGGGTACAAAAAGCAGAAAAAATAGTAAAAGAAAGCCGGCAACAGGAATATGCCATGGGGTCACTCATCTTTCCGGTCGATTGAACGAAGAGAATGAATATAATCAAGAAAACGGGGCTCTGGACAAACCTGTTGATAAAGCTTTTGGTAATGGGCGGCAGACAGGCCGGGAAGGTAATTTCTGGTATATTGAATAGATATACCTGCCTTCTGCAGCAGGTCGGCCGCTTTATTGTATGCAGCGGCTGCCTCGTTTTCTGATTCAAACCGTCCGACAATGTGATCTCCGTTTACATGTATTCTGGTAATATAAACAGGGGGAAAAGAATCCGGCTGTCTGCTGACACCGTGATAAGAGTTTAATATTTCTATATTAGCATAGCGGAAATCGTGGTCATTGCCATTTACAAACCGGTAATCCCTGTTTTGGACAGCAAAGTTTTTGATGCCGTATCGGGAGGCAATATTGACCTGCATTCCGTAATCTGCCACAAAGAGATGATTTCCACGGCGCATGATGGAATGGGTCGAATAGTAGAAAAGATCATCTGCATCAAAGAGCAGGACATCATTTTGGGACAGATAATATTCAAAATAATTTTTTTGTAAATAAATAGGAGTTTTGATATAAATTCCATTATTTTTAAAATTCGTCAGGATCACCCATTTCAAAAAGGACAGATCGCCTTTTTTGTAGTTGTCAGGCAGGTAATTTATTTCTGAATGTAATAGATTGGATGCGGTATTATAGGCATTATGAGCAGCCTCCGGACAGGAAAAACTGCCGAGGCTGATATGCTTGCTGCGAAATGTGACAGAGGAACGGTAATAGACATCACCGTTCTTTTTTGTTGCCCGGAAAACTCCTGGAAATTGTTTCATGGCTGCTTCACTCCTATAAAATATATGTAA
>JALFLW010000097.1 GCA_022774505.1 Lachnospiraceae bacterium
ATCTTTTTGTCCTCTTTTCTTTTTGTTGTGATTATTTGATTGTAAAAAATCATACTGTGTCAATGTGGTGGAGAAATGACCTGCCACACTTCTCTATCATAACGTAAATGGAATAAAATGACAAGATTTGATTTATCATCTCTTTGATGTATCAAACTGTATTAAAAAAGTTTACATAAAAGTTATTGACTCGCATTAAACTTCTATGTAAAGTATTAAACATAGAGGTTAGCAGGAGGTATTTATGGATTTTTTGATTGGACAGGATATAGAAAGCATATTGGAACTTACGGGATTATCCGAGGAAGAATTAGCAAACGAGCTGGGTGTCAGCAGAATAACAGTAAGTAATTGGGTCAACAATAGAACTAATATATCGGAAAGACACTAACAGAATGTTTGAAATAATAGATAGTTTTATTGAAGGAGAAATAACAGATGTGCAGTGTCAGCATTGTTTATCTGCAACCAATCTTGGTAAACAATATAGCAAGAAAAAAATACAGGAATCAGGGAAGGTATATTGAGGAGATTTTACAATGAAAAAATAGATTCTTTAGGATTAAGATTGTGTGCTTATCAGGCAGCATTATTTCAAATGTCAAAGGAAAGCGAAGAGTGTAGTTCAAAAATATTTATACGGAGATTTATGAATTCAGAGCTTGCAAAAAGAATGGATAATGTTGGATTTGCATTCGAATCATTAGATGTGTCTGATGCGATTAAAGAAATAGAGGAACAGTACGGGGCCAGCTCTTATGGGGCAAATAAATTTGACGGAGAGGAGCTTTACTGGATTGGCTATATGTATCGCTGTCCGAAAAAGATATCAGATTTGGAAATAAGCCATATATCATGAAAATCTTGCATGTTTCTAAAATTCCTTATATTTACCCTAAACCTGCCAGCTTTTATAATGGATTTATCAAATCAATACAGCAGGAAATGATCTGCTGCATCGAAAAAGAATGAGGAGGAATTCATTATGAGAGCGAAAAAATTATGTGCGTTATTGCTGACGACAGCAATGATTTCATCTGTTTTTGCCGGATGTGGCAAGACGGCTTCAACAGACAAGGCCGGTTCTGATGCCGGCAGTGCCGGAAAGGAGGCAGAAACAAAGGATGTAAAACTGACGGTGTGGGGACCGCAGGAGGATCAGGCAAAGATGAAAGGATATGATGATGGTATCCTCAAGGCGATGTGTGATTCCTTTAATGAGCAGCATCCGGAGTGGAATATTACATTTGAATATGGCGTATGTTCCGAAGGAGATGCCAAGGATGTGGTAACAAAGGATGTAGATGCGGCAGCAGATGTTTATATGTACGCAAATGATCAGATTCCGATTCTGGTTGAGTCAGGAGCTCTTTCTAAGCTCGGAGGAACAACAGTAGACGAGATCAAAGAGAATAATGAAAAAGCAATGATTGATTCTGTTATATATGATGGAAATCTGTACGGAATCCCGTACACATCAAACACCTGGTTTATGTATTATGATAAGAGTAAATTCAGTGAGAATGAAGTAAAATCTCTGGACAAAATGATGTCTAAGGATTTGGGAAAGGGTGTTACAAACTTTGCATTTCCGCTGGATAACAGCTGGTATATTGAAGCATTTTATTATGCAGCAGGCGGTTCCCTGTTTGGTGACGGAACAGATGCATCTGCGGGTTGTGACTGGGATAATGCAGCAGGTATAGCGGCAACGAAATACATGATAGACCTTGCAAAGAATAAGAAATTCTCCTGTGAGAAGGATGGAAGCAGTATTGCCAAATTTAAGGACGGAAAGCTGGGAGCATATTGCACCGGATCTTGGGATGCCAAGGCGATCAAGGACGCTCTTGGAAAGAATTTTGCAGCAGTACAGCTCCCTACTGTGACAATTAACGGACAGGAGGGACAGATGAAGTCCTTTGCGGGAAGTAAGGCAATTGGCGTAAATCCAAAATGCAAAGATCAGGAGGTCGCAGTAGCACTTGCACGTTATCTTGCCGGCGAAGAGTGTCAGAAGATCCGTTTCGATGCAAGAGGTATCGCACCGATCAATAAGACACTTGCTGCAGATGAAACAGTAATGAAAGATACCGTGATCAAGGCACAGGCAGATGAAATTGCCAATGCAGCTGCAGTACAGCCGCTTCTCTCTGAGATGGGCAGCTATTGGACACCGGCTGAGACGATGGGAAAAGAAATCGTACAGGGCGATGTGACAGAAAAAAATGCAGAAAAGAAGACAAAGGAAATGGTAAAGGGTATTCTGAGCAACGGACTGTAAAAATAAAAAAGATGTCCTGAAGGGCAGAATAAATCAGTAATGTAAAAGGAGAAATGTCCTATGGCAAATGAGGTGGAGCATGCAAAGGTCGTTTCCGTGAGCAATGCACTGAGGTATGGGGATACATTCACCCGCCTCAGTGCGGTTATCATGGGGGCCGGTAATATTTGCAAAAAGCAGATCATAAAAGGACTGCTGTATCTGGCATCAGAAATTCTATTTATTGCCTTTATGGTCATAAGTGGTTTTGGACTGCTGGGTGGTCTGACGACACTTGGAACTAAAGAGGGCGGAGAAGTATTTAATGAAGCAAAGCAGGTGTATGAATATACGGCCGGTGACAATTCCATGTTGATCCTGCTTTATGGAATTTTGGCGGTCTTTGCTATTATCGCATTTATATTTGTATGGAGATCTTCTCTGAAATCTGCTTATCAGGCACAGGTTTTGAAGGAGGCAGGAAAACAGCTTCCAAGCTTTCGTGAGGATGTGGCCTCTTTGTTTGACCAGAACTTGCATAAGACCCTGTTGACAGGACCGATCATATGTATATTTGCATTTACGATCCTTCCATTAGTTTTTATGGCAGCGATCGCATTTACAAATTATGACAGAAATCATCAGCCGCCGGGGAAGCTGTTTGAATGGGTAGGACTGGCAAATTTTGGGAAACTTTTAGACAGCTCCAGCGGATTGGGAACGGCATTCTGGCATGTACTTGGCTGGACGATCGTATGGGCGGTCTTTGCAACATTTTTAAATTATATTTTGGGAATGATCCTTGCGATCGTGATCAATCGCAAAGAAACAAAATGGAAAGCAATGTGGAGATTTATCTTTGTTCTTTCTATTGCTATTCCACAATTTGTGTCACTGTTAGTTATCCGTACCATGTTGCAGCCAGAGGGATCGATCAATGTTTTATTGAAGCAGCTGGGACTGATACAGAAGAGTCTGCCGTTTTGGACAGATGTTACCTGGGCAAGGATTACGATCATTGTGGTAAACCTCTGGGTCGGTGTTCCATATACAATGCTTCAGGTTACCGGTATCCTGCAGAATATTCCGGCAGATCTGTATGAGGCAGCCAGAGTGGACGGTGCTAATGCAGTGGTGCAGTTTTTCAAGATCACACTTCCGTATATGCTGTTTGTGACGACACCATATCTGATCACACAGTTTATCGGAAATATCAATAACTTTAATGTCATTTATCTGCTCACCAAGGGGGCACCGGCAGCACTGAGTTATAATAACGGTACTGCAGGTAAGACGGATCTGCTGGTGACATGGCTGTATAAGCTGACAATGGATTTTAAAGATTATAATTATGCAGCAGTCATCTCAATTGCAGTGTTTGTATTGTCAGCGGTATTCTCATTGGCAGCATATCGTAAATCGGGGGCATTAAAGAATGAGGAGGGATTCCAATAATGAATAAGTACCGCGTTAGAAAAAAAATGACAAATTTTATTGTACATGAGTGTCTGTCTGTTTTGGCTTTGATCTGGATATTTCCCTTATTTTGGGTGATCATGACATCTTTCCGGGCAGGAAAGGGTTCATATTCCAGTACCTTTCTTCCTGACAAATTAACAATTCATAATTATATATCCCTTTTTACGGACACAGATGTATTTAATTTTCCACAGTGGTTTTTAAATACACTGGTCGTAGCAATATTTTCCTGTATTTTATCTACATTTTTTATTGTATCTATTGCCTATGTGACTTCAAGACTGCGTTTTAGATCGAGAAAGCTGTTGCTGAATGTGGCACTGATCCTGGGAATGTTTCCGGGATTTATGGCAATGATCGCAATATATTATATTTTAAAGGGAATCGGCATGACACAGGGAGTGCTTAAGCTGGTCTCTCTGGTGCTTGTATATGCAGGGGGTTCAGGTATCCTGCAGTTTTATGTGGCGAAGGGGTTTTTTGATACGATTCCCCGCAGTATTGATGAGGCGGCATATATTGACGGAGCTACAAAATGGAATGTATTCCGGCTGATCACGATTCCGCTTTCTAAGTCCATTATCGTGTACACGGTATTGACCTCCTTTATCGCACCATGGATTGATTTTGTGCTGGCAAAGGTTATTATAGGGACCGATGCAAAATATTATACAGTAGCAATCGGGCTTTGGAATATGCTGGAAAAAGAAAATATCTATCAATGGTATACCCGGTTTGCTGCAGGAGCTGTCTGCGTATCCATCCCAATTGCTGTGTTGTTCCTGTTTATGCAGCGTTGTTATACAGACGGATTGACGGGAGCAGTAAAAGGGTAGTGTGAAACTAGACTTTCATACCACAAACTTGTGTCTGCAGCCCAAGACCTGCAGGCTTAATAAAGAAAAGTATTAAAATGACATAAACAGCCTCTATAAATGAACACGATGTTGCAGATTTCCCAATGATGGGAGACTGTGATATCGTGTTTTCGTGTTTGAAGATGCAGGTGAAATATGTACGCTATATTATTGATTGGTATGTAAATGGTGTGTATAATGTAAATAAAAGAAATGGTAAAGTTAGGAGTTTTAAAAAAGTGATAAAATATATATTTAAAAAGCTGATGGCGTTATCTTTGACCGGTTGTCTGATTTTTACCGGCTGCAGTAAACAGCCGGTAAAAAAGACAGATACAGCGGATCACAGGAAGGATTGGAAGACAGCAGAGACGACCCCGTTTGGACGGTATCCGGAGGAAGTGACATATACTCTCGGAAAGATGACGGGCATTAATAATTCCAATATGCCGAAGGGAGATACCTACGAGGATAACGGATATACGAGGTACTTAAAAAAGAAACTAAATATACAGAATAAAGATGTCTTTGAAGCAGGGGAGAATGACAATTATCAGGAAACATTGTCCATGACGATTGCCTCCCGTGATCTGCCGGATGTGATGGTCGTAAATGATATGGATCTGCTGCAGATTCTGGTAGACAATGATATGATCGAGGATTTGACGCAGGTGTATCAGGATTGTACCAGCAGCCGGATCAAGGAAATCTATGACAGCTATGGCAGTGAGATTCTTGACAATGTGACATTTGACGGAAAACTTATGGCATTGCCGGAGACGAATATTGAGGACGGTCCAAGTCTGTGCTGGCTTCGGAAAGACTGGATGGATCAGCTTGGATTGTCTGCACCGGAGGATGTGGAGGATGTAGAACACATTGTCCATGAATTCGTACAGAAAGATCCGGGAGGCAATGGAAAGGGACAAACGATCGGACTTGTCTGTGATGATGAATTGACCGGTGGCTGCGGCTACAGTTATGAATATCAGACGGATATTATTTTTGCAAGCTGTGGTGCATTTCCAAAGCAATGGATATATGACAGAAATAGAAGAGTTGTGTATGGCTCTGTTCAGAAGGAAGCGAAGCAGGCTCTCCAAAAACTGCGGAAAATGTATAAACAGGGGATATTAGACAATCATTTTCTGATGAGAGAAAGCAGTAATATCATCGAACTGATCGTATCAGGAAAGTGCGGTTCCTTCTTTGGTCCATGGTGGTCCCCCAATAATCCTCTCATGTCTGCAATGCAGCAAAATCCAAAGGCAGAGTGGCAGCCATATCTGATCCGGACGGACAAGGATGGCAAAACATCCTTTGCATCTCAGAATCCAAGTGATAAATGTGTTGTTGTCCGTAAGGGATATAAGCATCCGGAGATTGTTATGAAGATTGTCAGTGCACTTTTTGATGACCTTCGTTATGGTGAGGAGGATGTCGGTGAAATGGAGCGGTATTATCAGGAAAACGTCGATCCTACAGCACGTCCGCTTGCGATCAATGTAGATTATAAGGAGGCATTGATGCGCTGCTATGATTCCCTCAAGGAGGCAATACAGGGAAGAAAGAAATTAGACGATCTGGGTTTGTTGGAGGGAGCATATTATATTTCCTGCAGCAATTATCTGGAACAGAAAAAGGAGCAGAAAGCCCAGAAGTCATGGGAGGACTGGGCTGCATATACGTCCCGGATGACAGCATGCTCTGTACTTGGAAAGGGACAGACAAGGCAGGTGAAATCCTTATATTTTGGTGAGACGAAAACGATGAAAGGAAACTGGTGGCGTTTGGAAGAATTAGAAAAGAAGGCGTATCTGGAAATTGTGACCGGCCAGAAACCATTGTCGTATTTTGACGAGTTTGTTAAGGAATGGAAACGCCAAGGGGGAGAAAAAATTCGGGGAGAAGTAGAAAAGGAAGTTAAGAAGTGACATTTCGTTTGACAATTTATGACAGATGTCGGGAGGTTTTAGTCATTAATTTGGAGGGAAAAAGAAATTGGAACAGGATCAGCAAAATAATGGTGTAGAAAAAAATAAGTATACAGAAGAGATTCTGGAATTGGAAAAGCAGATATTTCGGTATAAGAGAGCCAATGCACAGCTGCAGACAGGACTTGGAGAGGAATCGTCCATAAGAAAAATAATTCCATATATTATTTTATTGATGTGGTTTATTGCTTTGAAATTTATGGAAAACTGGATGGGATATTACCTTGATATTTCGAGACAGAATTATGTTCCTATTCCGATCGTCTTTGTAATATTGCTTATATGGAGATATTTGAAAGACAGGAAACGGCAGGAGCTCAGAGAACAGATCAAGGCCAATTGGCAGAAGTGTGATAAACTGCAGCAGGAGATTGATGAGATCCGAAGGAGAACATAATGTATATAGCATAAAATATATGACATCCACCGGGGCAGATAAAAATTGCCGGGCATAGCTGTTATAACATTGAAAAAAAGTCTGTATTGCGGTATAGTGTGCTGAGATATGGTTAGGAAAGGCATGGTTAAAAAATGATGGATAATACAGAGATCACAATACATGAGTTAAAAAAATGGCGTCCGGATGAATATCATTTGGTGGATGTCCGGGATGAGATGTCTTATTCTTATGGACACTTACCGGGAGCGGAACATATTCCGGAGCAGCAGATTATGGACGGCTGGACACCGGAGCAGGATGGGAAAAAGACGGTGTTATATTGCAAAAAGGGAGAGACAAGCCTGGAGGCAGCAAACTATCTAAAAGATAAAGGATATATGGTATATAGTCTGCAGGGAGGTTATCTGTCCTGGCTTATGGACACGATGGATCGGGAAAATGAAAAGGAACAGCAGGAGGAAACGCCATTTTATCTGGAAGTGGAGCAGAGTCTGAGGAAACGTTTTAAGAAAAAGATATGGTGCCGTTTTACCAAGGCGATCAATGATTACGAATTGGTAAAGGAAGGGGACAAAATTGCCGTCTGCATTTCCGGTGGTAAGGATTCCATGTTGATGGCAAAGCTTTTTCAGGAATTGAAGCGTCACCATAAATTTCCGTTTGAATTAGTATTTCTGGTGATGGATCCGGGATATAGTCCGGAGAATCGCAAAGTGATAGAGAATAATGCGAAGAGATTGAATATTCCAATCACTATTTTTGAATCGAATATCTTTGAAGCGGTATTCCATGTAGAGAAATCCCCATGTTATCTCTGTGCGAGAATGAGGAGGGGATATTTATACAGCAAAGCAAAGGAACTGGGCTGTAATAAGATCGCACTTGGACATCATTATGATGATGTGATTGAAACGATTCTTATGGGAATGCTTTATGGTGCACAGATGCAGACTATGATGCCCAAGCTTCACAGTTCTAATTTTGAGGGGATGGAGCTTATACGTCCATTATACCTGATACGTGAGGATGATATTAAGGCATGGCGTGATGCAAATGGACTTCATTTTATCCAATGTGCCTGCAAATTTACGGATACATGTTCCTCCTGTGATAAGGACGGTCAGAGCAATTCAAAACGACTGGAGATCAAGAAATTGATCCGTGAATTGAAAAAGACGAATCCTTTTGTGGAGGGAAATATTTTTAAGAGCGTGGAGAATGTAAATCTCAGTACTGTGATCGCCTACAAAAAGGATGGCGTGAAGCATCACTTTTTGGAAAATTATGATAATAAGAGTGAATTGCAGGATAGTGGACAATAAGACTCAATAAAGATATTGAGGATGGGGATGTGTATGATATACATTTTTACAGCATTGTATCCGGAGGCAAAGCCTTTGCTACGGACGTTTTCGTTAAAGAGATCAGAGACGGAGCTTCCTTTTGAAGTGTACGAAAATAAGGATAGGTCATTGCGGCTAGTGATTACCGGAGCCGGAATGAATGCAGCAGCGTGTGGGGTATCTGCCGTGTTTGGCAGATATGGAGCAGGGGAGACGGATCATTTGCTTAATGTGGGAACATGTGCCGGAAATGGTACATTTGGTGACATGTATCTGTGTAATAAAATAACAGAGAGAAATAAAGGACACACTTATTATCCGGATATACTTTACAGGCATGGACTACGGGAGGCAGAAATTATTACGGAGCCAACGGTGTGGAATGGGGAGAAGGAAAAAGGAGTTCTTCATGACATGGAGGCTGCTGCTGTCTATCAGGCCGGTTCTTTCTGGCTTGGACCACATCAGATGAGTTTTATAAAAGTGGTATCGGATGGTGGTATCTCAGAGCGGATGACACCACAGGTATTAGAGCGGGCAATGGAGATAAATCTGGGACTGTTAGAGACGTATGTGGGAGTACTGAGCCGGATATCGGAACAGAATGAGGAACAGGAAAAAAGAGAACAGTATTATATGGAAGAAGCAGAACAGATATGTCAGGAGCTTCATTGTTCACAGACGATGAGAGCAGCTGTGATTCAGTGTCTGAAATATTGGACATTGGCAGGAGTGGATTATCAAGGATTATTTAATGATATGCGTGAAAATAATGAATTGCCGTGCCGTGACAGAAGAGAGGGGAAGAAACGTTTTGAAGAGATTAAAAAGAGACTATTATAATCAGACGTTTTCCCATATTTATGTGGAGGATGCAGTGCGGGAGCATCCGAGAACAAAAGAGATCTTAAAGAGATTTCCGGATGCCCGGCAGATATCGATTCATCATTATAAGGATGTATTTTGCAGGAAAAAACAAAATGTGGCAATGCAGACCAAGCATCCTATGCTTATACTTGCTGCCAAGCAGGGACGTCTGATATATGAGGGGGCACCGGTCTGTCAAAGTTTTGGAAATGAATATTTTTATTATACATCCTGTGTGATGAATTGCATTTATGATTGTGAGTATTGTTACCTCAAAGGAATGTATCCCTCCGGTAATATTGTAATATTTGTAAACATAGAAGATATTTTTGCGGAGCTGGAGGATATTCTTAAGAGGCACCAGGTATATCTATGTGTATCTTATGACACAGATCTCATGGCATTGGAGGATCTGACCGGATTTGTGGAGATGTGGGAAGAATTTGTACAAAGCCATTCCGGAGTTCGCATTGAAATCCGGACAAAATGTGGAAGGACCGATTTATGGGACAGACTTGTGCCGGATAAAAATGTAATCTTTTCATTTACACTTTCTCCTGAGAGGATACAAGCATCGTGTGAACACGGGACAGCAACGTTAGATGAGAGGATCCGGTGCATAGCACGTGCTATAGAACTGGGATTTCCGGTGAGACTTTGTTTTGATCCTATTATATACTGTCCCGGCTGGCGGCGAGAGTACGATACCATGTTAGAAAAAGTGGAAGCTCAGATCGATATGGGGAAAATATGGGACATCAGTGTAGGTTCGTTTCGGATCTCTCAGGATTATATAAAGAAATTAAGGCGAAGTCAGAGGGATTCTTCGGTGGTGCAGTTTCCGTTTGTAAATGATAATGGTGTGTATCATTATCCGGACAAGTTAATGAACGAAATGGAACAGCATGTAGTGGAAAAGCTTGTCAGATGGATACCGGAGGACAAGATATTTCGGTGGAAAGTATGAAGATAATTTTATGTCAGAAGGGATTAAAGCTTTAAAATGACAGATCAGATAAAAAAGACTGCGATCGTTACCGGAGCATCTTCCGGTATAGGAAGAGAGATCAGCCGTGTATTGATAGAGATGGGATTCGAGGTGTATGGATTTGGCCGGAATTTTTCGGGCAATTTCAGTGAAGATCATGAAAATAAAGAAGAAGCGAAAGTAAAGCCGGGAGTTTTTCATCCCGTTGTATGTGATCTTTTGGATACACAGGAGCTGGAACGGCAGATCAAACAGATCCGGCATCAGAGAGAAGTAGCATTATTAGTGAATAATGCGGGGGTGGGATATTATGGACTTCATGAAGAACTAAATACACAGAAGATACAAAAGCTGGTGCGGACGAATCTGGAAGTACCGATGATATTGACGAATCTGCTATTGCGGGATCTGAAAAGATATGGGGGAACGATCATCAATATATCCTCTGTAACGGCAGAACTTAATAATCCGCACGGATGTGCTTATGGAGCGACAAAGGCAGGACTTAGCAGCTTTTCACGGAGTCTCTTTGATGAAGTGCGCAAATATGGGGTGCGTGTGGTGAATATCCAACCGGATATGACGAAAACCGACCTGTACCGAAATGCGGATTTTACTCAGGGAGAAGAGGAAAGCTCATATCTTTTGCCGGAGGAAGTGGCGGACACGGTACGTGATATTATACAAATGCGTGACGGTGTGGTCGTGACGGAAATTACGATGAGGCCACAGCTTCACCGTATCCGGCGCAGATAATTGGGAAATATCGGTCATTGCGGGAGATTCAGAAGATATGTTATAATTGAGGAGACATTAGTTCACAAAATATTATTTTAATCAATGAGAAAGGCGTGGTGAATGAAATGAATACAAAGAAATGTAGGACGGCGGCAGCAGTTATTCTGCTTACTGTAATATGTCTTTTTGGCAGCAATACGGCACAGGCAAAGACACAGAAGGTGTCTGGAACAGCGAGATATGATTATGCATTTCAGGTATTGAAACTGGTGAATCAGGAACGTGCCAAGGTGGGTGCGAAAAAGCTGGAGATGGATGAGGATCTGCTTAAGGCAGCTATGAAACGTACTGCAGAGACAGTAGTCTCCTTTAGTCATACAAGACCAAATGGACGCGACTGTTTTACGATGGATTCTAAGATACACGGAGAGAATATTGCCTGGGGAATGGGTGGAGGAAATGGCACACCGGCACAGGTTATGAACAGCTGGATGCACTCGTCCGGACACAAGAAAAATATTCTGAACACCGGATACAAGTCAATCGGAATAGGATGTATCAATACATCAGATGGAATATACTGGGTACAGAATTTTGGAACCGGTGAGGCAAAAAAAGTAGAACAGAAAAAGAATGTGAATGTGAAGTATCAGGTTGCACTGGACGAGTCTTCGCAGACACTTCTGCTCAGTGATAGTACTGCCGGCACAAATAACTCTTCAAATAGTGGAAACCAGACAGGGGCGAATTTATTTCGCTGGACGGTGCGTGTTTCTCATCAGAAACTTACGCTGAATTGGAAAAAAATAAAGAAAGTAAGTGAATGTCAGATCCAGGTTTCCAATAAAAAGAATTTTAAGCAGAAAGATACTTATACGGTAAAAAAATCCAAGACACAGAAGGTAATTAGAAAATATAATGGAAAGAAATTAAAAACAGGGAAGACGTATTATGTGCGTATGCGTGTAGCAACAAAATCCGGTACAAAGAATGTATATGGACCATGGGGCAATAAGATAAAATGTCAGATGAGGTGATCCGTATTATTCCGGAGTCTTAGAAGAAAGTTCGTTTATGCCTGCGGCCTGATGGCCGCAGGCATAAAAAATAAGGAGAGTTTTTATGGATGCGGTTACAGAACGAAGAAGTATACGAAAATACAAAGAGATGCCTCTGGATAAAGAGAAGATCGATAAGATTATCCGGGCTGCACTGCTGGCACCATCGGCGAAAAACAGGCAGCCGTGGAAATTTATAATATATCAGGGGGAAGCAAAAAAACGGCTGGTGGCAGCTATGGAGAATGGCCTGGACCGGGAAAAGAAGGGCATCACTGATCTGCCGGGATTTGCCTATGGCCTGCCGGATGCATACAATACATTGAAGATTATGAAGGAAGTACCTGTGCTGGTGGCAGTTTTAAACACGAATGGAGGGACTTTTTATAAAGAGATCGGAGTGGAGCAGAGGATCGTGGAAAGCTGTGATTCGCTTTCAATCGGAGCGGCCGTGGAGAATATGCTTCTGCGTGCGACGGAGCTTAGTGTGGGTTCTCTATGGATCGCAAATACCTGTTTTGCTTACAACGAACTGGTTCAGGAGATCGGCACCGGGGATCAGCTGACCGGTGTAGTGGCTTTGGGGTATGCGGATGAAGCTCCGGTACCGCGGCCGCGGAAGGCATGGGATGATGTGGTAGAGTATCGGTCGTAATGCAGACATAGACTGTTCGATACCTGTAATATGGCAATGGGAACAGGGGATATCTGTAAAAAATCCGTCCTGCATGTGGTATTTTCGTTGACGGTATATGTGAAATGGAGTAGAATATCTAAGGATATTTAGGCAAAAATGCAACAGAAGGATATAAACAAACACAGGAGGAGTAAACATCATGATGAGTCAGGAAATACCTTACAAAATTTACCTGAGTGAGGAGGAAATGCCAAAGCAGTGGTACAATGTCCGTGCAGATATGAAAAATAAGCCTGCACCGCTTTTAAATCCGGCAACCCATGAGCCGATGACGCTGGCAGAACTGGAGCATGTATTTTGTACAGAGCTTGCAAAGCAGGAGCTTGATGACACGACACCATATTTTGATATTCCGGATGAGATCCTGGGATTTTACCGTATGTACCGTCCATCACCACTGGTACGTGCGTACTGTCTGGAGAAAAAGCTTGATACACCGGCAAAGATCTATTATAAATTTGAGGGAAATAATACAAGTGGCAGCCATAAATTAAATTCTGCCATTGCACAGGCATATTATGCAAAACAGCAGGGATTAAAGGGTGTTACCACAGAAACGGGAGCCGGTCAGTGGGGAACTGCACTTTCTATGGCATGTTCTTATTTTGATCTGGATTGTAAAGTTTATATGGTAAAATGTTCTTATGAGCAGAAGCCGTTTCGTCGTGAAGTGATGCGTACATATGGTGCCAGTGTGACACCTTCTCCTTCTATGGATACGGAAGTAGGACGTAAGATCCTGGCAGAGCATCCGGGAACAACAGGAAGTCTTGGATGTGCTATTTCAGAGGCAGTAGAGGCGGCAACACATACAGAGGGATACCGATATGTTCTCGGAAGTGTACTTTCACAGGTACTTCTTCATCAGACGGTGATCGGACTGGAGACAAAGGCTGCACTCGATAAATATGATATTACGCCGGATATAATCATCGGATGTGCCGGAGGCGGCTCAAACCTCGGTGGACTTGTGTCACCATTTATCGGTGAGATGCTCCGTGGGGAGAAGAAGTATCAGGTGATCGCTGTAGAGCCTGCTTCCTGTCCGAGCCTTACCAGAGGTAAATATGCATATGATTTCTGTGATACCGGAAAGGTTTGTCCTCTTGCAAAGATGTACACGCTTGGCAGTGGATTTATTCCTTCGCCAAATCATGCGGGTGGTCTTCGCTACCATGGTATGAGTTCCGTGCTTTCACAGCTTTATGATGATGGTCTTATGGAGGCTCGCTCTGTAGAACAGACTGCTGTATTTAAGGCAGCAGAGCAGTTTGCAAGAGTAGAGGGGATCCTGCCTGCACCGGAGAGCAGCCATGCGATCAAGGTAGCAATTGATGAGGCAATGAAGTGTAAAGAGACCGGTGAGGAGAAGACAATAGTATTTGGCCTGACCGGTACAGGATACTTTGATATGTATGCATATGAAAGCTTCCATGATGGCACAATGAAGGATTATATTCCTACTGATGAAGATCTGCAGCCTGGATTTAACAGTCTGCCGAAAATTTAATCGTATAAAGATTTAAACGGACTCCTGCAGAGTTTATCTGCGGGAGTTTTTTTCTATTTTTTTCCAGAATGATCCGTATTAAAAACCTGCACAATAAAAGTGGGGGTGATCAAATGCTTTTGGATGTGGCGAGCGGCGGCTTTGCTCTGAATCTGGCATTAACTAACCGAACGGAGCTTTTGTCGGAGGATATGAATCCGGAGGAACGACGGGAAATGCTGGAAAAGCTTCGAAGCGAACAGCTTCAGAAGGAAGTAGGACTGTTAGTGAACCAGATTGGCAAGATTGATCAGCCGCCGGGATAAAGGTTGTATTTATTAAAGATGTAATAGGGTGGGAATGTATATACAAAAGTATGGATCCATGGTAAAATGGTCTTAATGTGACACGAAAAAAATATAATGCACAGAGGCTATCGGCACAGGAGGAGGATGAATGAAAAGAAAAAAGAAAGAGAATGATCAGTTATTGAAATACAGTGATCTGTTTACAAAGATCATTAACCGTAATATCTGTATCATCCTGGTGATCGTATTAGGAATTGCTTTTATAGGTGTTACGCTTATGTCTGTATACAGAGGGAACGCAGCAATTAATTCCGAGGCTCAGAACTATCGTTCAGAGATAGAAAAATGGGTTTTAAAACAGCAGAGTATTTTGAATATGTTTGTAAATAATATGGAGGCACAGGGAGATCTGTATAAGGATTATGATGCTGCGGTGAAATATTTAGATCATGTTACCCAGAAATATGAGGATATCTCATGTACATATCTTTCGGATCCTTCCCTTCCCACAGTCGTTATCATGAATAATGGCTGGAAACCGGATGCGGATTTTGATGTGACAAAGAGGTCATGGTATTCGGATGCTATTGACAATGATGATATTGCTGTCAGTGATCCGTATCTGGATGAGCAGACCGGAAACTATTGCTTGACGATGAGTAAGAGAGTAGTGATCGATGGCAAGACAATTGGTGTCTTTGGTATTGATTTTTATATGGATCAGCTGACGTCGATCCTTTCGGATAGTTATAATGGACGAAATTATGCGTTCCTTGCATCCAAGGATGGAGTGATCATTACGCATCCGTCTGATAAGCTGCAGCTTGGCAAGGGTGTTTCTGTAAAAGTGAGTGACAGTGCTTATGCAAAATGTAAAAAAGATTCCTCTGTAAAGACGGTGATCGATTATCAGAAAAAGGCAAAGACAGTCACATCTATGACAACAGATGATGGTAATTTCAAGATCTTTATGGTGAAGGACTGGCTGCAGGTATATTCATTTCTGGTAGAGACAACAATATTTTATATCTTTATGTTTATTGCATGTGTGGTAATAAGTATAAAATATAACCGTAAAATAATTGGCAGGTGGTTTCAGCCGTTGGAAAAATTTGCTCAGAATATCCCGGCAGTGGCACAGGGACAGTTAGATATTGTTTTTGATGAACAGGAGATATGTCTGGAGATTAAAGTTTTGCAGGACTCCCTGAATCAAATGGTTACATCGTTAAATACATATATAAATGATATCGTGCGGATTCTGGAGGATATTGCAGGCGGAAATCTGGCGGTATCATCTGAAATCGAATATCAGGGTGATTTTGCAAGACTTCAGCAGGCAATTCAGCAGATCACAGGTAATCTGAACGGACTGGTCCGGGATATTGAACAGAGTGCGAAACAGTTTCAGGGGATTTCCATGCAGGTATCAGATGTATCCGGTCAGGTGGAGCAGGGTGCCTTGCAGCAGGCGGACAGTATTGACAGTCTGGCACAGAACATGGACCATCTGCAGCAGGGGATGGTGCAGGCAACGGACAGCGTAAGAGAGGTTATTGTGGCAGTAAATGCCAATAATGAAAATCTGAGGGATATTACCCATAACCAGATCAATCTCCTCAGCGATAAAATGCGGGAAATTTCGGAGAGTTCTGCCAAGATCGGAGAATGTCTGGAGCTGATCAACAGTATTAACAGCCAGACAAATCTTCTGGCATTAAATGCTTCCATTGAGGCAGCCAGAGCAGGAGAGGCAGGAAAAGGCTTCGCTGTTGTGGCAGATGAGATCAGAAACCTCTCGGAGAATACTGCTGATGCCAGTGGGGAGATCCGGGGAATGATCCAGAAAAATAATGAATCTGTGCGTGAGGGCATAGAGATTACAGAGAATACCGTTCATATTCTTGAAGAGAATCTGAAGAGCTTTGAGGCTGCTCGGAATGAGATCACAAAAGCAGCCGGGATCATAGAAAATCAAGAGGAATATATGAATAATATTTCCCAGTCTATGGGAACAATCGGTAATATCGTAGATAATAACACGAATATATCCAAAGAGAATACGGCAGCTGCAGAGGAGATGACTCAGCAGACGGATCAGCTTGCAAATCAGATTGGAAAATTTCATCTGGCTGAGTAAGGCTGTCAGCGTGTTTTTGACCATGAGAAAAAGTCCGTGTGAAAACTGCCGAAAACTGGTAGAATCATTGACTTTTGGCGTGTAATATGATAGATTTAATT
This sequence comes from Lachnospiraceae bacterium, assembly GCA_022774505.1. Lineage (GTDB taxonomy): Bacteria > Bacillota > Clostridia > Lachnospirales > Lachnospiraceae > Jutongia. Next base: position 16,723 of record JALFLW010000097.1, read on the forward strand.
TATGTTTTTGGGTCTTTCGGAGAGTTATAAAATGCAAGTTATACTTGCAGAAATGGAGATGGGGCATGGACTATACGAAATTGACGAATCAGGATCTGGAGCAGCTGATCGGGCAGAAGGATGTAGAAGCTACCTGCGAGATGGCGGACAGATGCCTGAATGGTACATATGGGGTTGAGCGGAATCTGAATAGGGCATATCAGCTATATCATAGAGCGGAAAGTACAGGGAGCAAGCGTGCGTATGCCGGACTGGCATATATGTATGAAAATGGTATCTTGTTTGGACAGAATATAGAGCTGGCTAAGAAGTATTATGCAATGGCCGGTATTGAGAAGACAGAATTTGCCGAGGTGCAGCAGCCCAAGAAGCATTATGTGGAAATGGAATCGGGACCTCGTGAGCCGGTCCGTGTTGGGGTAGACGGTCAGGTAATCAATCAGATTGTTCAGGAAGCCATCGGGACGGAGGACGTGCAGCAGGAGGAATCGAAGCAGCATCTGATGGAAATGGCAGTGAGCCGAGCTCAGGAAGCGGCTGAGGCAGCACGTATCGCAGCGGTTAAAGCTCAGGAAGCAGCCGCAGCAGCAGACAAGGCAGCAGAATATGCAAAAAAGGCCTGTCTGTAGACATGGAGGATTAAATGAAAAAGTATCGGGGAGCATCGGGAAAAATATACAATATTGATCCGGAACCAATTGCCAAAGGTGGCGAAGGAACTATCTGTGCGGTAGAAGGGGCAAACGATATTGTAGCAAAAATATATAAGCAGGAAAAAAGAACAAAACGCCGTTTAGAAAAGCTCTCTCTGATGATTCGCTATCAATTAACGGATATTCAGCGCCGGCAGGTTACCTGGCCGCTTGACGTTATTTATGAGGAGACCGGGTTTGCGGGATATATTATGCCACGACTTCACAGTGCGGAAGATTTCACAGTGGTGTGTGGGGCCGGTATAGAAGAGATTAATCTGGAGGACAGATTGTTTATCGGATATAATATTTGTGCAGCGGTTGATACTGTTCACAGCTTTGGACAGGTCTGCGGAGATCTGAATCCTCAGAATATCTGTGTTAATCTGGATGATTCCGATCCGAAGGAAGCATTGATGGTGACTTTGGTAGATACGGACTCGTATCATATTGTGAATGGACAGATGATGTATCGCTGCGAGGTTGGTCAGGCAAATTATATTCCGCCGGAGTTGCAGAAGAGATTATATGGGGGACAGAGTTTGTCATCAATGCCTTTGCCAACATACAGTAAAGAGACGGATCGTTTTGCATTGGCGGTAAATCTGTTTCAGTTGTTTATGAATGGATGTCATCCGTTTGCATGTGCAATTGATCCGGATGAAGCAGAGGAAATAGGAGAATCTTTGGACATTCCTCAGCCATCAGACAATATCCGTAAAGGATTTTCTCCGTTTTTCTTTAAGAAAAAAGGAATAACATATCCAACATATGCACCGGATTTTACATTCCTTCCGGAAAGCTTTCAGAAGTTGTTTTACCGTACATTTGTAGAGGGATATAAGGATCCGTCGGTACGGGCGAGTGCCAGTGAGTGGATGCAGGTGATCATGGAGGTGCTGCAGCATAAGGATTACATCCAGTGTCCGAGAGGTCATTTTTATTTCATACATAAGATGGAGTGTCCATACTGTGCGATGATCAGACGTCATCAGGAAATGCAGAGAAAAGCCGAGAGTGAAGCAGCAGCGGAGGCACGCAGGATTGCAGCCAGCCAGCCGATTCACCCGAAGGAGCACATGGCAGAGAATTATATGGATGTCAGACCGAAGGAACCGTCATTTTTGGAATCACATTTTGTATTTATTATATATGGAGTTATTGCTCTCTTTATCATTTTGTTTATTGTATGGTATTTTAACAGCTGACATTGAAAGATAAGAGAAGCATAAAGGGGTAGAAATGAAAGGAAACAGGAGGAAGGAAAATGAGTGAACAAATCACGAAAGAGCAGTTGTTTGGGGGAGTTGCAGCTCCAAGTGAGCCACATATGGCATGTGTGCTTCTGCTGGATATTTCCAGTTCAATGAAAGGAGCTCCGATTCAAAGTCTGAATGATGCCATTGCCAAATTTAAGAAACAGGTATGTCAGGATCCTCTTGCCAGAAAGCGCGTCGAGGTAGCGATCGTGACTTTTGAGACTCATGTGGAGATCGTCAGTGATTTCATGCCGATCGATCAGATGCCACCGATCCTGTTGGAGCCGGGCGGACAGACACATATGGCTGAGGCGATTCAGGTAGCCATCGATCTCGTTAAGAAACGGACAAGAGAATATCAGGGTGTTGGTGTTCCGTGCTTTAAACCATGGATATTTATGATCACAGATGGAGTTTCCATGTCTACTCCGGAGGCAATGCAGGCAGCAGCCGACAGGATTCGTGAGGAGGAGACAAAGGGAAGTAACGGTCGTTTAAAATTCTGGGCTTTAGGGGTGGATGATTATGATAAGGAACAGCTTTTTAAATTGACAGATCGTGTAATAGAATTACAGCAGCATGAATTTACCGGAATTTTTGACTGGCTTGTGGATAGTATGAGTGCTATTTCAAAGAGTCAGGTAGGCGAAAGGATAGAGCTGGATAATCTGCCTGAGGGTGCAGGTATGGCAGCGGATATCGAGGAGAGGGACGTCAGCGAGTGGTAGGATACTGCTATTGAGGGTAAAGGGGCGTATGACATGTTAAGCTATGGATTTTCTATTAAAGGAAAAGCACATATAAAAGCAGGGGTTGTATGTCAGGATGCCAATATGCATGGGGAGATTGCATCTGGATTATATATCGGTGTTGTTGCTGATGGGGTCGGCAGTGCACGTCATTCAGATATAGCATCCAGTCTGGCAGCAGAGAAGCTCGTAGAGTATTTGGATTTACATATACAGGCAGAGAGTTCGATTGAGGAAAAGAAGGCTTGCCTGAAGGCAGGATATCGATTTGCAGAGAAGGCGATCGAAGATTATGTAAAGATGTGTAGAGACACTCTTAATGAGTATGATACAACTCTTCATGTAGTTCTTTATGACGGCAGGACTGTTATATATGGTCATGCCGGTGATGGAGGGATTTTGGTCAGGACCATGTCTGGAGAGACAAAGGTGGTGACTTTTCCGCAGAAGGGATCAGACGGGGTATCGGTAATGCCCCTGAGAGCGGGAGAAGCATCGTGGGAATTTGGCAGTTATCCTGAAAAAGTGGCAGCGGTCATGCTGGTAACTGACGGAATGCTGGAACGGGTGATCATGCCACACCTTTTGAATCTGCCGGCCACCAGGGAGGAGATTCAGGATCCGGACAGACATAAAACAAATGTGTATCTGAGTGCGACAGAATTTTTTATGAATCCGTATTGTGTATTGGGAAATAGAAATCTGCAGGATCCCATTGCATTATATCATTATTATATTAATGGTGAGTTTAAAGATCAGGATCAGGATTGGAAGCTGTATAAAGAATGTCTGCAGTGTGGATATCAGAGTATGTATGATGGACAGACGGCGATGCGTATATGTGAAACCATGACGGGAGGCGTACCGTTATGGAATATTGAAGATACGACAGATGACAAAACAGTCGTTTGTCTGATCAATGAGAGTGCTTCTGTCGGGGTGCCGGATCCTACATATTTCTATGAACCTGACTGGGCAAAGCTCCGGCAGCATTACGATCACCTGCTGTATCCGGCGGGAGTGGGCGGAGAAGTGACACCACAGGATCAGCAGCTCCAGCAGGAAGCAAATGAAGAAATCGATAAAAGAAGCAGGAAAAAGACGGGATTTTTTCAATCTGTCTTTAGAAACTGATATATTATGAATAAAGGCTTTCATTGTAAAATGGTATTGGGTTATATGCCGCTTTGGTACTGTTTTATGAAGAGGGCCTTATTTTTTTGAATAAAAACATATTCTTAAGGTTTAGTTAAGGTAACATATGTATCATAGGATTATCAAATAAATAGATCAGAAAACAGATGATATTATGAAATCTGTGGAAAAGGGGGATAAGCCTATGAGAAAGAGATGGATCGAAAAAATCGCGGTTGTAGCACTGGCGGCAGCAGTTTCGGTGTATGCCGTTCCTAAGACCGGACTTTTGGCAAAGCTTGGTATTGATCAGACAACGGAAGCAGAGGAGAATACAACGGGACAGAATGGACCGGCCGTATAAAATACTGTGATTTAAGAAAATGAAAAGCATCTGCTATTTTTTGGCAGGTGCCTTTTTTGGTTGACATAAATTGAATATATGTTAAAATAACAGTAACAATTACTATTATTTTGATGAAAGGAGAATGAGATGGCTGCAATACGTTATAGTAAACAGCGGGAAGCGATCAGAACTTATCTGCTCTCGACAAAGTCTCATCCTACAGCAGAGGCTGTGTATAATAATATAAAAAATGTATATCCTCATATTAGTCTTGGTACGGTTTACCGCAACCTGAATCTGCTGGTGGAGCAGGGAGATGCACTTCGGCTTGACTGCGGAGATGGGGTTGATCATTTTGATGGGGATACACGGACACACTATCATTTTGCCTGTAAAAAATGCGGATGTGTGATGGATCTGGAGATGGATCCTATTGACCACATTGACCACATTGACCAGATCGCAGGTGCCGGATTTGAGGGAGAGATACAGGGACATAATGTGTTATTTTATGGTCTATGTCCGGAGTGCAGGCTTTAGACGGATCGACGGGGTTGGGTGAATATGGTGAGATGTATGAGGATTTATTTGGAATATCAGGGAGATGGAAGGGCGAAAAGCTTTTATTAATAATTGTTATTGAGTGGATCTGATCAAAAAGATGAGATTTTTTGAAAAAATGTGTTGACAAGCAAGAAAAGATTTGTTATATTCTTATCAGAAACAGTAATCATTACTGTTAAGGAAAACAAAGCAGATAATAAAAACAATATTTATAAAAGAAAAGGAGATTACGATTATGGCAAAGTTTGTATGTTCTGTATGTGGTTATGTTTATGAAGGAGATCAGGCACCGGAGAAGTGTCCGCAGTGTGGAGCTCCGGCTGACAAGTTTATTGAGCAGGGCGATGATAAGACATGGGCAGCTGAGCATGTAGTTGGTGTTGCTCAGGGAGCACCGGAGGATATTATGGCAGACCTTCGTGCTAACTTTAACGGTGAGTGTTCAGAGGTTGGTATGTATCTTGCAATGGCTCGTGTAGCACATCGCGAGGGATATCCGGAGATCGGACTTTACTGGGAGAAAGCTGCTTACGAGGAGGCAGAGCATGCCGCTAAATTTGCAGAGCTGCTTGGTGAGGTTGTGACAGACAGCACAAAGAAGAATCTTGAGATGCGTGTAGAGGCTGAGCATGGTGCGACAGCAGGTAAGTTTGATCTCGCAAAGAGAGCAAAGGCACTGGATCTGGATGCGATCCATGATACAGTTCATGAGATGGCTCGTGATGAGGCAAGACACGGCAAGGCATTCGAGGGACTGTTGAAGAGATATTTTGGTTAATTTGCTAAAAATAAGAGATTAAAAGAAAATAAACCGGCTTCAAGAGACAGATTTTTCTGATCTGATCTTTGGAGCCGGTTTTTTGAATTATAAGTTGACACAGCAGATTGTTTGGTATAACTTATGTTTGTTGATAAAAATTATCATTAGATGAAACAAACATCAGATAAAGAGGGCATAAGTTATGACATTAAAAGAGCTGGAAATCGGAAAAAGTGCTGTGATTCAGGCAGTGGGAGGAAAGGGTGCTTTGCGGCAGCATTTTCTGGATATGGGAATGATTCCGGGAGCAGAGGTGACTGTAGTGAAACTGGCACCTCTGGGTGATCCCATGGAATTGCAGGTTCATGGCTATGAGCTGACTCTCCGGCTGGCGGAGGCTGATCAGATTGAGATTGCTCCGATCGATCAGAGAACCAGAAGCCATGCAAGAAATGAACGATTGCAGGCAACGGCACATCCGGGGCTTGGAGAGGAAGGAAAATATCATTCCAAAGAGGATGAAAATCCATTGCCGGAGGGGACGGCACTTACTTATGCATTGGTGGGAAATCAAAATTGTGGAAAGACAACACTGTTTAATCAATTGACAGGATCGAACCAGCATGTGGGAAACTTTCCGGGGGTAACGGTGGATCGTAAGGATGGCGTGATCAAAGGACACATGGAAACGGATATCACAGATCTGCCGGGGATATATTCTATGTCACCGTACAGCAGCGAAGAGATTGTGTCTCGAAATTTTGTATTGGAGGAAAAGCCATGTGCGTTGATCAATATAGTAGATGCGACAAACATTGAGAGAAATCTCTATCTGACAATGCAGCTTTTGGAGATGGATATTCCTATGGTAGTTGCCCTGAATATGATGGATGAGGTGACGGGAAATCAGGGAGCCGTAGATGTCAATGGGATGGAAGCTCTGCTGGGGGTGCCGGTGATTCCGATATCAGCTGCTAAAAATGAGGGTGTCGATGAATTGGTCCGTCATGCACTCCATATCGCAAAGTATCAGGAGAAACCGTTAAGACAAGATTTCTGTGATAAAAATGATCATAATGGTGCAGTACACCGGTGTATACATGCAGTGATCCATTTGATTGAGGACCATGCGGAAAATGCCGGTATACCGGTGCGTTTTGCGGCCACCAAGGCTATAGAGGGTGATACACTCATAATGGAAAAACTGGCATTGGATCAGAATGAGACAGAGATGATGGAGCATATTGTGCAACAGATGGAAACGGAACGCGGGGTTGACAGAAATGCGGCTATTGCAGATATGCGTTTTGATTTTATTGAGCGGCTTTGTGAGCAGACTGTGGTAAAACCCAAGGAGAGCAGAGAAAGGATCCGTAGTGAACACATTGACCGCATACTTACCGGCAGGTATACGGCGATTCCGTGTTTTATAGGGATCATGATGCTTGTGTTTTATTTGACATTTAATGTGATAGGTGCATGGCTTCAGCATATTCTTGAACTGGGGATTGCTGCTTTGTCTGATATGGCAGACCGGGGACTTGTGGCACTTCAGGTCAATGACGCGGTACATAGTCTGATAATTGACGGTATTTTTACGGGTGTGGGAAGTGTATTGAGTTTTCTGCCGATCATTGTGACGTTGTTTTTCTTTTTGTCCCTGATGGAGGACAGCGGTTATATTGCACGGGTTGCATTTGTGATGGATAAACTACTCCGAAAGATAGGATTATCGGGACGGAGTATTGTACCGATGCTGATCGGCTTTGGGTGTACCGTACCGGCTGTTATGGCTACACGTACACTGACAAGCGAACGTGATCGAAAAATGACAATATTATTAACGCCATTTATGAGTTGTACAGCGAAACTTCCGATCTATTCATTTTTTGTCAGCGTATTTTTTCCGGGACATGGTGGTTTGATCATGGCAGGATTGTATTTGTTTGGAATTATAATGGGGATATTGGTGGCGTTTCTATATAAAGGTACACTCTTTCAGGGAGAACCTGTGCCGTTTGTGATGGAACTGCCAAACTATCGCCTTCCGGGGGCGAAAAACGTAGCACAACTTTTGTGGGAAAAGGCGAAGGATTTCTTGCAGAAGGCTTTTTCAGTAATATTGATCGCTACGATCGTTGTATGGTTTTTGCAAAGTTTTGACCTGCGTTTAAATATGGTAGAGGATTCGGCAGACAGCATACTGGCAGCAGTTTCTTCTTTGCTGGTGCCGGTATTTGCACCGCTTGGGCTGGGTGACTGGAGGATATGTACGGCTTTGCTCAGTGGTTTTATGGCCAAGGAAAGTGTCGTGTCTACGCTGGGTGTATTGTTTGGCAATGGCATCGGTTCGGTACTGTCGCCACTTTCGGCTGCTTCTCTGCTGGTATTTAGTCTGCTGTATACACCGTGCGTGGCGGCGATTGCATCGATCAAGAGAGAGCTGGGAGGCAGGTGGGCACTGGCTGTTGTATTTTGGCAGTGTGCTGTAGCGTGGGTTGCAGCTATGGCAGTGCGTCTGGTTTGCGGGGGGATTTTATGACTATACTTTGGACATTTCTTTTTTGAGATGAGTATGTTACAATGATCTCATAACATTATAAGAGGAGGCAGTTATGGATCAGCATCAAAAAAAGAAAATAGCACCGATCGTTATCACGCTGCTTGTTATTTTGTATTATCTGTTTTATTTCTGTCTGATCATCAGTGTTGTGCCAATGATATTTAAGATCCTGCTGGCGGTGATTCCGGCAGCACTTGGTGGAGCAATGGTATATGTTTGTATAGAAAGAATCAAAGAAATTGATGGAGGAGAAGAGGATGATCTTAGTAAATACTGATTATATTACCGGAAAGGAACTGGAAATGCTGGGTCTGGTGAAGGGAAGCACGATCCAGTCCAAAAATGTTGGAAGAGATATCACACAGAGCCTGAAAACGCTTGTGGGAGGAGAGCTGAAAGCCTACAATGAGATGATGATGGAGGCAAGAGCACTTGCGACCAAGAGGATGGTTATGGAGGCGGAGAGTCTGGGGGCCGATGCGATCGTGAATGTACGTTATGCTTCTTCGGCAGTTATGCAGGGGGCCGCAGAGGTGATTGCTTACGGAACGGCAGTAAAATTTAAATAATGTCATAGTATGATGCAATGGCGTGATATCTACAGCATCATGGAATTTTGATCAGATAAATAGTATGCCTGTGGTTTAAGATCTGCAGGCTGAGTGGAAAGGAATACAGGATAAATTATGCGCCAGATAAAGATGATCCGGTTTTATATAGGAAGAATGATGAGAAATCTCGCAGTGTTTATTCGCTGGGGGATTTTCTCTGCGTTCGTGGGACTTTTTGTGGGAGCATTTAGTACACTTTTTGCTTTTTGTCTGCGTCAGGTAACTCAGTTTCGTACGCAAAACCCTTGGCTGATCCTTTGTCTGCCGCTGGCGGGAGTGGTGATCGTATTTCTGTATGGAGTCTTTCGTTATAAAAATGACAAGGGGACAAATATGGTACTTTCATCGATCCATGCGGAGGCAGAGGTGCCGTTTCGGATGGCTCCTCTCATTTTTATCTCTACGATCATTACGCATCTTTTTGGTGGAAGTGCCGGTCGTGAAGGAGCGGCACTGCAGCTGGGAGGTAGTATTGGCCAGATGCTGGGCAAGATCTTTCGGTTTGACGAGAAGGATCAGCGTATCGTGGTCATGTGTGGTATGAGTGCTGCATTTTCGGCAATTTTTGGGACACCGATCGCGGCATCCATCTTTTCTATGGAGGTGGTTAGTGTCGGAGTGATGTATTATGCGGCGCTGGTGCCTTGCGTATTCTCCTCGCTGGTGGCATCGAAGTTTGCAACCCATATGGGGATCGGACCAAACGTGTTCAAGATCCGGCAGATGCCGCTTTTTGAAATGGTTCCGGGATTGAAGATTATTGGGTTGGCATTGTGCTGTGCTGCACTTAGTGTGATCTTTTGCATGGCACTTCATTCACTGGGTGATCTTTATCGAAAGAGGTTAAAGAATCCGTATGTCAGAATTATTGTGTCTTCTCTTATGATCATTCTCCTGACGATCATTTTGCAGACAGACGATTATATGGGAGCCGGTGTGCCGGTGATCCAGAGAGCTATTAACGGAGAGACAGATCCTCTGGCATTTGTATGGAAGATTGTTTTTACGGCGTTGACGCTGGAGGCGGGATTTAAAGGTGGAGAGATTGTTCCGTCTTTTTTCGTCGGAGCGACATTTGGGTGCTTATTTGGACACATGCTGGGGATTTCACCGTCTCTTTGTGCAGCAGTCGGAATGATGTCGGTGTTTTGTGGAGTGACAAACTGTCCGGTGACTTCGATGCTTATTGCGTTTGAGCTGTTTGGATATCATGGAGTCCCTTTTTTTCTGCTGGGAATCAGTGTCAGCTATCTGATGTCCGGATATTATGGACTTTATCATGATCAGACCATCGTATATTCAAAATACAAGACAGAGTACATAAACCGCAAGGCCCGTAACTAAAAAAGTACTTCTATGGCAGCAAAATACGCTGCTAAGAAGTACAAAGATTTTTATTTCATATGGTTATTCTCTGGAAGTGATTGGTTCTGTCAATTCATCCAAATGTCCTTCATAGATGAATTGCAGGAGATTATTTGTCTGACGCAGTGCCTTTGCCAAAAGTGGGGCGGGTAAGGTCAGGTTTTCCGTAAAGTCCGCAAATTCGTCCAGATCGACCACCTCTACATGTTTATCCGGATAGATCAGGACATCGATCAAAAGATCGTGGAAAATATATGTATTTTTCTCCGGGATGTATTCTGTCTCGATAATGTCGCAGTACCAGTACACAAGATTGTTATCTGCGTCAAATACTTTACTGATCTTGAACCCTTTTTTCATATAATACACAGAAATACCGTGGTCAATATCTTTACGTGGTTTCAGGATATTCCATTTTGTCACAAGAATATTGTCATTTTTATAGAGAATCAGATCGTCCTTTAATTCAACTATCTCATCGGGCATATAACGTCTTCGGTATAAATGAATCGTCTCCATGGTATTCTCCTTTGTGAATATATGCTTTGTTCATTTTACTAAACTTCCCACATCAATAAAGGGAAGTCTTAGTTATTAAAAAATATTATAGCGGTCTTAGGAGGGATTGTAAATAATTTTTTTGTCTATAATTATAACTCCGTATATTATATATGTGGCAACTCTTCTGTGGACTTTTTGTACAATTTATTGTATAATAGATTCGTATTTGGAGTTTTTTTGTGCATTCTTTCAGGACTGCGAAAGAATTTGAAAACGGTGTTATAGACATGAACAAAAAGGAAAAAAATATATTGAAGGCATTTGCGATGGTATCTCAGATCAGCATTACAATTCTGGTGCCGATTTGTCTTAGCGGATGGATCGGCTGGTGGCTGAATGGGCAGTTTCATACACAGATATGGTTTGTAGTCATGATCATTCTGGGGATCGGAGCAGCATTTCGCAATGTATATTATCTGACAAAGTCCTTTTATTCAGAAGATATGAAGAAGGAGCATGAGCGCCTCCGCTATATAGAAGAGTTAAAGAGGCAGGGACAGGAGAAGGCACGCAGAAACAGTGGGGAAGATGTTTCCGGGGACGACAGGGACTGATGGCAGGAAGTGCTGAGGTTTGATGAGTCCGGGTATGGCTTGGATATTTCGCAGAGTGGAAGCGGGAGGAGTTGTATGAGACAGGCAAAACAGACCTTACGAGAATTGATGACAGGTCTGGGGGTATGGGGGATTGCAGTATTTGTAATACTGATGATCATATCCAGTCACAGGCTGGCTGTGGCATGTGGCCTGCTGGTGGGACTTGGTGTATCGGCATGGCTTTTGTGGCATATGTACCATCATCTGGATATTGCACTGGATATGGATGCAGGGCATGCCGGACGCCATATTCAGGTGTCGGCAATGAAGCGGTTTCTGGTAATGGGGATCATATTGGCGGTGTCTATGACGCAGTATCAATATATTCATCCCATTGGTACGGTACTGGGAATGTTTGGTATGAAAATTTCGGCATTTATGCAGCCAAAGATTCACAGGATTATGATGGCACATAAGAAGCACCGGTGAGCGGGGAGATGCCTGCCACTGCACAGAAGGTTTGGTGCAGGGCATTTCCGGCAGGTGCGGCATAAGGAGATGCACCATCATTATGGATGAGTATTCGCCGCTTTGCGGTGGTTTACACATAAAATGATACGGCAGGGGATAACGGTCTGTATCAATGGAAACAGTTGTTTCTAAAAAAAATAAAAAAGGAAGGTGAGAATGTGGGAATCAGGGTCTTAGCCATTTCAGAGGGGCTGGGCAATGCAATACCTGTCTGTGCTGACAGCAGTGCACAGGTGGATTTCTTTATCCACGGATATACAAAGCTGCGCTTCATGGGACAGGACGTCTATCTGACGACAACGCATATATCAATGATCATTGTTATTCTGGCAATCCTTGTATTTGCGTTATTTGCAAACCGTGCTATTCGAAAAGCAGATCCAAATGAAGTTCCGGGGCCGTTTTTGAATGCGATCGAATTGATCGTAGAGATGTTGGACAAGATGGTAGCGGGTTCGATGGGCAGCAAGAATGCCTTGAAATTCCGTAACTATGTCAGTGCACTTTTTATATTTATTTTGGTCTGTAACCTATCGGGACTTTTAGGACTTAGAGCTCCAACAGCAGATTATGGAGTTACATTTCCGCTGGCATTGATCACATGGTTTATGATCCAGTTTAATGGGTTCAAGTATCAGAAGTTCGGTAAGATCAAGGGATTATTTGAACCGATCTTTTTGTTCTTCCCTATGAACCTGATCAGTGAGTTTTCAACGCCAATTTCGATGTCTCTGCGTCTCTTCGGTAATATCTTATCGGGAACGGTTATGATGGGACTTCTGTATGGTTTGCTGCCAAAGGTACTGACGCTGATCTGGCCGGCGGCACTTCATGCATATCTGGATGTCTTTTCGGGGTGTATCCAGACGTATGTATTCTGTATGCTGACAATGTGCTTTGTAGCGGATGCAATCGGTGAAACAGAGTAATTCAAAAGGATTTTATTTTAAGGAGGATATTATAATGAATATTACAAACGAAGGTTTAGTTTTGATGGGTTCTGCCATTGGTGCAGGTCTTGCAGTTATCGCAGGTATTGGTCCTGGTGTAGGTCAGGGTATTGCAGCAGGTTACGGTGCTTCTGCAGTTGGACGTAATCCGGGGGCAAAGGGTGATATTATGTCAACAATGCTTTTAGGACAGGCCGTTGCCGAGACAACAGGTCTTTATGGTCTCGTTATCGCTTTGATCCTGTTATTTGCCAATCCTTTATACAGCAAGCTGTAATTTCGCGATAAAAATTGTTGAAAGGAGGCACAACACAGGTGAGTGTAATGAATGTAGCTTTAGCACAGAGTGGACTTGGTGATTATATTTTCGGACTGGATCCACAGTTGATCTTTGACAGTCTCATCACCATTCTGGCTATGTTTTTCCTTTTTCTGTTTTTGTCATATCTGTTATTTAATCCTGCACGAGATCTGATGCAGAAACGTCAGGAAACAATTCGTCAGGAGATGGAAACGGCGGCAAAGGAAAAGGCAGACGCAGTTCAGTTCAAGGAAAAATACGATGAGAAACTGAAAAACGTCGATAAAGAATCAGAAGAGATACTTTCTGAGACCAGAAAGAAAGCTTTGAAAAAAGAAACAGCCATCGTGGGTGAAGCCAAGGAGGAAGCAAATCGTATCCTGGAGCGTGCAAACCGCGAGGTAGAGCTGGAAAAGAATAAAGTCAAGGATGAAGTGAAACAGGAAATGATCTCTGTGGCAGCAGCAATGGCCGGAAAGGTCATCGAAGTTTCTCTTGATGAGGGTAAACAGTCACAGTTGATCGAGGACACTTTAAAAGAGATGGGTGATGAAACATGGCTAAGTTAGTATCAAAAACCTATGGTGGAGCTCTGTTTGAGCTGGCCGTTGAGGAAAATAAGCTGGACGCCCTGATGGAGGAAGTGGAAGCGGTCATACAGGTGTTAGACGATAATGAAGATTTCGTAAAGCTGATGTGTCATCCGAAGATCAGTGTGGAAGAAAAATGCTCCGTACTGGAAACGGTGTTTCACGGCAGGGTGAGTGATGAGCTGACGGGATTTTTTCTGACCATTGAGGACAAGGGAAGATTTAAAGAAATATATGAGATCTTGTCTTATTTCATTGATGAGTGCAGAGAGTATAAAAAAATCGGTGTAGCACATGTGACATCGGCAGTACCCCTGAAGGATGCACAAAAGGGTGCTGTAGAAAAAAGACTGTTGGAAACGACGAAATATCAGTCGTTTGTAATGAAATATGAAATTGATCCGGCATTGATCGGTGGGATGAAGATCCGGATCGGTGACAGGGTAGTGGACAGCAGTATAAAAACAAAGCTGAATAATATGGCGAAATCCTTGTCGGAGATTCAGTTATCGAATTAAAAAGGACAAACATGAACAACAGAATATAGCTGCTTATGTTTGTTGAAATAGCAAGTTGAATGGAGGAGTATCATGAATTTGAAACCGGAAGAGATCAGTTCCGTGATCAAGGAACAGATTAAACATTACAGTACCAAATTCGATATATCTGATACCGGTACTGTCATTCAGGTGGCGGATGGTATTGCCCGTATTCATGGTTTGGAAAATGCCATGCAGGGTGAGCTCCTGGAATTTCCAAATGACGTATTTGGAATGGTACAGAACCTGGAGGAGGATAATGTCGGTGCAGTACTCTTGGGTGATCATAAAAACATCAACGAAGGCGATGTGGTAAAAACCACAGGACGAGTGGTTGAGGTGCCGGTAGGAAATGCCCTGTTGGGAAGGGTTGTCAATGCACTGGGACAGCCTATTGATGGAAAGGGTCCTATTGAAACAGAGAAATATCGTCAGATCGAGCGTGTGGCATCAGGTGTTATTTCCAGAAAATCCGTAGACACACCACTGCAGACCGGTATTAAAGCGATTGATTCTATGGTGCCGATCGGAAGAGGGCAGCGTGAGCTGATCATTGGCGACCGTCAGACAGGAAAGACGGCGATCGCTATTGACACGATCATCAATCAAAAGGGTCAGGGTGTAAAATGTATTTATGTAGCCATTGGCCAGAAGGCTTCAACAGTAGCCACAATTGTAAAGAAATTAGAAGAATACGGTGCGATGGATTATACAACGATCGTAGCAGCAACCGCAAGCGAGCTGGCACCGTTACAGTATATCGCTCCATATTCCGGATGTGCGATCGGTGAGGAGTGGATGGAATCAGGGGAGGATGTGCTGATCATTTATGATGATCTGACAAAGCATGCAGCGGCATACCGTACCCTGTCTCTGCTGCTTAAGCGTCCACCGGGGCGTGAGGCATTTCCGGGAGATGTATTCTATCTGCATTCCCGTTTGTTAGAGCGTGCAGCGAGACTTTCCGACAAGCTTGGCGGTGGCTCATTGACGGCACTGCCGATCATTGAGACACAGGCAGGCGATGTATCTGCATATATTCCAACGAACGTAATTTCCATTACAGATGGTCAGATCTATCTGGAAACAGAGATGTTTAACTCCGGATTCCGTCCGGCAGTAAATGCCGGTTTGTCCGTATCCCGTGTCGGTGGTGCGGCACAGATTAAAGCCATGAAAAAGATTGCCGGGCCGATCCGTATCGAGCTGGCACAGTTCCGTGAGCTGGCAGCTTTCTCCCAGTTTAGTTCCGATCTGGATCCGGAGACAAAAGCTCAGCTGGCACAGGGTGAGCGTATCCGTGAGATCCTGAAGCAGGATCAGTATAATCCGATGCCGGTAGAGAATGAGGTAATGATCATTTATGCGGCAACGAAGAAATATCTGATCGATATTGAGCTGGATCAGATTCTGGAGTTTGAGAAAGAGCTTTTTGAGTATGTCGACACGAAATATCCGGAGATTCCGGAAGCAATCCGCACAAATGGCGAGATGAGCAAGGAGATTGAGGAAAAACTTGTGAAGGCGATCGAAGAGATCAAGGCAGAATTCGTAAAATAGATTGCAGCAACAGATGTATCGTATAAAGAAAGTAGAATGGAGGAACAAATTATATGGCCTCTATGAGAGATATTAAACGGAGGAAGGAGAGCGTACAGAGTACGGAACAGATCACCAAGGCGATGAAGCTTGTGTCTTCGGTCAAACTGACGAAGGCTAAGCAGAATGCGGAGGAGTCCAAACCGTATTTTGATACCATGTATGAGACCGTGGCCGGAATGATTGCGAAATCCGGACAGATGTCTCATCCGTTCCTGCAGAAAGGAAAATCCGATAAAAAGGCTGTCATTGTAGTGTCATCGAACCGAGGACTGGCAGGCGGTTATAATTCCAATATCGTCAAGATGATCTCCAAGGACGACCGATTCACCCCGGAAAATACCAAGATATTTTCTGTGGGAACGAAGGGCCGTGATGCTTTGGAGCATTTGGGATATGAGATCGTGAATGATTACTCGGAAGCCATGAATGGTCCGATGTATGACGATGCCATTGCGGTAGGAAAGGATGTACTCAGCCAGTTTACCATGGGAAACATTGGTGAGATCTATCTGGTATATACCATATTTAAAAATACGGTGGTACAGATACCGACAATGGTAAAACTTTTGCCGATCGATGCGGATGATATTACCTCGGAGAGTGAGGAGGCAGCAGATCCTTTGGACCGCATCACATTGATGAATTATGAACCGGCAGCAGAAGAGGCACTGGATGCTATTGTCCCGAAATATATCAACAGCCTGATATTTGGTGGTCTGACAGAGGCATATGCCAGTGAGAATGGAGCACGTATGCAGGCGATGGATTCTGCAACGAGTAATGCGGAGGACATGATCAGTGATCTGTCTCTGCGGTATAATCGTGCCCGTCAGGCATCTATTACGCAGGAACTGACGGAGATCATTGCCGGTGCTTCGGCAATTCAGTAGTGACAGACCATAGAAGACAGATTTTTCTCGACGGAGAATCCATATAGTGCCGTGAAGGAGCAGACACTACATGGATATAAGAAAAGCAGTGTCCTGTGAAGATAGAGCAGGATGAAACAAAAATATAGTAAAAGGAGTGAGATAAAAAAGATGGCAGATTTAAAGACAGGTAAGCTGACACAGATTATTGGTGCCGTCCTTGATATCAAATTCCCGGAAGGCGGACTGCCTGAGATCAACGATGCAGTAAATGTACCATTAGAAAATGGGAAAAAACTGGTGGTTGAGGTAGCCCAGCATCTGGGAGATGATACCGTGCGCTGCATCGCCATGGGTCCTACAGACGGATTAAAACGTGGTATGACAGCACAAGCTACCGGTGGTCCGATCAGTGTACCGGTTGGCGAAGCAACTCTGGGACGTATGTTTAATGTGCTGGGTGAACCGATTGATGAGAAGCCGGCACCGACAGGAGTGCAGTATGACCCAATTCATAGAAAAGCCCCTTCTTTTGAGGAGCAGTCTACAGCGACAGAAATTCTGGAAACCGGGATCAAGGTCGTAGATCTTTTGTGTCCTTATCAAAAAGGTGGTAAGATCGGTCTTTTTGGAGGTGCCGGTGTAGGTAAGACCGTACTGATCCAGGAGCTGATCACAAATATTGCACAGGAGCATGGTGGATATTCTGTATTTACAGGAGTAGGAGAACGTACCCGTGAGGGAAATGATCTCTATTATGAAATGATCGAATCGGGAGTTATTGACAAGACGACCATGGTGTTCGGACAGATGAATGAGCCGCCGGGAGCACGTATGCGTGTAGGCCTGACAGGGCTTACCATGGCAGAAAACTTTCGTGATCGTTCCGGTAAGGATGTGCTTTTGTTTATTGATAATATTTTCCGTTTCACTCAGGCAGGTTCTGAGGTGTCCGCATTGCTTGGACGTATGCCGAGTGCTGTAGGATATCAGCCGACACTGCAGACAGAGATGGGTGCTTTGCAGGAGAGGATCACTTCTACCAAAAAAGGATCTATCACATCCGTACAGGCTGTATATGTGCCTGCGGATGACTTGACGGATCCGGCTCCGGCCAATACTTTTGCACATTTGGATGCGACCACCGTTTTGGCACGTTCCATTGCAGAGCTTGGTATATATCCGGCAGTAGATCCGCTGGAGTCCACATCGCGTATTCTTGATCCTCACATTGTAGGAGAGGAGCACTATCAGGTAGCCAGAAGTGTACAGGAGCTTCTTCAGAGATATAAAGAATTGCAGGATATCATAGCAATCCTTGGTATGGATGAGCTTTCAGAGGAAGACAAGCTGGTAGTAAACCGTGCAAGAAAGGTGCAGAGATTCCTGTCACAGCCTTTCCATGTAGCAGAACAGTTTACGGGACTTCCGGGTAAATATGTGCCGGTATCTGAGACGATCAGAGGTTTCCAGGAGATTCTGGATGGAAAGCATGATTCTATTCCTGAGAGCTGCTTCCTGAATGCCGGCAGTATTGATGACGTCGTAGAGCGTGCAGCTTCGGCATCCAAATAAGGGGGGCTTTGATGGCTGAAAAAACATTTAAACTGCAGATCATTTCGCCGACCCGTGTATTTTTTGATGAGGCTGTGGATATGGTCGAGATGAAAACTACGGAGGGTGAAATAGGAGTGCTTGCAGGTCATATTCCATTGACTACGATACTGGAACCGGGCGTTTTGCGTATAAAGAATGATGGAAATACCAGAGAGGCAGCTCTTCATGATGGCTTTGTGCAGATTCAGAAGGACAAGGTTACTGTTTTGGCCGAGTCATGTGAGTGGCCGGATGAAATTGATGCCAATCGTGCACAAAAGGCAAGGGAGCGTGCAGAACGCAGACTGAAAAGCGGTTCCAAAGAAGTGGATATGGTACGTGCAGAACTAGCACTTAAAAAAGCATTGATCCGGATTGATCTGGCAGGAAAAAAATAATAAAACGAAATCTTAATAAAATTGTAAGAAATTAAATGATATCGTTTAAAAAAATGTCGAAAAAATCATGCAATTATAATTAAATAATTCATGCTACTAAAAAAATCACTGTAAATTTACTGAAATTTGCGGTGATTTTTTTTGGATTTCTGTATGATACCATGATAACAGTATATTTGACGAAAGGGGAATGATATATGGCAGAAACAATATTGCGGTTGCAAAATATCAGTAAATATTATTATTCTGATACATCAGTAACGCAGGCTCTGCGCAGGATCAATCTGGAATTTTCCATGGGAGAGTTTGTGGCCATAACAGGAGAGAGCGGAGGAGGAAAATCCACACTGTTAAATATGATCAGTGGTATGGATACATTTGATGAAGGAGAAATGTATTTCCGGGGGGAGCCTACCTTTCAGTATGATGATAAGGACTGGGAGGAATACAGACGTAACCGGATCGGCTTTGTGTTTCAGGACTACAGTCTGATCAATCACTATACAACATTGGATAATGTGCTGGCAGCATTGGTGATACAAGGGAAAGATCCCAGGGAAGTGAAGGATGAGGCGATGTATTATCTGGAGCAGGTGGGATTAACGGAGCAGGCAGCCCAGAGGGCATCGCAGCTTTCCAGCGGACAGAAGCAGAGACTTTCTATTGCCAGAGCATTAGCAAAGAATACAGATATCATTGTGGCAGATGAACCAACAGGAAATCTTGACAGCGAGACAGGAGAGCAGATCATAGAGATCCTGGAAAAATTGTCCCATCAAAAATTGGTGATCATGGTAACGCACAATTATGATCAGGCGGCTCCATATGTGACAAGGCGTATACGTCTTCATGATGGAGAGGTTGTAACAGATGTACCTGTGAATAAACGGGATAAAAATGTGGATACAGACCACAGGAATCCCCCCGAAAGTGAAAATAAAACTGACGAAACGTCAGAGAAAAAGAAAAAGCAGAATCTGGTCAATTTTTTCGCATTAAAAAATATTAAAATGCAAAAGGGAAGAGCTGGATTTTTCTTTATGTTCTTTTTGATCACAGCAGTTATTTCTTTCATTTTTATCGGAGAGCTTTTGGTATACCGGGATGACCGGATCACGAAAGAATATGATACAGATGCGTATCTGCAGGAGAACGATACCAGGCTGGTAGCTCGTCATCCGGATGATAGTGTTTTGACAGATAAGGACAAAAAGACCATTGCCGGGATCAGGCATGTGGAACAGGTTGATATTTATGATTATGCGAATGATATTAATTATTATATTAAAGAGAAGAGAGATTATAAAAAGATATATGGTTCCAAGGACACATTGATAAATAAAGTAGATTCAGATGATGATACAACGGACAATGAAAAGGATCAGGGGATCAGGCTTTTAAATAAGGATCATTTTATGAGATCATCCGCTGCATTAGACAAGGAAGATCTGTCAGCCGGGCGCCTTCCTAAGACGTATAACGAGATCGTTTTGTATGATACAGATAAATCAAAATTAAACAGTGAGATCATGTGTTACTTTTCTTCTGATAATCTGTGGCAGGAAGGAGAAAGCTGTCATCAGAAGCTTAAGGTGGTCGGACTGTTGAAAAAAGAATCCGAGCAGGTGTATTTTCATCCGGAACTTTGTCAGATGTTTACCATGGGGCTGGATCGTTTCGTAGTTACTGCTGAATTTTGCTGGGATATGCGATACAAAAAATATCAGGGACAGTTTAAACCGGCATATATCATCGTTGCACCGGATCTGTCGGACAAGGAAGTGAGAGTTTCACAAAATTATAAGCTGCACTCTACAGGCTATGGACTGATACCGGATTCTGTGGATAAGGCATTTGTGGGAGATGGAAACCTTCATATAGAAAAATCAGATAAGGATATAACCAAATCCAGCGAGATTTCTACCATGGAGACGCAGGAGCAGATAGAAGCCATGGCAGAGGAGCAGGAAAAAACAGCTCCAAAAGGAGCAGAAAAAAACGGTGCTACCATAGAAATCGAATATCGGGAAGATTATAGTGATCAGGGAGGAGATTTCCTGGAGGTAAGCCCGGAAATATATCAGCAGCTTCGGGATGTATATAATATTGGGACATCACAGGCAAGTGTTTATATTGACAATTACAGTCAGACAAATAAGGTGATCGACAAGCTGGTGGATGCAGGATATGACGCAGTGAGCACATATCAGGTAAGTACCACAAAATATGTACAGGATAAGGTATATAAACGTCTTGAGATAATCGGCATATCCAGTCTGGTGCTGATCGTACTCGCAATTCTTCAGATTCTTATTGTGCGCTCGCTTCTGAAGATTAAGAAAAAAGACTACAGTGTACTGCGCTTTATGGGAATGAAGAAAAAACAGCTGTGCAGGATAACATATAGGGAAATGGGGATACATGGTGCGGCAGCCGTTGTGATAACACTTCTTATCATGCTGGTACTGCGTCTGAGCGGAATAGCATTTATCCAAAATATGATGTTTTATTACAGCATAGCAGGTGTCCTGATATATTGTCTTTACAATGGGATATTATTGTTTTTGACTGTTTTTCTGTTTAATCGTACTCTGCGCCGTGCAGAAGCGTAAAACAGCAACCGGGAGAAGAAATGGGGGAGTTGTATGGGGAAGGAAAAGAAAATTGCAGAGTGGAAACAGGCAGTATTTTTTGCATATCACGATCTGATAAGGCAAAAGGGCAGAACAGCATTTATTGCTGCCGTATTTGTGGTTATGGCAGCAGTTTCGTTTTTATTTATAGGAGAACTGTCTGTCTATGGTGATGATCGTATCACCAAAAGATATGACACATCGGCATTTCCGCAAAAAAACGACAAAAGGCTTTCCGTGCGCAGATATGATGGGAAAGTGATGACACGGAAGGATCGGAAGAAGCTTCGGGCCGTCATGTATATTGTCGATGTGGATCTTAATGATTATGTTAATGATATTCAATATGATACGTCTTTGAAGATGAAGGGATACTCCTTCATGCGTTCTGCCGCAGGTTTTACGCAAAAGGATCTGAAAGAAGGCAGACTCCCCGGAAACCGCGGAGAAATCGTGGTATCAGAAGATGCCCGGATAAAGCTTGGGGAGACAAAGCGTTATTATTTTGCCAGCGAAAATATGTGGGGAAGCGGAAAGAAATGCTGGTTTGATATGAAGGTGGTGGGAATACGCAGAAAAAAAGGAAAACAGGTATACTTTTCACCGGAGTTTTGTCATATGCTGACTCCGGCGGTCGATGGATATAGTTTTCAGACAGATTATGATCAGGATGAGATTACGGAAAGGTATACGAAAAGCAGGGATTTTGTTCCGGTGATCGGTGATGGTCTGAAAGGTGCACAGGCGAGGGTGTCAAAAAATTATCATTTGTCATATATAACGGATCATAATGGCAACCCTATGTCTGTCCGGTCAGCATTTTGTGGCAAAGAACTGCCGTTTCATGTATGCCATTCAACGAACACTGCTACCGAAGAGGTGGTCATACAAAAGAAAAAAGAAAAGTCAAAATTGATACGAAGTGGCAGTGGCTATCTGGAATATCAGATGGATATGAGTGATCAGGGAGGAAATTTTGTAGAAGTAAGTGCCGAATTGTTTGAAAAAATGTATCCGGATCAATGTGCGCAGGCAAGCGCATATATCAGTCATTATTCTAAAACGGATAAGGTGATCCGTGCTTTAAATAAGCAGGGATATGACGCGATAAGTACATATCGTGTCAGTGCGACGGAGTATATCATGGCCAAGGTATTTAAAAGGATATACATTATCCTGCTTTCAGTGGTTATCCTGAGCTTTTTAACGATCATGATGGTATTGCTGCTGCGTCAGATTATAAAAGCACAGAGGAATCAGATCCGGACGCTGCGGTTGATCGGGATGCATAGGGAGCCGTTAGAGCTTACGGTATATCTGGAAATGCTATTTGTAGAGCTGCTGAGTGCAATTGTGGTACTGCTATCTGCATCTATAGGAGGCCATCGGTTTGGAACTGTCAGGAAGATCCTTGATTATCAGACCACAGGGAGTATTACCGGTTATTTTGTTTATAATCTGGCAGTCGGTATTCTGGCAATTTATATGGCTTTGAAAAAGATCAGGTCATCATTGGAATGGCAGAAAGGAAGGAAATAAATGGTAAAAGTAAAAAAACTGGATAAATATTTTAATAAGGGAAAATCGAACGAAAATCATGTGCTGAAGGAGATCGATCTGGACCTGGCGGATAAAGGTCTGGTATGTATTCTGGGAGAAAGCGGATCCGGCAAGACAACACTGCTCAATACGATCGGAGGACTGGATACATTCCGGAGCGGCTCGATAGAAGTCGATGATGTGGTATTAAAGAAGTATGAGCAGAAGAAAATTGAGCGTCTGCGCAACCAGAAATTCGGTTATATATTTCAGAACTATTATCTGCTGCAGGACTATACCGTGGCATATAATGTCAAGCTGGCACTAAACGTATTTGACCTGACAGAGGAAGAGAAGGATGAGCGTGTCGATTATGTGCTGGAAGCACTCGGTATGGCACGTTACAAAAAGAAACGGGTATCACAGCTGTCAGGAGGACAGCAGCAGAGAGTATCCATTGCCAGAGCTCTTGTTAAGTCGCCGGAAATTATTCTGGCAGATGAACCTACCGGCAATCTGGACGAAGAAAATACATTAAAAACCATGAGTATTCTAAAAAGTATATCAAAGGAATGTCTGGTTATTTTAGTATCTCATGAAAAGGCGATCGCAAAGTTTTTTGCAGACAGGATCATTGAGATCCGGGATGGAGAGATTACAAAGGATTATGAGAACGATGCGTCGGGTGCGTATCAGAAGATGGATGATGCCAATATTTACCTTCGCGATATGGAGCGACGGGAGATCGATGAGGAGTTTATTGATCTGTCATTATATAGAGAAAAGATGGGGACGGATGATCCGGATAACGTGACAGACAGAAAGCTGCATATTGATCTGGCGTGGAAGGACGGGAAACTGTATATACAGACGGCAGACAATGTAGATCTGGTATTGACGGGAGAAGACGCCGGCTGTGTGATGCTTGATGAGAACAGGCCAAAGCTGGAGCAGAGTCAGATGGAAGAGGTGGCTTATGATCTGCCGGGACTGAAAGCCGGGAGAAGTATGGGGCTTCCCGGAAAAGAGGTGTGGAAGCTGGCATGTGAAAATATCCGTATGCTTGGCAAGAAACACCGGTTTATCGTGGGAATACTTCTCGCAACCTCTGTTTTGCTTGTCCTGGCACTGGCGGACTTTATGATGCAGCATGAGGTGAATAAGCAGGAGGTGGTGAGTCAGGATTCTCATTATGTAACAGTGAATCTGGAAGCCGTAAAAGGAGCTGTGAACAGTGATGTGTATACACAGGCCAGAAAATACTGTGAGAAGGCATTAACCTCGGATATTGAGTACAGTCCAATGACCCAGGGAGTACTAAATATGGGATATGACGGATTCCGTCAGCTAAAGCAGGTAAATGCCAAGATTGACAAGTTCTCAGCAGTCAGCTATGACAAACTAAAGAAAGAAGACCTTGTCTGTGGACGTCTGCCGGAAAACCGCAAAGAAATAGTCATTGATAAGTGGCTTCTGGCTACATTTAAGAAATCGGGAAGTGTGGTAGCATCCTTATATAATAATGAGGAATCCCTGCTTGGACTTGAGGTGATCACCATGCTGCCAAATCTGAATCTGGAGATTGTAGGTGTATCTGATACCGGGGAGCCTTCAATATATGCCAGCCCTTATGTTATCCTTGGAATGAACTATGGAAATAAGCGTATCATGAGTGTTGAGGAGCTGCGTGAAGCATATCCGGAAAACTATGGAAAGGTGACTCTGAAGGAGAATGAGATCCTTGTGGATGAAGATAAGTACAGGGATTATCAGGATCAGGTACGCTGGGATAGTGGGGAAGTCGTTACCGATACGGCAGAGGAGGCATTGGGCGTAGATCCATGCAAGGTCGTAGGAGGATTTCCCAAGAATAGTGGAGCAGAATATGTCCTTCCGGAAAAACGCTGTGAAGAGATCCGTTTGAATTATGTTGCTGATGTCAAACAGTTTCAGGTATATACGGATAATGTCGAAGAAACGATAAAATATTTTGAGGACAAAGGAAAAGCATATTCAAAATATTTCCATGTTAATGCACAGAGTAATGCACAGCTGGAACTTGAAAATTATAAAAAAGAACAAAAGGATAGCGGTCTTAATGCGGGATATATTGTAACAATTGCGGTTGCGGTTTTGTCGCTGATTATGATATATTTTACTATAAAGTCAAATGCAATGGCACGCAGTGAGGAGCTTACGGTTTACCGTCTGATCGGTATTTCTCCGGGAAGTATCCTGAAGGCATATATGCTGGAGATGGTTTTGATGACGGCATATACGTGTATTCCGGCAATATTAATTACATGTGGCGTGATCAAATTTATTACATCGATCCCATCTTTGGAAATATATCTGCTATTTCCATGGTGGATGGCAGTATTATTGATCGCTGCTCTCTTCCTTGTAAATACGATCGTCAGTATCCTTCCTGTGAGGAAGATTCTTCATACGCCGCCGGCACAGCTGGTACAGTAGCCGGTATCGTGCGTGACCGGGCATCCGGGCCAAAGCATTGTGAAGTTTATTTTAAAGAACGGAGAGAGATCATGCAGCTGTATTTTGCACCATTGGAGAGTATTACCGGCTATGTATTCCGAAATGTATATGAAAAATACTATGGAGGGATTGAACGGTATTTTACGCCTTTTATTACTGCAACGGACAGCAGGCGTTTGAGAAACAAGGAGATGAGAGATGTCCTGCCGGAGAATAATTCGGTGGAACACCTGATACCACAGATCATGAGCTGCCGTGCGGAGGAGTTTTTGCGGGTGGCCGGACAAATGGAAGCATTGGGATATGATACGGTAAATCTGAATCTGGGATGCCCGGCGAGGACGGTTGTTTCTAAGGGGAAAGGCTCCGGATTTTTGGCAAAGCCAGTAGCTTTGGATCGTTTTCTGGAGGAAATATACCGGGAATGTCCCTTAAAGATTTCTATTAAAACAAGGCTTGGCGTGGATGATCCGGAAGAGTTTTATGAGATAATGGATATTTATAATAAATATCCGGTCGAGGAGCTGATCATTCATCCGAGAGTGCAAAAGGATTATTACGGAAACCATCCGAATCTGGAAATGTTTGGGGAGGCTGTGAAACGCTGTAATATGCCATTATGTTATAATGGAGATATCTGTTCTGTAGAAGATTATGAAAAGATTCATGCACATTTTCCGGAAGTTTCCCGTATCATGATAGGGAGAGGACTTATGGCACGTCCGGAGCTTGCCCTTCGGATCAAAGGGATAGAGCTGACAGAGCAAGAGAGGATCAAAAGGATCGGTGAATATGCCAATGCTGTATGTGAGGCATATTGTGCAGCATATGGTCCCGGTCAGCCGGTATTGTTTAAAATGAAAGAGCTGTGGGGCTTTCTGGCAGACAGTATGCCGGATGGCAGGAAACTTCGTAAGAAAGTGCATAAAGTACAGAAGCTGGATGGTTATCAGCGGTTGATGAGAGAGATTTTTCCGGAGATACGAGAAAGGCAGGGAGATTAATATGAGACGGATCAGACAATTAGCAGTGAGTATACTTCTGATAATTACACTTACGGTCGGAATGACAGGAACTGTACCTGTAGGAACGGTCCGGGCGGCAGCGGGTCCGGTGGCAGGGCACGGTGCATTGCGGGTATCGGGGACGGATTTAAAGGATAGTCATGGCAGGAAATTTCAGCTAAAGGGTGTCAGCACACACGGAATAGCATGGTTTCCGCAGTATGTCAATAAAGCGGCATTTAAAACGCTGCGAGACAGATATGGGATCAATACAATTCGTTTGGCGATGTATACCAATAAATCAGAGGGATATGGTCCCGCGGTAGAAAAGAAGGTGCAGGAGGGTGTCAAATATGCTACGCAATTGGGAATGTATGTGATCATTGACTGGCATGTATTGAGTGAGGGAAATCCGAATAAGCATAAAGCACAGGCAAAGAGATTTTTTGCAAAAATGGCAAAAAAATATAAGAAACACAAAAATGTCATTTATGAAATATGTAACGAACCAAACGGAAATGTAACCTGGGAAAAGCAGATCAAACCATATGCAAAGACAATTGTGAAACAAATCCGCAGATATGATAAAAAAGCAGTGATCGTAGTGGGAACCCCAACATGGTCGCAGGATGTGGATGTGGTCGCAAATAGCCCCCTGAAGGCAAAAAATATTATGTATGCACTTCATTTTTATGCGGGAACCCATAAGGAGTGGAATCAGCAAAAACTCAAAACTGCATATAAAAAAGGACTTCCGGTTATTGTGACGGAGTTTAGTATTTCGGATGCTTCCGGAAATGGTGCCCTGGATAAGAGCTCCGGAAATAAATGGATGCGTCTGCTGAACAGATATAATATCAGCTATACTTCCTGGAGCCTGTGCAATAAGAACGAGTCGTCAGCATTGATAAAAAGCAGCTGCAATAAGACAAGCGGATGGACGGCAAAGGATCTGTCACCGGCAGGAAAATGGTATTTCAATAAGACAAAGAAGTGATAAAATGCAGAAAGCCACCGACAGCAGAGTAGAGAAAAGAAATATCGGTAAGGATATTTATATACAAAAAGGAGGTCACCCGGGGGAAGTGGGTGACCTCTTTATAAAGGGGAAACAAATAAAAGATAATATGTAAGTTAACTCTTCTTTTACACGTTATAACAAATTCTGGAAAAAAGCAATACTATTTCTGGAAAAAAATGTGAACATTTATGTAAAAATCAGTTGTGTTAAAGCAGCGGAATAATATATACTAAAAGTATGAGAAAGTAAAGAGTGTCGAAAGACACGGAAAGAGGTAGTGTATGAGCTGGACAAGAGGAGAATTAAAAAATAGAGCGAAACTAACACTGAAGACGTTCTATTGGAAAATGGTACTGGTAGCATTGATCTTATCTTTTGTTACAGGAGGTGGTGGCACCGGTATAAGTGGAAGTGGAACAAGGAGTTCAGGAAAAGCAGTGAAAAACTCCGTGTTTGGAGATGGGGCAGACACACTGCCGAAGATCAGTATGGGAGTGGCTATGGCAGTTCTGATGATTGTTTTAGTTGTCATGGTTATTGCTTTGATGATCCGGATATTCCTTCTCAACGTTCTTACAGTAGGCTGTCGTGGATTTTTTAGTCAGAGTATGACAGGGGACCCGGATCTGGGAACGCTTGGAAATGGTTTTACACGTAATTATTGGAAATGTGTAAAGACATGTTTTCTAAGAGATCTTTTTGTGGGATTATGGAGTCTGCTCTTCTTTTTTCCGGGTTTAGTCAAAAGCTATGAATATCGCATGGTTCCGTATCTGCTGGCGGAGCATCCGGAGATGGACAGCAGTGAGGTCCTTGCTCAGAGTAAGGCAATGATGAATGGAAATAAATGGGATGCCTTTTTGCTGGATGTGTCATTTATCGGATGGACACTTTTGGGTGCCCTGACGGCAGGTCTTGTTTATATATTCTGGGCCGGTCCATATATATATGCTACAGATGCAGCATTGTATCACAGACTGAGTGGTCTGGATGCATATGGAAACGGAGGCTACGGTCCGGGAGGCTACAGTCAGGGAACATACGGAAACGGAGGTTATGACCAGGGAGGCTATGGTCAGGGAGCATACGGAAACGGAGGTTATGACCAGGGAGGCTACAGTCAGGGAACATACGGAAACGGAGGCTATGACCAGGGAGGTTACAGTCAGGGAACATACGGAAACGGAGGTTATGATCAGGGAGATCATGATCAGACAGACAATACCAACAGTGGCTATGATCAGGATTATTTTTCTGATAATTAATACGATAGAGGCCGAAGTGGTATTTAGAGCGTGAAAGGGGGAGCTGATGGAGAAGGGAAGGAAAAGTATCAGGAGGAGTTTACTATTAATGGTGACTCTTCCGACTTTGTCATTGACGATTCTGATCCTTGGATCAGGGGCGGTACTGTTTTATCATTTTTACAGCCAGAGTATTCGGGATGAACTGTCCTCTACTACCAATATGATGGTAGAATGTCTTGATATGACAGTGCGTGGCGATTATAAGATGGAGGAAGATGTATTAAAAAAAGGAAATCTGAATATGTCAGATTCCACGATGCTTTATCATGTAAAAGAAAAATCGAATATTGATACAACCATATTCTGGGGCAATATGCGGGTACTCACGACAATAGAAGATTCCGATGGCATATCGGCAGCCGGTACGAAAGTGGATAAGCAGGTTGCGGATATTGTGCTTGATTCGGGAAAGGATTATTTTGCGGATGGGCTGAAGATCAGCGGTATCAAATATATTGGATATTATAAGGCATTAAAAAACAGCGATGGTAAAATCGTGGGAATGGTATTTGCCGGCAAAAAACAAAATATAGTTTATATGAAAATTTTGCGTATCCTTACATTGTTTGGCGGCTTTTCTATATTAGCGGTAGCAATGGCAGTTGTCTGGACGAAAAAATATTCTACAGCAGTCATCTCAGATATTAATGGGATCAATCGATTTTTACAGACGATATCAGAAGGAATGTTGGGCGAAAAACTGGATGAATGCATCAAAGAGCGCAATGATGAGCTGGGATTGATCGGTATGTATGCTGATAAGATGAGGGAAAAGCTGCAGAAGCTTGTAGAAATGGATGCCCTGACATCTTTATATAACAGGCGCAGTGGTAATCAGTTGCTCGAGACACTTGTGGAGCAGGGAGATGAGTATACTGCTGTCATGTGTGATATTGATCATTTTAAGAGGGTCAATGACACCTATGGACATGCGTCAGGAGATAAGGTGCTGATCGAAATATCGAGGGAGATCCGGGAAAATATCCGGGAAGATGGTTTTGCAAGCAGATGGGGCGGTGAAGAATTTCTGTTGATATACCGGATGAGCAAGGAAGAGACAAGGGAACGTGTCGGCATGCTGCAGGAGGCGATCCGCAATCTTGTGGTAGTATGCGGAGATTGTAATGTTTGTGTAACGATGACTTTCGGTATTGCGGCCGGGGAAGAGGATGACTGTTTTGAAAAAGTCATCAAAAATGCAGATGAAAAATTATATATAGGAAAGAAGGGTGGTAGAGACAGGATCGTTGCTGATTAAAGAAAGGGATAGGTATGAAGATGAAAAAGAAATATATCGCATTGCTCATGGTATGCTCCTTAATTCTGGGAGGCTGTAGAGGCACGGCAGGGAAAAATACAGTGAACTCTCTGAAAGATCTGGAAGGAAAGACCATCGGTGTACAGATGAAAACGACAGGAGATGCATATGCCAGTGATATAAAGGATGCTTCCGTAAAGCGGTTTAATAAAGGAAAAGATGCCGTGAAAGCACTGGAGAAGGGGATTGTGGATGCGGTAATGCTGGATGATGCACCGGCAAAGGTCTTTGAGGAAGAAATTTCGGGTGTCCGTATCCTGAAAGAGCCATATGCTAAAGAGGAGTATGGGATCGCAGTGAATAAAGAAGAGCAGGAGCTGCTGCAGAAGATCAGTCAGGCGTTGGACGAGCTTGAAAAAGCAGGGACTCTGGAAATGATCAAAAAGAAGTGGCTGCAGGATGGTGGAATCACCACGGCATATAAAAGTAAGAAGAAAAAGCATAAGGGTGGGGAGCTGATAATGGCAACCAACGCGGAGTTCCCTCCTTATGAAAGCAAGACGAAATCAGGAAAAGTGGTAGGGATTGATGTCGATATCATGAAAGCTGTCTGTGATGAACTGGATATGACACTTAAGATTTCTGACACAGCGTTTGATTCCGTAGTGCCGTCTGTGGAAAGAAAAATGGCAGACGTGGGAGTAGCTGCCCTGACTATTACTGATGAGCGTAAGGAAAAAGTGGATTTTACACAGCCCTATATGGAAGCTACGCAGGTAATCCTTGTCCGCAAATAAATAACCGGGACTTCTAGAAAATAATCGAAAATCTACATAGGTAGAAAGCTTTTCTTTGCTTTAAAGAAAGGCTTTTTCCTATTTTCGGGCAATGTTGCACAGAAATATGTAATAATTTCTTAAAATTTTCACAAAATGCTGGTTGACAAATTTCAATATGGTCACTATAATTGTTAATAACGTGTAACAATTATGTAATATTTTGAAGAGTACATTGTTTGGCAGATTACAGGAAAGACATAGAAATATGGAAATGTACATGCAAAGGAAAGGATTTTTGATATGTTAAAATCAAGAAAATTTAAAAGGAAAGCGGTTTGTTTGGGTCTTACAGCGACATTGATCGCAGGATTTGCAGTGACATTTGTAGTGCCGACTGCAGCAAATATCTGTCGTGAACTGAATATGGCAGGCATTTCTCTTTCTTTAGATAAGTTTTCATCAAATAATAAGGATTCCATTATCAATTCGTCGGTTTCACAGCCGGCAGAGACTGCGACAGAATCTGCAGTATCTGCATCACCGGAGGCTTCAGCAGAAACAACAGCCGAGCCGGCGAAGGAAGAAAAGAAGAAAAAAGCACCAAAGAACAATGGACAGCCAAAGCGTGTTGATAAGGGTCTGGTAACAGATATGAGCGTAAAGGCAATCTCCACAGCAAGTGATTATGTTCATGTTCGTAGAAAGCCAAATACCCACAGCAAGATCGTAGGACGTTTATACAAGGGATGTTCTGCTGATGTATTAAAGACCAAGAACGGATGGGCTAAGATCCGTTCCGGTAACGTAACCGGTTATATTAAGAAAAGCTATCTTGCGATTGGCAAGGATGCAAAAAAGATGATCGGTAAATATGGTCAGAAATATGTTCGTGTAAAGACAACAGTTGTTACATTGAATGTTCGTAAGAAAGCAGATATTAAGTCCAAGATTATCACACAGATTCCTATCGAGGAAAATTATGATGTATTAAAATCCACCGATCACTGGTACAAGATTGAGATCGATGGTGATACAAAGGGTTATGTCCGTAAGGAATATGTTACACTTCATGTAAGATTTAAGCATGCAAAGTCAATGGCAGAGATTAAGGCAGAACGCAGAAGAAAACGTGCAGCAAAGAGAGCAGAGAGACAGAGACTTGCCGCTCTTGCAGCATCCCGTGCATCAAGAAGCACCGGTACAACTTCACACAGCAGTTCAAGCTCAAGCCGCTCATCACGCAGCAGCAGGACGACTACCCGCAGAAGCTACAGTACCCGTAGAAGCTCTTCAAGCAGTAGTTCAAGCTCAAGCAGTTCATCACGCAGCAGCTCAAGCAGTTCAAATTCAAGTGCAAGCGGTTCCACCGGATCAGATATCGCAAGTTACGCTCAGAAGTTTGTAGGTAACCCATACAGATGGGGTGGTACAAGCTTGACAGGAGGAGCTGACTGTTCCGGATTTACAATGAGAATTTATGCACAGTATGGTTATAGCCTGCCGCATTCTTCCGGATCACAGGCCGGATGTGGCAGAAGCGTAAGTCTTTCTAATGTACAGCCGGGAGATTTGATCTTTTATAAGCATGGTGGAAGCATCGGTCACG
Source organism: Lachnospiraceae bacterium (assembly GCA_022774505.1). GTDB lineage: Bacteria > Bacillota > Clostridia > Lachnospirales > Lachnospiraceae > Jutongia. The sequence goes on from JALFLW010000097.1 coordinate 48,882, forward strand.
TAGCAATGTACATTGGTGGCGGTCGTGTTGTTCACGCAAAGGGAAGACAGTACGGAATTACAACGGACAGTATGTATTATAACCAGCCGGCATGCGCAAGACGTATTGTAGGTTAGTTATATAGATTCCGGGAGGCGTTCGGAATCATTGCAAATTGACAAAAATAAAGTTATATGCTATATTTTGTTTATACAACGGCGTAGTTTTACAGAAACTATGCCGTTTTTTTTGTTTAATGTGGATTTTTTGTTTATTATGACACAATGTAGAAAAAGAGGTGGATTCCAATGAAAAAGAACGAATTAGATCATATTGATTATGAAATATTGAACATGCTGCAGGATAATGCCAGGATTCCTTTGAAGGAGATCGCTGCAAAGGTGTATCTGTCCTCACCTGCTGTTTCGGCACGTATTGATAATCTGGTAAATAAGGGATATATCGAGGGCTTTCATGCACAGGTTAATCCGCAGGTAATGGGCTATCATATTAAGGCATTTATTAATCTCGAGGTATCGCCACAGGATAAAAAGAAATTTTATCCGTATATTAAAGAGTGCAAAAATGTCGTGGAATGTAATTGTGTCACCGGGGATTACTCCATGCTGTTGGAGGTGCTTTTTCAGAGTACGGTGGAGCTGGATCAATTCATTGGGGAACTTCAGGAATATGGAAGAACAAATACGCTGATCGTATTTTCGACATCTGTAGAGCATCGGGGCGTAATCATAGAATAATACAAGGTACTGTCCAAATATCTGAATATTGTAAAGGGGCACAGAATATAGGAAGAACATTGATTTTTAAGACAAATGTTATATAATATATAGATAACAGTTTCATTTAAGGGGAGGAAGAATCATGGCATTTTTTGATAATATGAAAGAGACATTGACTACAGCGGGAAGAGATGTAAGTCAGAAAGCAAAGGAGGTATCCGGGATCGCAAAATTGAAGCTGGATATCAAATCGAAAGAGGATGCGTTAAATAAAGAATATATCGCACTTGGAAAACGTTATTATGATATGCATAAGGAGGGCGAGGTTGCCGATGAGCAGATTGCAAATATCAGCAGCCTTTTGAGTGAGATCGTCGATCTGAAGGAAGAGATTGTCCGGATCCAGGGCGGCACAAGCTGTCCGAAATGTGGTGCCGTTGTACCGGAGGGGTCTGTATATTGTAATAAGTGTGGGACAAATGTACAGGGATGATGCCGGATCATCATGGCATATCAATTTGAGAGAAAAAATAAAAACTGTTGACTGTCTGAGTGATGGCCGGCAGTTTTTTTGTATATAGCAAAAAATCCGTAATGGAATATAGTGGAAAAGACAAAACGCCGATATTGCACTTTTATCAGTCATATTATTTATAAATCCGGAGATAATAACCATACATTTAGGATATGTTAAGGATCCGAAAAAAATGATGTCTGCGGCTATATGATGCAGACGCAGGGAAAGGTATGGTGTACAACATGAATAATAGGAAAATTGCAATTATAGGTTGTGGATATGTAGGTGCGGCAACGGCATTTTCTCTTATGCAGAGTGGTTTATTTTCGGAGATGGTGCTTTTGGATGTGGATCGGAAAAAAGCAGAGGGAGAGGCTATGGACATTATGCATGGTATGCCTTTTGCCATGCCGATCCATATTCATGCAGGAGATTATGATGATATTGCAGACAGTGCGATCATCATTGTCACGGCCGGGTGCAATCAGAGACCGGAGGAATCACGTCTTGATCTCGTACACAAAAATATAGAAATTTATCGTCAGATCATGGGAGAGATCGCAGCAAGAAATGTTGAGGGGATTCTTCTGGTTGTATCAAATCCGGTGGATATTCTTACCTATGCTGCCTGGAAATTTTCGGGACTGCCCAGACACCGTGTCATCGGTTCGGGAACAGTATTAGACACGGCACGTCTGAAGTGTATGCTTGGAAATGAACTGGGAGTAGATGCCAGAAGTGTGCATGCATTTATCATTGGAGAGCATGGGGACAGTGAGCTGGCAGTATTCAGCAGTGCAAATGTCTCAGGAATTGATCTGAAGGATTTTTATGATATGTGTCAGCCGGATGAATATCATGATGATACGGAGCGCATCTATGATCAGGTAAAGGATAGTGCGTATAAGATCATCGAGAGCAAAAAGGCCACTTATTTCGGAGTAGCAATGGCCGTGCGGCGTATATGTGAGTGTATTATGAGAAATGAACATTCTATCCTGACCGTGTCGGGCATCGTGGAAGGGCAGTACGGGGCATGTGACATGGCACTTAGTCTTCCGGCCATCGTGGGAAGTCAGGGACTGGAGCAGATCATCCAGATAGAACTGGATGACAAAGAAGACGAGCAGCTGCAGGAGTCTATCCGGGTGCTGGGGCGTGTCTTGGATGAGTGCATGTAAAAAAAGTAAAAAAGGATTGACATAATACTCAAAAAGAGTATAATAAAGCATATAATATAATTCTCAAAGTGAGAATAAGATACGAAAGGAGAGATAATACGTGGAAGTACGGGATCAAAACGGAATGACAGAGACGGAATTTTTGAAGCAATATGATCCGGACCGATATGAGAAACCGGCAGTGACCGTAGACATGCTTATCTTTACGGTAAACCCCAGAAAGGATTATTCCCTTGAGCTGCTGATGATCGAGCGTGGAGGTCATCCATATTTGGGCAAATGGGCAATTCCCGGAGGATTTGTAGAGATGGATGAGTCGCTGGAACAGGCAGCCGCACGGGAGTTAAAGGAGGAGACTGATCTGGCGGATATCTATATGGAGCAGCTGTATACCTTTGGCGATGTAGGCCGAGATCCCAGAATGCGTGTGATCTCGGTGGCATATATGGCACTGGTGCCAAAGGAAAGGCTCCATCCGGTGGCAGGAGATGATGCCGCCAGGGTAAAGTGGTTTACCGTAAAAGCCGGAGAGGATGGCAGACTGATCCTTCTGGCGGATGGTGTGACACTTACGGAAGAAGACATAGCCTTTGACCATGAGAAGGTCATCAAGACAGCACTGCAGAGACTGAAAAATAAAATAGAGTACACAGACATAGCTTTTGAGTTGGCAGGAGAAGAATTTACATTGACACAGCTTCAGTCTATTTATGAGGCAATCCTTGGAAGAGAGCTGCACAAGCCGAATTTTCGGAGAAGCATTGCAGACCGGGTAGAAAAGACCGGGGAGAAGGAAACAGGCAGTTCGAATCGACCGTCATGTCTGTATCGCAAATGCAGCGGAGAGAGACAACACCGCTTTTGATATACACACGGTTATTTGTGCCGCAGGCGTCACAAAATAGCCCTGATCGCAGAGTAAAATCTGATATTTTGCCCGCGATTCTTTCGATGCAAGGCGTCTGCGGAATGGAGGTTAATATGAATAAAGTATTAGTTGTCGTTGATATGCAGAATGATTTTATATCCGGCAGTCTGGGGACGAAGGAAGCTGAGGCGATCGTACCGGCAGTCATAGAGAAGATAAAAGAGTACCGGCAAAGGGGAGCACGGGTAGTATATACATATGATACTCACGGAGAGGACTATCCGGAGACGCAGGAGGGAAAGAACCTTCCGGTAAAGCACTGTATCCGTGGCACTTGGGGCTGGGAACTGCCGGAGGAGATCGCCGGACTGGCAGAGGGAGCAGATAAATATGAAAAACCGACCTTTGGAAGTAAAGAGCTGATACAGGATCTGGCTCGCTGGAATCCGGAGGAGATAGAGTTTGTCGGGCTTTGTACGGATATCTGCGTGGTATCTAATGTACTTGGAACAAAAGCGTGGCTTCCCGAAACCCCGATAACTGTAGACAGCAGCTGCTGTGCCGGGGTGACACCGGAGAGCCACAGGGCAGCACTGGATACTATGCGGTCATGCCAGGTCAGGATCGTGTAAGAGTAACTGCATGGTGATACAGAAAGGTAGTGAGAATATGAAACAGTTTGATAGGCGTAATCTGACAATGGTTATGGATTTCTATGAACTCACAATGAGTAATGGATATTTTAGAGAACAGGACAGAGATACGAGAGTGGCATTTGACGTGTTTTACCGCAAGAATCCGGATGGTGGCGGCTATTCTATTTTTGCAGGTCTTGAACAGATCATAGAATATATTCAGGATCTTCACTTTGATGATGAAGATATTGCATATCTGCGAGAGCAGAAGATCTTTGAAGAGGATTTTCTGGAATATCTGCACAGTTTCAAATTTGAAGGAGATATGTATGCATTTCCGGAAGGAACGATCATGTATCCTAATGAGCCGGTTCTCACGATCGTGGCTCCGCTGATCGATGCACAGCTGGTGGAAACTGCTGTTCTTTTGCAGGTAAATCATCAGTCTCTGGTGGCAACCAAGGCGAGTCGTATTGTACGTGCAGCACAGGGCAGGGCAGTTTCTGATTTCGGTGCGAGACGTGCACATAATATGGATGCGGCGGTCTATGGTGCCAGGGCGGCATATATCGGTGGGGTCAATGGCACGGCAACGGTTCTTTCAGGGGAGATGTTTGGTATCCCGGTAGGTGGTACGATGGCACACAGCTGGGTAATGTATTATGAGGATGAATATACGGCATTCCGCAAATATGCAGAGACATATCCGGATGAAACAGTACTTCTGATCGATACATATGATGTACTCAAAAGTGGCGTACCAAATGCGATCCGTATTGCCAAAGAGGTGCTTGAACCGATGGGAAAACGTCTGAAAGGTGTGCGTATTGACAGTGGTGATCTTGCCTACCTGTCCAAAAAGACAAGAAAGATGCTTGATGAGGCCGGTCTGCAGGACTGCCGGATCGTAGCTTCCAATAGTCTGGATGAGTATACAATCTCCTCCCTGATCGATCAGGGAGGCTGTATAGACAGCTTCGGTGTCGGAGAGCGTCTGATCACTTCCAAGAGTGAACCGGTTTTCGGGGCAGTATACAAGATATCTGCCGTAAAACGGGATGGAGTTTATCAGCCGAGGATAAAAGTTTCTGAGAATGTAGAAAAGATCACAAATCCGGGCTTAAAGAAGGTATACCGCATTTATGATGAGACGGGAAAGGCAGTGGCTGATCTGATCGGTAAATATGATGAGCAGATCGATCTGACAAAGCCGTTTCGCTATGTGGATCCTGTGGCACCATGGCGTCAGCGTACCTTTGATAACTGTACCGGCAAGGAGCTTCAGGTGCCGATCTTTAAGGATGGGAAGCTTGTTTATAAGGAGCCTTCCCTGGAGGAGATCCGGGCATATGTAAATCAGCAGATGAAGGAAGAGATGTGGCCGGAGGAGCAGCGTTTTGAAAATCCCCATGTGCATTATCTGGATATGACACCGAATTATTATGACATGAAGATGGAGCTTCTTTATGAGGTGCAGAAATAGGTGCGGTACAGCATGAAATGATGGAGAACGGACAGGGATTGATCCGGATGGGTGGATAGGGATTAATTTACATGGGACAGTTGACAAATCGTGGGAGGAATAATAAAGTAAATAAGATAGGGTTATTGTTAGAAAATTAGGAAAAGAGGGACAGCAGATGGCAGAGAAAAAGAGATTTTATCTGACAACCGCGATTGCGTATACGTCAGGAAAACCACATATCGGTAACACATATGAGGCCGTTCTGGCAGACAGCATTGTGCGTTTCAAGAGACAGCAGGGATATGACGTCCGTTTTCAGACAGGAACGGACGAGCATGGTCAGAAGATCGAGCTTAAGGCAGAGGAAGCAGGAATCACTCCAAAGAAATTTGTAGATGATGTTTCCGGACAGATCAAGACGATCTGGGATCTGATGAATACATCGTATGACCGCTTTATCCGCACGACGGATGAGGATCATGAAAAGCAGGTACAGAAGATATTCAAAAAGCTTTATGATCAGGGCGATATTTATAAGGGATTTTATGAAGGTATGTACTGTACACCTTGCGAGTCCTTCTTTACACAGTCTCAGCTGGTAGACGGAAAGTGTCCGGACTGCGGACGTCCATGTCAGCCGGCAAAGGAGGAAGCATATTTCTTAAAGCTCAGCAAATATGCGGACCGCCTGATCGAGCATATTAATACACATCCGGAATTTATTCAGCCGGAGTCACGTAAAAATGAGATGATGAACAATTTCCTTCTTCCGGGGCTGCAGGATCTGTGTGTATCCAGAACCTCTTTTAAGTGGGGAATCCCAGTGGATTTTGATCCGGATCATGTGGTATATGTATGGCTGGATGCTCTCAGCAACTATATCACCGGTCTTGGCTATGATGTGGATGGGGAGGACCGCCTCGATGAAAATGGAGAGGATCTTTATAAGAAGTTCTGGCCGGCAGATCTCCATCTGATCGGAAAAGATATCATTCGTTTCCATACCATTTACTGGCCGATCATCCTCATGGCTTTGGGAGAGCCGCTGCCAAAGCAGGTATTTGGTCATCCGTGGCTGCTGCAGGGTGATGGAAAGATGAGCAAATCGAAGGGAAATGTTATCTATGCGGACGATCTTGTGGATATGTTTGGTGTGGATGCTGTCCGTTATTTCGTACTTCATGAAATGCCATTTGAAAATGACGGTGTCATCACCTGGGAGCTGATGGTAGAGCGGATGAACTCCGATCTTGCCAATACGCTGGGCAATCTTGTAAACCGCACGATCTCTATGACCAATAAATACCTTGGCGGAGTCGCTGAGGATAAGGGAGTCGCAGAGGCAGTAGATGATGATCTGAAGGCTGTTGTACTGGCGGCACCGAAAAAGGTTGAAGAAAAGATGGACAAACTTCGTGTTGCAGATGCGATCACGGAAGTATTTACGATCTTTAAGAGATGTAATAAATATATCGACGAGACAGAGCCATGGATCCTCGGAAAGGACGAAGCGAAAAAGGACCGTCTTTCTACAGTGCTTTATAATCTTCTGGAGAGTATCACTATTGGTGCAAGCCTTCTGGAAGCATTTATGCCGGAGACGACAGAACGTATTCTTGCCCAGATCGGTGCAGCCAAACGCCCGTTAGAGGAGATGGATCACTTTGGTGGTTATGTCAATGGTACGAAAGTAACAGAGAAGCCGGAGATCCTCTTTGCCCGTCTGGATATAGCAGAGGTGCAGGCAAAGGCCGAGGAGATCCAGAAAGCACAGGCGGCAGCTAACGGTGGAGCAGCACCGGAGAATGTGATCGATATGGAGGCAAAGCCGGAGATCACCTTTGATGATTTTACGAAGATGCAGTTCCAGGTAGGAGAGATCATTGCCTGTGAAGAAGTAAAGAAATCTAAAAAACTTCTGTGCTCCCAGGTGCGTATCGGCAGCGAGGTCAAGCAGATCGTATCAGGTATCAAACAACATTACTCAGCCGAAGAGATGGTAGGTAAAAAGGTAATGGTACTGGTAAACTTAAAGCCTGCAAAGCTGGCTGGTGTTCTGTCTGAGGGAATGCTTCTTTGTGCGGAGGATGCGGATGGAAATCTGGCACTGGTTACTCCTGAGAAGGATATGCCTGCAGGAGCCCAGATCTGTTAAATAATACGGATTCACCGCTAAATACGGATAAGATGAAAGGGATCGATAGAGATATCGGTCCTTTTTAAGTGTATAGGAAAACGCTGGATTTGCCCTTTTTGGTGTACAAGAAAACGCTCGTATGTAGTGGAATGCCAACGAGAATTGCGGAGCAATTCTTGGAGGGCAAAACGCAGGTTTTGCCCTTTTTGTGCAAATAATACCGCATTTATGATAATGAAACCTTGCGGATACTGTTAAAATACGTTATTATGGTGATATTATCAGTATCTCCAAATCCCCATAAGAAGATAAGGAAAGATAAAGTGGGGAGGGAGAGGCGGTAATATCAAGGAGGAGACATGACAGAATATCGGATCAGACCGGCATATGAGCCGGTAGTAATCTGCTTTGCAAGCGACAATAACTATGCACCACATCTGCGTGTAGCAATATATTCTCTGCTTTGCAATAGAGACAAAACGAGGTGCTATGACATTCTGATCCTGCATAAGGATATATCTGAGGAGAATCAGGAAAAGATCCTATCCTTAGAAAACAAGCAGGAGAATGTAACCATTCGTCTACTCTCTATGGAGAAGTGGAGTTATAAGCTTCCTAAAGAGGTGGGATATTATTATACGGTGGAGGCGACGTACCGTTTATTATTATTGGATGATATGTTCGCTGATTATCACAGGGTTTTATATCTGGATTGTGATATGGTGATCAACGGGGATGTCAGCCGGCTGTATGATATGGCATTGGAGGGTGCACAGATCGCAGCAGTCAGGGCAGAGGAGTTTCGTGTATACTCCCGGACGAAACGTGCCGTGTTTTTGGACAATTATCCATATAATGTGGATAATTACAGGACAGATGCACTGGGAATGAAAGTACCGGAAAATTATTTTAATTCCGGAGTGTTGCTGATCGATCTGGAAAAGGCCAGACAGAGACTTTCTATGGACGAAGTATTTGAACTGCTAAACAGACACAAATATACATATTGTGATCAGGATGTGTTGAATATGCTTTTTGACGGGAAGGTCAAAACATTGGATATCACATGGAATTATATGACATTTGTGGAGGAGCATCTGCGTAGTGGAAATGTAAATAGTCTGGAACTGTATCGGGATCTGGAGCGAAAGCAGCCGCAGATCATTCATTATGTGGGTCGTATAAAGCCGTGGCAGGATGAAAAGGTGCTGGGAGAATATTACAGGAAGTATGAAAAGGAAATGGAGGAGTTGGATGCGAAAAAAATTTTATCACTTTAACAGGGAAGAAATCAGGAAAAACCACAACAGGAAAATGCGGAAAAATGCAGCAAAACTTGTATGTGTCGTTACGTTGTCGGCAACGGTGCTCAGCAGCATACCATATACAGCAAATGCATCTGCGTATGCAGGGGCGGTGCAGAATACGGTTTCAATGAGATCTGCGGTTTCTACGGAAAATGCGGTGGTATATGATCTGTCAGACAGCAGTCTGATCACGGAAAAGGTAATATACGACTATAAGGAAGTAGAGCAGACATTTCATATTATTGATATCAATATCACGACAGATGGGACATATATCATCAAAGGGTCCAATTATATTAATGGTGCTTATATCGATACGCATATAGCTGTAGCAGAGGGCGTTGAAGCGAATATCATCTTTGATGGAGCGGATATCAAAAATGATGATACATATTGTAATGAGGTTGATTATTGTGCGGGAGATATATATTCGTATCTCTTCCCGCTTATGGATATCGCAGGGACTGCCAATATATATACAAAGAAGGACTCGGTACTTGAGGATGGAAGCAGTTACGGAACTGCCATCTCCGTTTCAGGAACCTTGAGAATAAGGGATACAGATGAAAACGGCACTTTAAGCGTAAAGTCCTTTATGCCCGTGGCAGCAAAATACACGGGAAGAGGACAGATGTATATAGAAGGAGGATCGTTAAGGATAAACTGTGCGATAAGTCAGAGCGGAAAGCAGCTTGATGAAGTCGTAATGACGGGCGGAAACCTGCTGGTAGACAATAATCGGGCAATTAATGCAGATCATGTCGTGATATCCGGGGGGAAGATTCAGGGAAAGTCAGGTGCTTCTAATATATCTGCCATAGGGGCAGAAAAATCGATCAAAGTAACAGGAGGACAGATCGATTACCGGGGAGAAAATATTAGCGAGGGTAGATCAGCACTATTTCGCTGTGATAATATCCGGGTGACAGGAGGAAGTTACAACGTGGATAATATAGCAGAGGGATGGAGCGGAAACAATTACGGACAGACCTATGATTTCTCCGGCAGACCGACATATCTGTATACATTGACAGGGTTGCCGGCAGATACGGCCATTACCAGGATCAATGGCAGAGTGGTCACAGATACGATGACATCAGAGGATGGAACCATAAAAACATTTCTGCCATCAAGGGATAATGTGATAGAGACAGAGGATCAGGTATATACATACAAATATGATGAAGACACCAAGAAGATGGAACTGTCCACAGATCTTAAGACACACCAGGTAACTTTCAAACTGGGAAATGAAATATATGATACCATTACTGTTTTACATGAGACAGGGCTTGGTGGGGTCCTGGATGACGAGCAGTATACGTACAGTTACCAGACGGAGACAGGAGAGGAGTGGGGTGGATCGGATGATATCACGGAGGATATGACGCTGGTTCTGAACAGGACTCCTCAGGAGTGTCACGTAGAAATGGAAGGAAAGGGATCGTATGTAGCGTATGGAACTGTTCTGGAAGAGGGATATCTCTACTGTGAGGATCATTATTCATACCGGCTTCATTATCCCGGAGAAAAGATTACAGAGGATTTGAAATTGATCCGTATTCCGGCTGTAAAAGAGAACGGTGAGTGGTGCGTCCTTATAAAGAGTCAGGAAGATGCCGTCAAGCTTAGAGATTTTATAAATGGAAAAAATGACCTGAATGTCCGTCTGGAAACGGATCTGAACTTTGAGGCATCAGAAGAATCATGGATTATGACATATGATTCGTATTATGGAGTGTTTGATGGGAATGGACACCGGATCGAAAATTTGACGCGGGATAGGTATGAGACTCAGAGTGCCATTACACCGCATTTATACGGGACAGTAAAAAATGTGTGTTTTTCAATGATCCATCTGAATGATCCGGATGGTACGGAGCAAGGATCCGGAGCAATATGCGGAAGAAACTATGGAACCATAGAAAACTGTATAGTGATCGGAATCCATATCGATTCGACTGCAGAGAGTAGTGATTCTTTCAAGACAGATAAAGGATTTATTGCCGGTTGGAATATGGGCACGATCCGCGATTGTTATACAAGTGGCAATTTCAATGAAGGAGATGGAGAGGTTTATCCGGTTACCAGAAATATGCGAGGAACCATAGAGAATACATATTATGAATCGGAGACAGAGACTGAGGATGGCGGAAGAACCTGGGAGCAGTTCATCCAAGGAGATGTATGCTGGGAGTTAAATAAGGGAGTAACAGATGGAACGCAGAAATGGTATCAGAATCTGGATGAGAGTGATGATCAGGATTATATTCCGGATCTGATACCATCCCTGGATGCCTCCCATGGCGTTGTCAGGGAGACATATAAAGGATGCCGTGGAGGATATTATACCAACAAAGAAAGTGTAAAACCTGTCCATGACATGGAATGCACGGCACAGGGGGATACTCTGACCGCAGCCTGTAAGTCGGATGCTTCCCATAAAGTATCTGCCACAGTGAAAGCAGAGAAGGATATTATACAATATGATGGTAAACCGCATGAGGCTAAAATAAACTATGTTTATAGTGATGAATGGATCGGTGACAAGGATATTTCCTATGATATTATTTATACACGAGATGGGGAGGTCACGAAGGATCTGACATCAGAAGGGATCATAAAAGCTTCTATTGCATCCGGTGGTGCCGTGGCAGCGGTGGAATATACTATTGAGAGCGTGGAGGTCCCATCGAAATCACTGGTCGTCAGTCCGAAAGCATCGGATACACCAATGGTCAGTGACATACCGGTAGAAAGTCAGTCACCGTCACCGGATCACACACGAAAGCCTGAGAGTAGCGAGATACCGGGACAAACGGAAGCACCGGAGCAGTCCGGAAAGCCTGTCACTTCCCAAGAGCCATCCCCGGAGGGATCTAAGCAGCCGTCAGTGCCATCCAAAGCTCCATTGCCGGAGGGCTCTAAGTCCCCTGCATCATCGGAAGCCCCATCACCTGTGGTGTCCCAGCTGCCTGCATCATCCGGTGAACCGGTGCCAGGGAAAAATCCATCTGCATCACCGGCAGGTTCCAAACATACAAAATCCCAAAAAGCAGGAGATAAAATAAAAGACAAAAAGGGTAATGAATATAAGATAACCGGTACTGCCAAAAACAAAAAGACAGTGACATTTTTGAAAGTATCTGCAAAGGCGAAAAAGACGATAACGATACCGGAAACCATTTCTGTTGACGGAGTGACTTACAAGGTGACAGAAATAGCGTCTCAGGCGTTTGCCGGAAATAAAAAGATAACCAGGGCAGTTATCGGCACAAATGTTGAAAGCATCGGCAAAAAGGCATTTTATAATTGCAAAAAGCTTCATAAGATAGTGATCAAAAGCAAAAAGCTTAAGGCATCCCGGATCGGAAAGAATGCATTTGCAAAACTGAATGGAAAAGCGGTGATAACCGTGCCTGCAGACAAAATGCAGTCGTACAAAAAATGGTTAAAGAAAAAGGGGATCACCGGGAAACAAAAAATTATCAATAGTTGAAGTGAGAGGTTTGAGTAAATAACTAAGACTTCTCATACCAATATTGGGAAGTACCCCATAATATATCTTATGTCCTGAAGAGTAAATAGCATTTTGCCCTGGAAAACAAATTAATCCGTAAGCTGTGACTAGAAAAATTGTCTTGTCACTTACGGATTTCGAAAAGACAAATTGCTTTGCTGCTTTGATGTTTGATGAACGCATCCTCCCGTATTTACCCCAAGGTGGGAATCAGGGGTTTCGAGAGGCACTTGCACCCGCCGGTACTTACGCCCCAAGTTTTGCAAACACATATTTAAGCAATTTAGCA
>JALFLW010000099.1 GCA_022774505.1 Lachnospiraceae bacterium
AGATCAGTCTGCCACCCCGCCCGCCAGTAAATCACATGAAAGAAAGGAGAAGCTTATGGGACAGGTTATGAATCCGAAAACGGAAAACAATACATTTACAAAAAGGATTGGGCAGACAACTTATGTTGTCCGATTCCATTATAGTGAGAACGCAAGAGAGACGATGCAGGAGAAAATCAACCGGATGTTGGTGAATGAAGTTAACCGTTCGGACTTCTTGGAAACAGAGGAAAAACTGGCTGAGTAATTTAGTGGTGGCAACAACAAAGAACGTTTTCATCAGTATTTTAGCTGTTTTACCTCTGATTTGACACGAAAAAGTGCCTTTTTTGATGAAAAAACTATTGACATTTTGTTTCAGGCAAAACAGCCAAAAGTATTCTTATTTCCTGTGGTGCGAGGCTGGCACCATTTGATATAGCAGAACTTCGTGAGATCATGTCTTATGATGAAATGGAACTGGATAAGATTGGGGACAGGAAGACAGCCTTGTTTTTGATTATGTCCGATACAGATACAACCTTTAACTTTGTGATTGCCATGTTACAGTCACAGCTTTTCAATCTGCTTTGTGACAAAGCAGATGATGAATATGGTGGAAGACTGCCAGTTCATGTGCGTGTCATTGCTGATGAGTTTGCCAATATTGGACAAATTCCTCAGTTTGACAAGCTGATTGCAACCATCCGAAGCAGGGAAATCTCTGCTTCTATTATTTTGCAGTCACAGAGTCAGCTAAAGGCAATGTATAAGGATAGTGCAGATACTATTCTGGGTAACTGTGATACCACACTATTTCTTGGAGGAAAAGAGAAAACTACCTTAAAGGAAATGAGCGAGCTTCTGGGTAAGGAAACCATTGACCTGTATAACACTTCGGAGACGAGGAGTAATCAGAAGTCTTTTGGATTGAATTACCAGAAAACAGGTAAACAGCTGATGACTGAAGATGAGATTGCAGTCATGGATGGAGGAAAATGTATCCTGCAGATCCGTGGTGCCAGACCATTTTTCTCGGACAAATATGATATCACGAAACACAAAAACTATCGGCTTCTTGCAGATGAAAACGAGAAGAACCGGTACAAAGTTGAGAAAGAGTTAAATCCGCAGTATACACCGAAATCTGAAGAAGAGGTGGAAGTAATTCATGTAGAACTGTCGGAGTAACCTTGGGAATGAACAGAAAATAATGAGGAAAGGAATAACTGACACTAGGTGCACCGGCTTTTTAGTCGGTGTATTTTCGTTCCCGTAAACACCTGAAAGAAGTCAGTTTTGGTGAATGTATATGGCATTTTTTAGCAGTGCAATTACAACTTTAAAAACTCTTGTAGTCGCAATCGGCGCAGGTCTTGGCGTGTGGGGTGTCGTAAACCTTCTGGAAGGATATGGAAACGACAATCCCGGTGCTAAGAGCCAGGGCATCAAACAGCTGATGGCTGGTGCCGGAATCATGCTGCTGGGAACTACCCTGATTCCACAGCTGGCAACATTGTTCTCTTAAGAGGAGTGGTAGATGAACACCATCATTGAGAGAATTACGGAAGCGATAAAGGATATCCTGATCGGGCTTATCAAGTCCTGTTTGGATAACATGTTCACGTCTGTCAATGAGCAGGTGGGAACCATAGCCGGGCAGGTGGGACAGACACCGCAGGGATGGAATGCCGGAATCTTCAATCTGATCCAGAACATTTCCCAAACGGTGATTGTCCCCATTGCGGGACTGATCATCACATTTGTCCTGTGCTATGAACTGATTACGATGGTAACGCAGAAAAACAATTTCCATGAATTTGAGACTTACAACATTTTCCTCTGGATCTTTAAGGCGTATGTAGCCATTTATCTGGTGACGAATACGTTCAATATCACGATGGCGGTCTTTGACGTTGGCCAGCATGTGGTCAACAATGCCGCCGGAGTAATTTCCGGAAACACAGCAGTGGACGCATCGGAAGCAATCACAAGGATTGTGGATGCACTGGAAGATATGGAACTGGGGGATTTGTTCTTGTTATCCATGGAAACGCTGCTGATCAGTATTACCATGCGGATTCTGTCGATCATTATAACCGTTATTTTATACGGAAGAATGATAGAGATTTACC
>JALFLW010000089.1 GCA_022774505.1 Lachnospiraceae bacterium
GTATCCGGCAGTGTGGCATATGAGATCTTTGCGATTGTATTTGTGGTATTTATGGCAGTTATGTTTGTGGTTCCGATACTGCGGTATCTGAGAGGTATTTTTATCATTATGCAGCAATGACAAAAAAGTGACGTTTCAATACAGTATGATCAGACAGATACAGGAATTAAAATATAAGCGTATGCTTATGGAAGCATGTAGATGACATTAAAATGGAGGAATTATGAAAGTAGTATTGTTGGCAGGAGGAAAGGGAACCCGTATATCGGAGGAATCCCAGTATAAGCCGAAGCCTATGGTGGAGATTGGAGGAAATCCCATCCTTTGGCATATCATGAAGGAATATTCTTATTATGGCTTTAATGAGTTTATTATCTGTGCCGGTTATAAGCAGCATATGATCAAGGAGTGGTTTTCCAACTATTTCCTGTATCATAGTGATATAACTTTCGATTATTCTAATGGAGAGAAGAATGTGATCGTTCATGATCATCATTGCGAGCCGTGGAAGGTGACGGTTGTGGATACCGGGCTGGAGACAATGACGGGAGGCCGTGTAAAGAGGATACAGCAGTATATCGGGAATGAACCGTTTATGCTTACCTACGGTGATGGCGTATGTGATGTCGATATTGCCAAACTGGTAGAATTTCATAAAAAACATGGCAAGAAGGCCACGCTGACAGCAGTTATGCAGGAACAGCAGAAGGGCGTTTTGAATATAGGCGGGGATAATGCCGTGAAATCTTTCCGTGAAAAGAATATTTCAGATGGAGCGCCGATCAATGCGGGCTATATGGTTCTGGAACCGGAGATCTTTGATTATATTGACGGTGACGATACGATCTTGGAAAGAGAACCACTGGAACGTCTGGCTGCTGAGGGCGAGCTTATGTCCTATATGCATAGAGGGTTCTGGCAGTGCATGGATAACAAGCGTGAAATGGACATGCTGGAGCAGTATCTGCGGACAGGAAACGCCCCATGGAAAAAATGGGAGGACTAACCGGAAAGGAAAGAGAGATGGATATATCATTTTACAAAGGCAAACGTGTATTGATAACCGGTCATACCGGTTTTAAGGGAAGCTGGCTCAGCAGAATGCTGATCAAGGCGGGGGCAGAGCTGACAGGGTATTCACTGGAACCGCCTACGAAACCGGATCTTTTTTCTCTGGCAGATCTGGAATCCCATATGAATTCTGTTATTGGAGATATCCGTGATCTGGAGCATCTCAAAAAGGTGTTTCAGGAAACGCAGCCGGAGATCGTGCTGCATCTGGCTGCCCAGCCGATTGTCCGGGATTCGTATAAGGATCCGGTATATACCTATGAGACAAACGTAATGGGGACTGTAAATATATGTGAATGTGTGCGGCTAAATCCATGTGTCAAAAGCTTTTTAAATGTGACGACGGACAAGGTATATGAAAATAAGGAATGGGAGTGGGGCTACAGGGAAAATGAGCCTTTGGATGGTTTTGATCCGTATTCCAACAGTAAATCCTGTTCGGAGCTGGTAACACACAGCTATATAAATTCCTTCTTTCAGGACCGCGATCTGGCAGTATCGACTGCGAGAGCAGGGAATGTGATCGGTGGCGGTGATTTTGCAAATGATCGTATCATTCCTGACTGTGTCAGGGCAATGCAGAGGGGAGAGACCATTGGTGTCAGAAATCCGTATTCGACCAGACCGTTTCAGCATGTGCTGGAGCCTTTGGGGGTCTATCTTCTGATCGCACAAAAGCAGTATGAGGATAAAAAATATGCCGGCTTTTATAATGTTGGACCGGATGAGTGTGACTGTGTGACGACAGGAGAGCTCACGGATCTTTTCTGCAAATACTGGGGAGAGGATGCATGCTGGGAAAACCAGGCGGAGGCGAATGCTCCTCATGAGGCCAATTTCCTTAAACTGGACTGCAGTAAGATAAAGAGGATCTTTGGCTGGACTCCGCGGTGGCATATTGATGAGTGCATGGATATGACATGCCGGTTCAGTAAGGTATGGCTTGCAGGAGGAGACATACCGGCAGAGATGGATCGGGAAATTGATGAATTTTACTCTGTCAGATGATGATTGTCCGGGAGCAATGTGGCGGATATTACCGGGCAGAGCGAGAATAATGAGATAAAATGTGCAAAAGAGCACAGAATGGAGGCAGTATGTTCGAAAATAAAACAGAACAGCAGGCAAAGGAAGAAATATTAAAAATGGTGGCAGAGTACTGTGACACCTATCATAACAAAAAGGAATATCATGAGGGAGACAGGATCCCTTATGCATCCCGTGTGTATGATCATGACGAAATGTGTAATCTGGTAGATTCGGCATTGGAATTCTGGCTTACGGCAGGACGTTATACGGATGAATTTGAAAAGAAATTTGCGGAATATCTGGGCATCCGCTACTGTGCTCTTGTTAATTCCGGATCTTCAGCAAATCTTGTTGCATTTATGACATTGACCTCACCTCTTTTGGGAGACAGGAGGATCAACCGCGGGGATGAGGTGATCACGGTTGCGGCCGGATTCCCGACAACGATTGCGGCAATGATCCAGTATGGTGCCATTCCGGTCTTTGTCGATATGACGATCCCACAGTACAATATTGACGTGACGCAGCTGGAGGCAGCTCTTTCTGACAAGACAAAAGCAGTCATGATCGCTCATACATTAGGAAATCCATTTGATCTGGGTGCAGTAAAGGCATTTTGTGACAAGCATGGATTATGGCTTGTAGAGGACAACTGCGATGCTCTTGGCTCTACCTATACGATAGATGGTGTCACGAAACAGACAGGTACGATAGGAGATATTGGAACGTCAAGCTTTTATCCGCCGCATCATATGACTATGGGAGAGGGTGGTGCAGTTTATACAGATGACCCTCTGTTAAATAAGATCATCCGGTCTATGCGTGACTGGGGAAGAGACTGCATCTGTTCGTCAGGCCGTGATAATATGTGTGGACACCGTTTTGACGGACAGCATGGAGAGCTTCCTTTCGGATATGACCACAAATATGTATATTCTCATTTCGGATATAATCTCAAGGCAACTGACATGCAGGCAGCAGTGGGCTGTGCCCAGTTAAAGAAATTCCCATCCTTTGTAGAACGCAGAAAGCATAACTTTAATCGTCTCCGGGAGGGATTGAAAGATGTGCAGGATAAGCTGATCCTGCCGGAACCATGTGAAAATTCCGATCCGAGCTGGTTTGGTTTTCTCCTTACCTGCCGGGAAGGGGTTGAAAAAAATAAAGTCGTTCAGTACCTGGAGAAGGAGGGCGTACAGACCAGAATGCTCTTTGGTGGCAATATGATCAAGCAGCCTTGCTTTAGTGAGATGAAAAAATCAGGGGAAGGCTATCGCGTGATTGGTGATCTGCCTGTGACCGATCAGATTATGACAGATACCTTCTGGATCGGTGTGTATCCCGGAATGACAGATGAAATGATTGATTATATGATCCGCAAGATTAAGGAAGCTGTGGCATAGAGCAGCAAAAAACGGACTGGCAGACTGCAGAAAAAGTGCAGCAGAAAGGTATTTGATCAATGAAACGGATAGTGATCACCGGCCCCACAGGAGCCATAGGAACAGCATTGATAAGAGAATGTATCAAAAGGGATATTGAGGTATATGCACTTTGCAGACCGGGGTCTGCACGGATAGAGCGTATTCCGTCGGATCAGCATGTACATATCGTGCCTTGCGGACTGGAGGACCTAAAGGAGCTGGATACAGCGGATATTCCGAAATGCGATGTCTTTTATCACTTTGCATGGGCTGCTACTATTGGCGATGGCAGGAATGATATGGAATTGCAGACAAAGAATATACAATATGCACTGGATGCGGTGGGACTGGCTGATAGGATAGGCTGTGAGGCTTTTGTCGGATCCGGTTCACAGGCAGAATATGGCCGGGTAGAGGGGAAACTGACACCGGATACACCGGCCTTTCCGGAAAACGGATACGGCATTGCAAAGCTTTGTGCAGGACAGATGACAAGGATTGAATGTGAAAAGAGAGGCATAAGACATGTCTGGACAAGGATACTCAGCGTTTATGGTCCCGGTGATGGAGAGATGACCATGATATCCGGTACGATCAAAAAGCTTCTGGCAGGAGAGGAACCGCCTCTCACCGCCGGTGAACAGCAATGGGATTATCTGTACAGTAAGGATGCAGCACGGGCGATGCTTGCTGCCGGAGAAAAAGGAAAGAACGGAAAGGTATATTGTGTCGGTAGCGGAAAGGCACGTCCGCTCAAGGAATATATTATTGAAATGCGGGATAAGATCGATCCGGGACTTTCTTTGGGCTTTGGAAAAGTACCATACGGACCAAGGCAGGTTATGTATTTGTGTGCGGATATATCTGATTTAACACAAGATACCGGATTTGTCCCGGAGACGGATTTCTCAGAAGGTATTGAAGAAACGATACAATGGGTAAAAGGAGAGTGTAAGCAGCATGAAGACGATTAGTGTAATGATTCCCTGTTTTAATGAGGAAGAAAATGTAAAGCCTATCAGCGAAGCGGTGATCAAGGAAATTACGGAAAATCTGCCGGGGTATGATTATGAGCTTTTATTTATAGATAATGATTCCCAGGACCGTACCAGAGAATATCTGCGGGAAATGTGTGCTGCTGATCCAAAGATAAAGGCCATCTTTAATGCCAAAAATTTTGGTCAGTTTAACTCCCCTTATTATGGCATGTGTCAGACGACAGGTGACTGTACAGTCAGTATGTGCTGTGATTTTCAGGATCCGGTAGAAATGATACCAAAGCTCGTACATGAGTGGGAAAAAGGAGCCAAGATCGTATGTGCCATCAAGACGACAAGTAAAGAGAACAAGATCATGCGTTTTCTGCGTACCTGCTATTACAAAATGATCAAAAAAATGTCTGATGTAGAGCAGATCGAGCATTTTACGGGATTTGGTCTGTATGACAGCGGATTTATAGATGTTTTAAGGAATCTGGACGATCCGACTCCGTTTCTGAGAGGGATCGTGGCAGAGCTTGGCTACAAGAGAGTAGATGTGCCATATGAGCAGCAAAAGAGACGTGCAGGCAAGACGCACAATAACTGGTTTACCCTCTATGATGCAGCAATGCTCAGCTTTACCTCATATACAAAAGCAGGGCTGCGTCTGGCGACGATCGTGGGGTTTGTTATGTCAGCGATCAGTCTGGTAGTTGCATTTGTATATCTGATCCTGAAGCTGATGTACTGGGATCGTTTCGTGGCAGGTATGACACCGATCCTTCTGGCCGTCTGTATTCTCGGTTCTGTACAGCTGTTCTTTATCGGATTTCTGGGAGAATATGTGCTCAGCATCAATAAACGTATGATGAAGCGGCCATTAGTAATAGAAGAAGAAAGATTAAATTTTGATAGAACTGAGGAGAAATGATCAGATGACAGAAGCAAATAAGCAGACAAAAAAGGAGCTGCTGATACAGTTTATAAAATTTGGAATTGTTGGAGTGACCAACACACTGGTATCTTATGTGATCAATGTTGTCACCTTGTTTTTGCTTGGAAAAGCACATCTTTTTCAGCGATGGGATTATATGATCGCCAATTGTGTGGCATTTATATTGAGTGTACTGTGGTCCTTTTATTGGAACAACAAACTGGTATTTAACATGGAAGGGACATCCTGGAAGGATATGCTGAAAGCACTTCTCAAGATGTATCTGTCCTATGCATTTACCGGTATCATATTAAGTAATGTGCTGTCTTATCTGTGGATCGATGTACTGCATATTTCAAAATTCATAGCACCGCTGATCAATTCCGTGATCGGTGTGCCGATCAACTTTGTGCTGAATAAATTCTGGGCATTCCAGGGGAAATAGAGGGAGAAAATTTATGAACATAATATTATTATCAGGGGGAAGCGGTAAAAGGCTTTGGCCATTATCAAATGACATAAGAAGTAAACAGTTTATCAAGCTGTTTCGTGATGAGCAGGGAAATTATGAATCTATGGTGCAGCGTGTATACCGCCAGATCACCTCTGTCGACAAGGAGGCTACGATTACCATAGCAACAAGTAAATCCCAGGCAAGTGCGATCAAGAACCAGCTGGGAGATAAAGTATCGATCTGTGTGGAGCCGTGCCGGCGTGACACATTTCCGGCTATCCTTTTGTCAGCGGCATATCTGCACGACGAGGCGGGGGTTGATGAGGATGAGTGTGTTGTGGTATGTCCGGTTGATCCTTATGTGGACGATGAATATTATGAGTCAGTGGAAAAGCTGGAGGGGCTTGTAGCAAAGAACACGGCAAATCTGACACTGATGGGAGTGGAGCCGTCTTATCCAAGTGAAAAGTATGGTTATATCATTCCAAAGGGAAATGGTGATGTCAGCGAAGTACTGGAATTTAAAGAAAAGCCGGATACAGAGACAGCCAAAAAATATTTGGAGCAGAAGGCATTATGGAATGCAGGTGTATTTGCATTTCGTCTGGGATTTTTATTGGAAAAAGCACATAGCATGGTAGAGTTTGAAGACTATAGAGATCTGTATGCAAAATATGAAAATCTGCAGAAGATAAGCTTTGACTATGCCGTAGTCGAGAAGGAACCAAGTATTCAGGTCATGCGTTACAGCGGTGCATGGAAGGATGTGGGAACCTGGAATATGATGGCCGAGGTAATGGCTGACGATATTAAGGGAAATGTAATTAAAGACGATACCTGCGAAAATACCCAGATCATTAATGAGCTAAACCTGCCAATCATATGTATGGGCTGTAAAGATATGGTGATCGCTGCCAGTACGGATGGAATCCTGGTGACTGACAAGGAGAGAAGCGGTTATATGAAACCGTATGTGGAAAAGATCAGTAATGATGCCATGTATGTGGAGAAATCATGGGGAACATATACGGTTATCGATGTGCAGACAAATTCTATGACGGTAAAGATAACGATGAGTGCAGGGCAGGAGATGAGTTATCACAGTCATGATTACAGAGATGAAGTATGGACCATCGTATCAGGGCAGGGAAAAGCGATCGTAGATGGCATGGAGCAGGTTGTCCGCACAGGGGATGTTCTCACGATCGCCGCGGGATGCCGTCATACGATCAAAGCAGAGACAAATCTGGACATTATCGAGGTTCAGCTTGGTGAAAGTATCAGCGTAGAAGATAAACACAAGTTTGATATGTAATAATCTGTACGGCCATGAACGGAGGCAGACCGGGAAATACCGCTGTATATTTTCAGCTGTCTTTGTACAGAAGATCATACAGAAATGAGGATTAAAATGGAGATCATGAAATTGTTTCCTGCCGGCAAGGATTATTTGTGGGGAGGAACCAGACTGAAAGAAGAGTTTGGAAAAAATCTTTCCTATGATCCACTGGCAGAAACCTGGGAGTGTTCGGTTCATCCGGATGGACAGAGTGTGGTAGTAAACGGAAAATATGCGGATCAGACTTTGGCTGAGGTATTGAAGAAACACCCGGAGTATCTGGGTGATAAGGTGGGAGAGGATAAGGAATTTCCTATACTTATTAAATTTATAGATGCCTGCAGAGATCTGTCTGTACAGGTTCATCCCAATGATGAATATGCCCGGATACATGAAAATCAAAATGGAAAAACAGAGATGTGGTATGTAGTAGATGCAGAGGAGGGAGCAAGTCTGATCTACGGATTTGCCCATCCGGTTACACCGGAGCATCTGCAGAATGCTATAAAAAACGGAACACTTATGAAGCATCTCCAAAAGGTTCCGGTCAAAAAGGGAGATGTTTATTATGTGCCTGCCGGTACCGTGCATGGTCTGGGGGCAGGGATCATTGTAGCGGAGATACAGGAAAGCTCGAATGTGACATACCGAGTCTACGATTATGACAGAATTGATAAAAACGGACAAAAGCGGCCACTGCAGTTTGAGAAGGCGATAGAAGTTATGGATATGGATGCCTCACCGGTTGTCCATCAGAAGCAGCGAACGATACATTATTATCCGGGATGTTCCAGAGAGCTTTTGTGCCGATGCGAATATTTTGAGACAGAACGTATACAGATGACGAAGGGAATGGCATTTTCGGTACTGAACAGTTCTTTTCAGGTACTTTTGTGCCTGGAGGGAGAAGGCGAAGTAGAGAGCAGCGGATGCGACCAGAAGCCGGTCCGTTTCGCAAAGGGAGACTGTCTTTTCCTGCCGGCCGGTGCGGGAAGATGCCATATTTTAGGTGAAGCAGTGCTCTTAAAGACACGATGTTAAGGGACATTCAAAATAAAAACAGGATAAATACATAAAAATTATACCCGGCATTTCTGACAGATGGAATCCGGAGAATGGAGGATTAAACATGAAGAAGGCGTTGATTACAGGAATTACAGGACAGGATGGTTCTTATCTGGCAGAGTTTTTATTAGAAAAGGGATATGAAGTGCATGGTATTGTGCGTCGTTCTTCTCTGCCGAATACAGAGAGGATCGATCATCTGATCGCTGCGGATTCTATTATACTGCATGATGGAGATCTGTCTGATTCCTCCAGTCTCATCCGTATAGTCGGAGAGGTACGTCCGGATGAGATCTACAATCTGGCTGCACAGAGTCACGTAGGTGTCAGCTTTGATGCTGCAGAATATACAGGAGATGTGGATGCTCTGGGTGTTCTTCGTATTTTGGAAGCAGTTCATATGCTGGGGATGGACAAGACATGCCGGATCTATCAGGCATCTACATCAGAGCTTTATGGCAAGGTAGAGGAGTGTCCGCAGGACGAAAATACACCATTCCATCCATATAGTCCATATGCTGTAGCCAAACAGTATGGTTACTGGATCATCAAGGAATATAGAGAAGCATATGGGATGTTTGCCTGCAATGGCATCTTATTTAATCATGAGTCTGAGCGTCGCGGAGAGAATTTCGTGACGAGAAAGATTACTCTGGCGGCAGGTCGTATTGCATGCGGTCTGCAGGATCATTTGGAATTAGGAAATCTGGACTCTCTCAGAGACTGGGGATATGCAAAAGATTATGTAGAATGTATGTGGCTTATACTGCAGCAGGACGAGCCGGATGATTTCGTCATCGCGACAGGTGTCCAGCATACAGTTCGTGAATTTACGACCCTTGCCTTTGCACATGACGGGATCGAGCTGGAATGGAAGGGCGAAGGAATGGATGAAAAGGGCTATGACAAGAAAACAGGAAAGATGCTTGTCTGTGTAAATCCAAAATGGTTCCGTCCTACGGATGTGGTTAATCTCTGGGGAAATCCGGAAAAGGCCAGGACCGTCTTAAAATGGAATCCTCAGAAAACCAGTTACGAAGAATTATGTGCCATCATGGCGGAATACGATCTTTTGCTGGCAAAAAAAGAAGCTGCATTAAAAAAATAAAAGCTGTGAAAGATGCAGCCATGAAAAGCGGAGGAGAGTCAGATGAAATGTGCATTGATAACCGGGATCACGGGGCAGGATGGAGCCTATCTTGCAAAGCTGCTCATAGAAAAGGGATATAAGGTATATGGAACAACACGTTCAGAGTCCCGGAGCAATCTGCAGGGGTTGGAATATCTGGAAATCCGTGAGCAGGTGCAGCTGGTTTCATTGGATCTGACTCATTATCAGGAAGTGGAGGCTCTCCTAAAAAATATAAAATTTGACGAGATATATAATCTGGCAGCACAAAGCTCCGTGGGACGGTCCTTTGCAGAGCCGGACGAGACAATGTCTTTCAACGTGCAGTCAGTGCTGAATCTGCTTGAGGCAGTGCGGACAGTGAGACCGTCAGCACGTTTTTTTCAGGCATCCAGCAGTGAGATGTATGGCAGGACAGAGTCACTACCGATCATTGAGACAATGCCTTTGAATCCATTAAGTCCGTATGCGGCTTCAAAGGCAGCAGCTCATATGCTGGTAAACAGCTACCGCAATATGTATCACCTTTATGCAGTGGCGGGAATATTATTTAATCATGAATCACATCTGCGCTCTCAGGGATTTTTTGTAAAGAAAGTGATCCATGACAGCCTCTTGATAAAATATGGAAAGAAAGAGACATTACAGGTGGGCAATATAGAGGTACGCCGTGATTTTGGCTATGGCCCGAAATATGTGGAAGCCATGTGGAGGATGCTGCAGGCAGAGAAGCCAGATGATTATATGATCTGCTCCGGCCGATCGATCCTGTTAAAAGACATTATCCTTTATACCTTCCGGCTGCTTGATATCCCGGAGAGCAAACTGATCGTTGAACCGGCATTTTACAGACCCACCGATATAGAAGATATTTATGGCGATAATACCCGCACCAAAGAGGAGTTAGGCTGGGAATACGAAGAAACCTTTTATGACATATTAGAACGTCTGATACGGGAGGAAGAGGAGCAGATGAAGGAGCAGAAACTTATCCCGTAATATCCCATAAGAGTTGACATAAATAATCGCAGATGATATGATAGGCAATGTCAAATTGCGGATGTGATGGAATTGGCAGACATGCAAGATTTAGGTTCTTGTGCCGCGAGGCGTGCAGGTTCAAGTCCTGTCATCCGCATCAAACCCCGGAACGAAAGTTCCGGGGTTTTTTGCGGATGGAGACCTTGAATCCCGGGATTCAAGGTCTCCGCTGCCGCTCCGGTCGGTGCCGGGCAGACGTCCACCGGACGTCTGGCACCCTGTCATTCGCATAACAGGCTTCAAACTCTTTATTTATAAGGGGGTTGGAGCTTTTTTTGATTTTGGATTTGTATTTGGAGAAAAATCGTGAGTTGGCAGCCTCCTTTTCACATTAAGTGGCTGTGAATCAGATCTTGTGAAAAACTGGTTTTGCCAAATGATAAAAAATATAAGCACAGGGATTTGCCTGTGCTTATATTTTTAGACTGTTATTTCATAATATTACAAATTAGAAAGGATATAGGCTCGACGGTTTTGAGGAATCTGTAGAACATCCATTGCCTGCTCGGCAGAAACATTAAATGCCTTCATGATATTTCTAATATCTTCAATGTGTGCTCCATCAATTTTCTGATCAATTCGTTCTTCTATCACATCTGCCATTAAATCTTCTAACGCCTGACACATAATCGATTCCCTCCTTACTTCCTGATATAAATCATAATTTGCGGTTACACTGACCTGCAGCACGGCATCAATATTGTTGCGGTCTTCCGGGCTGGTATATTGTTGAACAGACTGCAGAAAACGCTCAATATCGGCTTTTTCTGCGTGTTCGGACAGGATACGCAGGCTACTGTGGCTCTCCGGAGATAATTGCTTTGTAACAACGATCTGTGCCGGAAAAGGAAGATTGTTTGTTACATAATAGATACCCGGATATTTTTCCTCAATATGATGTCCTGCGTCCTCCAGCATAGCAAACAGTTCTCTTGGATATGCTTCCCGGAAAAGAGAAACGGTCAGCTCTGACAGGGGTATTTCGTTTACTGTTTTACCATAGCCCTTATACAGACAGGCGTATCCGACGGTTTTATAGAAATCGTCGATAGTCATATTGTCTTCCGGACTCTTGTACTCGATTACATTATATTTTTTCATAATATGACCGATCTCATTCTCAATCTTTTTCGCCTGACCATCATTTTTGATGATCAATAAGTCAATGCGAATTGGTTCCTTGCTCAGATTGTACTCAGGAATCATTTGGATCTCCCGGTGATTTGCCTGCAGCTCCAAACCGGCGGCAGCATAGAATGCCGGGTGCCATTGAAGTTTGTGTGGTGAATCTGGCAAAATATCGCCTCCCTCCCCTATGTAATTACCTATATCATAACATTTTTGACGGGAATTTCAACCGTAATGAACGGGAAAATACATATAGTATGAGCATTTTCCGTGAAAAAGTCCTGTATCATATTCATATATTATATATATGATATCCGTAGGGGGCATTTCCAATTTCCAGATTATAGGGTTACTGGGTGAAACTGGTAGATGGATATAGATATATAGAAAATAGATAGTATGGCATCAGGGGGAAGAAGGTGATTTTGACATCAACGTTGACATCAACGGGGGTAATAATTGGTGGTAATCAGTGGAAACCATGGACAAGGAATCCCCATAAAATGGGCATCCTGGTAATCTGTGGACGGATATCTGTGGAATTTAGGTTCTTGTGCCGCGAGGCGTGCAGGTTCAAATCCTGTCATCCGCATCAAAGACTCCAATCCCTTTATTGACAGGGGTTGGAGCTTTTTTTATGTTGGGATTTATTGAAACTGTTCCACCTGTCAAGGATATTTTGAATTAGTGTAGTGCTTATTTTTGAGCAATTTATGCTTTAGTTAAATAGAACTAATAAGTTATATTATGATATAATTGCAATATAAGTATTTCTTGAGTTAAATCACATTGGAGGAGGGATTTTTATGAACCGAAGTAATGGTGAAGGAACGTTGTATAGAAGGAAAGTGGTAAGATCATCATTGAGAAAACCGACGCAGACACAGGAAAAGGCATTGCAGGTGTGGAGTTTGAAATCCGTGACAAGGACGGAAATGAAACACTTGCATAAGTTGAATGATGCGATTGATTCCGATCTGCGGGTTCCTTCTGATATGATTCCCCGCTGCCCAAAATGCGGTGCGGAGATGGAACCGTGGGTGCGCTCATGGGTATTTCTTGAGGGTAAGAAATATCGGGAAGAACACAGCAAACTCAACGCATTCCTGAAAAAGAATATGAACAAGAATCCTAACCTTTATGTGTTCTCTGCTCATCTGCATATGGATGAAGCAACACGGCATCTGCACATTGATTTTGTTCCATTTACGACAGGCGGTAAGCGGGGATTAGATACAAGAGTATCACTCAAACGCAGGGGTTGATGTCTGCAAAAACGTATAAAAATAAACTGGCAGAGCCTTTGGTACAAAAGCTGAAATCGCTTGTTAAAACGGCTCTTATCAGATGTTTTGAAGCATATGACAGCTATTATCGGCTGAATATCACAAACAGCAATCTTCACCGTGAAAATGAGAGATTGACAAAAACGAATGAGAAATTGGCGGGAGAGAATGAAAACCTCCGTGCGGAAAACAAAAATTATAAACTGCTGAAAAAGGCGTTCGGAAGTAAACAGATGGACAGCCTTTTAGAGCAGGCAAAGGCATTTGCAGTATCTCAAAGAGTATAAGCAGTTTGTTTATCTTAATCTGCTGACAAGCGGCAGGTTGAACGAATACCTTGCAAGCGTGGATGAACAGGCAGAGGATATGTTTTCTCGGCTGGTAAAAGAATATGCCGACAAGCAGGGAGTAACAGAACAGCTAAAGGCAGAAAATCAGATTGAATGGGTCGGGAAAATAAATAATATTCGTAGCAGAGCAGTAGAGATTATAGATGTAGAATTGATTTGTGTTTAGGAGGACAAAGCGGCAGATATAATGTTAAAAGTAGTTGCGTGCGCACGCATATTGATGTATAATACGTTCTGATTGGAGGTATAT
>JALFLW010000125.1 GCA_022774505.1 Lachnospiraceae bacterium
TACTGATCTGCGGCAATTTCCAGATCACAGCCTTCCGGGTGCATTCTTCTTTAGAAGCCAAAAATCATATTGAAAACCGTGCCACATCAGAAACAGTCTGGGCACAATTTATTTTCTGGTGTGCGAAGTTTGAGTATATAAATATTACGAATATCCTCTGATCTCCTGTCTTACTTCTGTATTTTCTGCCTATCTGTGCTGTCAGATCAGTACCTGGACCGGTCTTTTTGTTCTGGATGTCACCGGCATAGACTGGAGTTATTATGCCGCCCGTATTCTTGCTACCCTGATCACTTTCTTTTTCCTATGCCGTTTTGTCTGCCGTACTACTGCGGCCATATTTGCCAAAGAAAAGCGGGAGCTGTGCATTATCGGATTTCTCCCTCTTGTATATTATGTATTTGATTATGCCACCACGAAATTTTCTAATCTGCTTTATTCAGGAAATAAGGCTGTTGTCGAATTTATGGGATTTGCCTTTTGCATTGCTTATCTTGTATTCCTGTTGATCTATTTTCGTGAATTTGAGCAAAAGCAGGAAATACGTCAGTATAGTGATCTTATGGAAATACAGCTTTTATCTATCCAAAAGGAGATCGACCAAGTCAGAAACAGCCGTCAAAAACTTACTATCATGCGGCATGATATGCGTCATCAGCTGGATATCCTGCTGACTCTTCTGCAAAATGACACTATCGACTCTGCCTGCACCTATATCCGTGAGATCAGCAATGCCTATGATGATACCATCATTACAACCTACAGCCGAAATGAAATGATCAATTCCGTAATCTCTATTTATGAAATGCGTTTTTCTGATAAAGATTTCACTCTCCATTGTAATATCCTTACAGATGAAAAACTCCCTTGTCCGGATATCGCAATCTGCACGATCCTTTCTAATGCCCTGGAAAATGCCATGCATTCTCTTGAAAAGCTGACAACCGGCGAAAAATGGACACGCCTGTCCATTACCCGGAAGGATCACCAGCTCCTATTGGAAATCGAAAACCCCGTAGATAAAACACCCAAATTTATTGACGGAATACCGGTCTCCCAGCAAAAAAATCATGGAATCGGAACCCGAAGTATTGTATACTATGTAGAGCAGCTGCACGGACAATATCATTTTTCCGTGTCAAATCATATATTTATATTGCGAATTATAGTATAAAAATACTTCTGAGGTAATTTTTTATGAAAATAGCAATCTGCGATGATGAAATACAATTTATAAATGCAACAACACATCTTTTGGAGCAATGGGCAGCACAGCACCATGTCGATATCACCCTGTACCCTTTTACAAATGGCGATGATCTGATCAACGCCCACAAAACCCACTGCATGGATCTGATCCTGCTAGATATCATCATGCCACTTTTAAACGGAATAGATACCGCAAGAGAATTACGTCAGAACCATCAGACCGTTCCCATCATCTTTCTGACTTCGACCAGAGAATACGCCGTGGATTCTTATGAGGTGAAAGCATTCAATTACCTTATGAAACCTTTGGAACCGAAGCATTTCTTTCAGGTGATGGATGAATTTCTGGAAACCACTGCCAAAGCCAGAGAGACATTTACTGCACAGACAGATACCGGTTTCTGCAAGATTACCCTGGAGGATGTCGATTATCTCGAAGCACAGAATAAAAGAGTCCTGGTCTCACTGTCCAATGATATATCCATAGAAATCCGTGAGATTTTTTCCAAGTGTGAAGAAATTTTTTCTCTGGACAAAGGATTCTTTAAATGTCATCGCAGCTATATCGTAAATCTTAGCCATATTGAACAATTTACCAAGACACAGATCATTACCAAAAACGGTACAAATATTCCTATTTCCCGCAACAATTATGCTGCCTTCAAGGAGGCTTATTTTTCTTATATGTTTCAATGATCTCTACTTTTAGTCGGGGTGTGGGAAGGCTTAATTATTTATTACTCAAACTTCCCACACCCAAAACCGATATATACCCATAATATGTCTTATGTCTTGAAAAGAAAATAGGCATTTTGCCTCGGAATGCAAATTGATCCGTGAGCTGTGACTTAAAAATTGACGCAGATCAGTAGGATTTCTGAAAAGACTTTGC
>JALFLW010000004.1 GCA_022774505.1 Lachnospiraceae bacterium
TGCCCTTCAAACAAGGCTACGACAATCTGCGGTCATCCCGCTGAGAGACTGCGGCAAATGCCGGTACGGCACAATCGGAGAGGGTTTTGCACTGAAATCAAAGTGCGGTATGTACCTCCCACAATGTGCCGTCTGACAACTTGCAGTCTTCGATGCAATTTTTTCAAACTCTTTTTCCAACTTTTTTGTTGCTATTTTAGAAACCGCTCCTCCGGCAGCAATAGAACCTGTATATTGTCCCATACATATCGTTGCTTCTTTCGCATCCATCGTTCCTGATGCTACCCTGATAACACAATCAATTCCTTCCATAACGATAGGAACCGTTGATGCCTGAAGTGCTTCTCTTGCACCTTTTCCGCCTTCCGCCAACATTTCTCCTGATCTTACTCCCATTTGACGGGTTCGTATTTTTGCTTTTCCAGTCTCCTTCCCTACTTTACGCAGTATATTTTCTTCATCTGTATCAAAGTTTCCTATCTCGCTGACTCCACCCGCATGACCAAATGACTGGTTTATCTCCGTGGGCACCAACTGTATCGTCACACCATCGCTTTTCTCATGCCAGGTTAATGAATTCTTTTCCCGATATTTTTTAATATCTGTCTGAGTTTCTAATCCACGTTTTTTTGCCCATTCACTGCCTAACAATTTCTTATCTGCATTAGCAAAATTATGAGCTCTGCTACCTTTTTCTCCTCCCTCCATATTAGGCAATTTTACTTCTGTGGTTGCAAATGGATGAAAATCCGGTTCACCCGTTCTATCATAATGTATATATTGTTCTCCGTACTTTGCCAGCAACTCTTTTCTCTCATCTGTCGGATAAAAATAACCTGTCCCCCTACTCCCATCCATTCCCAATGCATTTTTCCAGTCGCCTCCATTTTTAGGGGTCTGAGCAATCCGGTCTTTTCTCGAATTAACATGTCCGTCTGCTCCGGTAGCCATATAGTAAATATCATTTACAGACTCTTTTTTCTCCTCGTACCCCATTCGTTTCTCCTTCCAAATCTACCATCCACCCTTTTGATTTCCGTCCCATAACTGATTTACCGAATATACAGTTTCTTCCTACTCTCCCATACCGGTCACTTCGATCGTAACTACCTTCTTCGCTCCTATGCCTGTCGTAATGGTAAGTGTCGCTTTTCCATTACTCAGTGCCTCCAGATTAAGACGAAGTCTGCCGTTCGATTTCTGATACTCGTCTTCTGTATCTCCCTCATAATAAACTGCCTGCGGTCTGCACACGGCTTCATTGTCGCTGACTACCGTGATATCATCATCTACCGTGCACGTCTTGTCATTTAAATTATTTTTTACCGGCAGATATATCTCAAACATCTTTGTGCTTCCGACAGCATCATATACTTTGTATGCATCCTTGTTAGCAATGTCTGCTTCTGTCCACGGCTGGCTGACGGCATATGCTGCTCCGGCAGTCACACGGTTCTCCTCTGCATTCCAGGAGATGGTGTCATTATTGGTAAGCGTGGCAAATGCAATGATCGGATTTTTATATGGTGTCGGTGTCCTCGTCGGTGCAGGAGTCATAGTCGGCTCTGAGGTTGTATCCGGTGCAGGGGTAACGGACGGTTTCTTTGTTGTCTCCGGCTTTTGGGTTGCAGACGGTTTCTTCGTTGCCTCTGGCTTCTGTGTGTTCTGTGGCTTGTTGATCTTTCGAACTGTCACTTTATATACGATCTTCTTAGTATTATTTTTTGTGATCGTGACTTTACTCGTTCCGGCCTTTAATCCCTTGATCACGACACAGCCTGTTCCGTTCTTGTCATAATATGCCTTTACACTGCTGCTATTGCTTGAAGTTACTGATTTGATTCCATCCTCCACAACAAGATATTTCTCATTAACCTTCAGCCTCTTGCTGCGGTATACGGTTCCGCGATTTCTGACAATGATCTTGATGTATGTTGTCTTATGACTGATGTTTGTCCTTGCAATGACAGAGGTCGTGCCCGCTCTCTGCCCTTTTACGATACCATCCGAAGAAACAGTTGCAATGCTTCTGTTGGCACTACTCCACGTGATCCTGTTTCCAAAGCTGATCAGCGGCTTTACTTTAACGGTTCCCTTGACATATATCTTTCTCCTGCCTCCCGGTACTTTAAAGGATGCCTGTTTTTTCTGATATGCCGTCTTGACTGTTGTCTTTACTTTATTCACGATCACACGCTTAATGATCTTTTTGGCAGCCCAGGATATAAGTCCTGCTTCTGCATTCTGGGTATTTGCCCCTACTGCTCCCACAGTCATGGCAAAGATCAATGCAATCGCAATACATCTTTTTTTCATCTTTTTCATAGTAAGCCTCCATTCTTTTTCTTAAAATATTCTGTTTTTATATTATCGCACGGGGTTGTCCTATTTTCTTTCCTTTTTTGACACAAAAAAAGACCCCTTCTTGAGGGGCCGGTACGTCTTATTCCGGACGAAGTCTTTTTTCATTCATTACGGGACCGCTGTCAATAATATCCGCAAATCCATCCACATCCTTTGCCTGAAAGCTCTCCAGAAGCATTCTGTCAAAAGCATATTTTTCATTAAGTTCTATCATGCTGCAGTCTGCCAGAACGGTATTTGCCATATTGCAGAACCTCTCCCTTGCTTCATCCGGCTCTGCACGTTTTCCCTGCATTTCTATCTCCTGCAGGTACTTACGTCTTGATACCTCCAGCAATAACGGCAGGAGGTCTTCTCTCTGTAGCAAAAGACAGCGTTTGCCCTGTCTGTAATACTCCTTTTCCAGTTTTCTTTTTTCATCTCCTTCTTCCATTTCTGCCAGCCTTTGTGCGATTTGAATCTGTCTCTCTTTTTGGAGAGCTACTGCCAAAAGATCCGATATACGTTTCTCTGACATATATTTCATTCTATATTCCTGACGCAGAGAAGAATTCTTTTTGTAAAGGATATTTTTTCCGCTTCTTCTCTCCATTACCGGCGCATAAAGCTCCCGCAGAATATCTCTGTTTCTTTCATGTCCGGCATACAGGATACTGCAGTCATGACGTATGGAATATATTAATTCCTGCTTTTCGGCATTTCCGCGGACATTTGCCTGACGTCCGGTATTTTTGAGAAAACGAAGGATCTCCTCCTTTTCTTCCCCATCATCGATGCTCTCTTTTTCCTGCCATTCCTGATAGCCCAGCTTTTTCAGATCACGCTTCATATCTTCTCTGATATCTTTTTTTATAAACTCTGTCAGTTCGGACTTAAGCTGCACAAAATAATCCAGTGCTGTCTTTGAATATCCCTTAAACATTTCTGCGTGACTGCACATTTCCTTGAGAAAATGCGTGCTGTCCATCCGTCTCCAGCTCGCATAATACTCCCATAGCCGTTCTGTGTGGGCATCCTGCTGCAACTCGAGTTCAGAATTCAGATGTTTTTCAAACACCAGTATCATCTCATCACACTGCTGTATTGTCATTTCATGTTCCAGACCATAATAATAGATCAACTCTCTATAATCATTGATCTGTACTCCGGGCATACCAAGCCCGGACTTAAGATATTCCTCCAATTCCACAGGAGCCATATGAAGTGCAAATGCCAGCTGGAACATTTTGTCCCTGCCGGGCTGCGTCCTTTTTCCTATTCCGCACCACGCTCTTATAGTCGCTGATGCCACTGCATTACTTCCCTTTAATGCTTTTTGAAGATTTTTTCTGGCACTTTGCTGCCTTTGTGTTAAGTCTTTCTTATCGGAGTCTGCCCACTTTTCCATAAGAAACGTATCAAATCGATAATCCTTTTCCATGACGTTCCCTCCGTCTGTTTATTCTCCCAATACTGCATCCAGAGAACCTACAACATTATCCTTTTCTTTCTTTTTCATTTCCTTTTTCTTTTGTTTTATCTGTGCTGCTTTTGTTCTCTCCGGCAGCTTTCTTTTTTTTGCAACCGGCGTCGGTCCTGCTGTGCTTTTCTTATTTTTTTGCAAACTTGTTCCTTGGACCGCCCTCTTATCTGTCGTCTTCTTAGCTGCTGTCTTTTTTCCTGTCGTCGATCTTGCTGATTGTGTTTTTTGTTTTTTTGCTTTTTTTGCTGCTACAGGTGTCGCAGACACCTTTTTCTTTTCTTTCTTAGCAGGCGCCGGTCTATCCGTTGTCTCCCCGGGTTCATGTACATTTACCGGCTCAGATGATCCAGCGGACGGTTCTGCTGAGTCCGGATTTACTGCTGTACCTTCCGGACTTTCTGATACGATTGCTTTGGTCTGATCATCCGCCCCTCCGGCAGCTCTCTGCTGCCCCAAAAGCCATGCTCCTGCCACTGCCACTATAATTGCTGCCATTAAAGCCGCTGCCATCGTTTTCTTTCTTTTACTTTTCTGCTTCTCCTGAGCTTTACTTACCTCTTTGAGCTCTCTCTTGATCATCTCTGTGGTTAGGGGATCTTTTCCCCATTCGGAATAATTTTCCGGCTCTGCCGAATCTTTCCGGCCCTTCCGGTAATCTATCTTTTCGTCTGACAGTTCAAGAGGAACCTCTCCAAGTGCTGTCATTAACTCTTCCATACTTTGAAAACGGTCCTGTGCCATGACCGCCATTCCTTTTTCGATGGCCTCACTCCAGCCCACAGGCAGATCTATTCCCTCCATCTGTGCCAAAGGAACGGTATGATCCCTTACCAGCCTCTGAGCAGCCTCCTCCGGCATCTTTCCGGACAACATATAATACATGACGGCACATATGCTGTAAATATCTGACCAGGGCCCGATCTCCCCCTTTGTACGGTATTGCTCCTCCGGTGCAAACCCTCTTTTATACATTACGGTCATAGTATAATCTAAGTGCTGTGTACTTCGTGCCGAACCAAAGTCCACCAATTTTATCTTCCCTTTTCCGGTGATCAATAGATTATCAGCACTGACATCTCTATGTATCAGATGATCCCTATGCATCACCTGCAGTGCTTCCCATACAGGCTGCAACATATATCTTACCCCGGCTGCCGTCATAGGTCCGTTATCCTGTATATATTTCTCTACGCTGTTTCCCTCTATATACTCCATAACAATATATGCCGTGCCATTTTCAGCGAAATAATCCCTGATCACTGCCACACCCTCGAGCCGGTCATATTTTGCAAGATTTTGTGCTTCCTGCAAAAAGGCATGAAGCCCTTTTTGGTATTCGGGCGGCATAGCTCCCTCATAGGTATAAATCCTGGATCCTTCTCTATGAACAGCCTTTCTTCGGACAAGCTCTCTCGGATAATATTCTTTGATCGCTACAGGGATCAGAAATATCTCATCCCAGCCCCGGTAGGTAATTCCAAAGCCACCCTCTCCAAGAATATCCTTTATCCGGTACCGGCTTCTAAGACATGTCCCCTCCGGCAGACAATATGGCGGCATTTGTTTCTTTTCCATTTTGCTACTCCTCTACAGTTTCACTTTTTTCATTGCGGAATATCCGCTGTATTTTTTCTGTGTTTTATTCTGTGTCCACGTTCTGACTCTGCAATAAATACTCGCTTTCTTCTTTTTGTATGATAACCGGAAGATTCCATTATATTTTGATATAGGATGCAGTTTTAATTTCTGCACGATCTCATTTCTCTTCACATATATTTCTATATATTGTCCATGATATCGCTGCACCCGGATCCTGAGATAATGTTTTCCCCCTGCCGTCTCTGTATGATAGGTTACCTGCGGTGCCTGATAATATGGAACATGTATAGTCTTCCCTGCTGTCACGGAACTTCTTTGATATCGGTCATTTTTGAAATCATATACAAATATCCGATAACGGTAGTTCTTTCCTTTTTTTATGCTCCGATCCACATACCCTGTCTTACCATCTGTTATATCCAGCTTTTTCCAGATTCCATTTTCCTCATCCATCCGGTATACTGCGTATCCCTCTGCTCCTTTGACCTTCTTCCATTCAAGCTTTATCCTCTTTAGTCCATTCAAGGTCGTCTTGAGCTTTTTAGGTGATTTCAGATCGTCAGACACTTTAAGCTTCATTGTGATTTTTTGCTTTATATCCGTCTTTGGCGAATCTGATGCGGCTGCCGCAGGCTGTTTATTATCTTTCGAGGGTACCAAAGGCGATTCTTCGGGTTCTCTGCTGCTCTGTGGTACCTCCGGACTTCTTTCCGGTTCCCTGCTGATCTGCGGTATCTCCGGGCTTCCTTCCGGTTCCCTGCTGATCTGTGGTACCTCCGGACTTTCTTCTGGTCCTCTGCTGAGCTGTGGTATCTCCGGGCTTTCTTCCGGCTCTCTGCTGATCACAGGCTCCTGTGTTCTTTCCGGTTTCGGAGTTTCATCAAGAATTCCCGGTGATTCCACCGGACGATTCATCTCCTCCTCTGTCCCCAAAACGGGATATCCGTTTGGCCCTGTCTCCCAGCTTCGCAAAGTGCAGGAAGATTGACCTAAATAATCCATCGTACTTTGAACAAAAGCATTTAATAGCGAGACAAGCTCTCCCTTCACCTCTCCGATGGTAAGCCCCTTACATTCCGTTTCCGGAGAATTTGCAATGTATGACGTTGCAACCGACCACGGTTCTCTCCCCTCCCCATCCAGATAAAAGCAGCTCTTTAATCTGCCTGAATCTGTATAACCGCAAAACTGTCCTTTCCCCACCTTTTGGGATATCTCTCCTATCGTATAACTTCCACATATATCGATCCCATTTTTACGTCCGGTAATCCCTCCCGTATAACCGATATCTCCTAAAATCTGTCCTACATTATAGCAGTTAATGATCTCACTTCTTCCATCACATCCACCGGCTATTCCTCCAATCTGAATCAGTCCCGCCGAGCCGCCTCCTATCTGTGCTCCCTCAGATGACTGATCCGTGACAATTCCCACCCTGCCATAATTTCCGCAATTAACGATCGGTCCGCCACCATGTCTCGCGGTGATCCCACCGATCGAATCGGTACATATCTGCATATCAATCGGTTGTCTTCCCTGTTGGATCACTCCACCGTAATTAAAACAGGTATCAATAATGATATCTTCTCCTTTGTCAATATATGTTCCGCCTGCGATCCCGGCCAGATTAATTTGTGGATGACCATCATATCTTATTGTGAGATTCCCGTAATTGCTGCACCTTCTGATCTCTCCTCCAAAGATAAATCCTGTAATTCCTCCCAGATTGCCTCCTTTGCTCTCCAAGTCACCATAGATGACACATCCGGTAACTTTTCCACCTTCGATCAGACCGGCTATTCCGCCACCACCATATAATATATTATTTTCTTCTCCTTTTAGTACACAGTCTGTAATGTTCCCTCCATCATTCAGACCGGTAATCCCTCCTGCTCCATTGGTCCGGTCCATTTCCTCCCGGTCTGCATGCATCGTATCGTCCAGCCCTATTATTGTGACATCCTCTGAAGTGGTATTTTCTATTTTTCCGGTATTTCTTCCGGCAATTCCTCCTACGCATGCACAACTCATTATAAGATTATGACTGCTTTCCACCTCAGATATCTGCCCACCGTTTGTCCCGGTGATTCCTCCCGTTGCGTCTTTTCCTGCTGCAAACGAATCCTCCAGACGGACATTGCTTACATTTCCCTGTTTTCCGATGACTCCGAAAAGTCCCTGCGATGCATTTTCTCCGATTACTGTCATTCCTGTGATCGTATGTCCCTTTCCGTCAAAGCTTCCCTGAAATGGTACATCCTCTGTTCCAACCGGATTCCAGCAGCTTTCTCCAAGCAGCTCCCCCGGTTCTACCTTTTTTTTCGATGTGAGATCTGTATAACATTTTCCTTTCTGATCCACTGCCGCCACAGGTCTGTCACTGCTGATGACTGTTCTGTTTTTTTCTTCATTATATTCAAATGAAAATGCACTAAGTGTTACATCATCCTGCAGCTGAAATATTTTTCCATCTGTAGGATTTCCTTCATTTACATACTTTCCAAATAAACGCAATTCCTTTTCATTTGTGATAGTAATTACTTTTTCATCACTCTCTCCGGAAGCTGCCAGTTCCTCCATGGAAACCGCCTGTTCCTCCGCCTGTGCTCTTGTTGTTTGAAAATATGTACTTTGTCCTGGTGGACATACAGCCGCCACAGCCACAGCCACTCCCATACATAATGCCAGTCCTCTATGCTTTTTCATCGTTTGCATACATCCTCACTTTTGATCCGATTATTCTAAATAATTATCGTTTATAGTTTAAAATAAATGTTTAAAAAAAGCAACAGCCCCCGAAGAGCATCTCTAAGCTCTCCGAAGGCTGTGTTTTTCATTTTCCCCGTTTTGTGCCTTATCCAAAGCTGACAAGACATTCTGCACCGGGCTGTGTCTTATGCAAATGCACGGGCATGTAATGCATGTACCAGATTACGTCTGTCTGAAGGATCGCAGTTGCCTGTCAGGAACAACTGATTACGCAGATCCATTGTCATAATCCCAAGGATTGATTTCGCATCAACACAATATCTTCCACAATATAAATCAAAGTCTCCTTCAAAGCCTGACAAAATGTTGACAAATTCATTTACATCATGTACATCCTTCAACTGTACCGGTATCTTTTCTCCCATAACGACTGCTCCTTTCTCTTTTCTCGTTTCTTCTCTATCAGGACTATTTGGAATGTATATCTGCGATATCATGTATCCGTATCACGATCCACTCCCTTTTGTCCTTGCATAGTTTTACCACACTTTTTATAAAAAAGGAACCTTTTCGCATAAGAATTAATAAATATTTATCATTTTATTCATATTTTACAGTACTTTACTCAGAAAATCCTGCAATCTGGTATTCTGCGGATGTTCAAACAATTCTTTCGGTTCGTTTTCCTCCTGGATCATTCCGTCACTCAGAAACAGAACACGATTGGCTACCTCTCTCGCAAAGCCCATCTCATGAGTCACGATCACCATGGTCATCCCCTCTGCTGCCAATTCTTTGATCAATGCCAATACTTCCCCTACCATTTCCGGATCCAGTGCAGAAGTCGGCTCATCAAAAAGCATTACATCCGGATTCATTGCCAGCGCTCTTGCAATGGCTATTCGCTGCTTCTGTCCTCCGGAAAGCATTGCCGGATATGTGTCTGCCTTGTCTGCCAGACCAATCCTTTTTAATAATTCATCCGCCTTAACAGCTGCTTCCTCCTTGGACATCTTCTTGCGTTTTACCGGAGCAAGCATGATATTTTCTTTCACTGTCATATTGGGAAACAGATTAAACTGCTGAAATACCATTCCGATCTTTTCACGAACCAGATTGATATCCACATCTTCATCCGTGATATCCGTTCCCTCAAAAGTAATCTTTCCTCCTGATGGTTCTTCCAGACAATTCATAGAACGCAGAAAAGTGGATTTTCCACATCCTGATGGTCCGATCACTGCAACTACATCACCACGGGAAATGGTTGTTGAGATCCCACGGATAACCTGATGATCTCCAAATGACTTTTCCAGATTTTCTACGCGTATCAATACTTCCTTATCGCTCATTGCTTCTCAGCCTCCTCTCCAAAACATGCACACCTGCTGTCAGGATCATTACAATAGCCAGATAGATCAAGGCTACAGCGATTAATGGCATAAATGCATCATACGTATTGCTTCTGATAATATCTCCTGCTTTGGTAAGATCTACCAGAGCAATATAACCACTGATAGAAGTCTCTTTCAATAAGCTGATAAATTCGTTACACAATGCCGGCAGTGTATTTTTAAATGCCTGAGGCATGATGATCGAAAGCATTGTCTGCGAATAGTTAAGTCCCAGACTTCGTCCGGCCTCAAACTGGCCACCGTCAACAGCCATGATCCCGGAACGTACAACCTCTGCCACATATGCTGCGGAATTCAGTCCAAATGCCGCAATAGCTACTAATATTTTATTGTCCACCGACACAAGAATGATATAATAAAAGATCAACAGCTGGACAACTGCGGGTGTACCACGCATAACCGTCAGATAAATACGACAAAATGCATTTAATATCGGAAAATTACCGTTTTTGTCATGACCTGTACGGATCACTGCGATCACAAAACCGAAGAGAATACCGAACAGCACTGCAAATACCGTGATCAACAGGGTATTCTGCAGACCCTTTACAATATACTGGTAACGATGATCCTTAATAAAGTTATCATGAAAACGCTCTGCAAAGGAACTTGTTGTAACAGAGGCCTCCGGATTCACAGTAATGATCACCTGCTTAGCTGTCGTATAAGAATCTGTAAAATCAATATTCTTGAGCCGATCCTTCGTGACAGTCATACCTGCGGCACCCACATCGTCTTTCCCTGATACCACGGCAGGGATGATAGAATCAAACTCCATATCCTCGACTTTAAGCTCCATGCCAAGTTCATCACAGACCGCCCGCATCATGTCCACATCAATACCGGTGATCTCATTATTCTCATAATACTCATATGGCTTGAAGGAAGCGTTGGTTGCCATCTTCAGCACACCGTTTCTTTTGATATCCTTTGCCTTATAAGGTTTCGTTCCCTTCACAGAATCCTCACCGATATAGTTGTCAATGATATCCTGCAGTGTGCCGTTTTCCTTTAATTTGGCAAGTGCTTCATTGATCTTTTCCTTTAATTCCGTATTGCTCTTGTCAATACATACCGCATAATCCTCCAGTGCAAACTCCTCCTTGAGAATCTGCAGCGTACTGTCCTTCTCGGTATATGCTTTTGCCGGCTGCTCATCAATGATTACACAATTGATCTTGCCGTTTTTTAATGCCTGGATCGCATCGGTTCCCTTATTGTATCTCTCAATAACGGTTCCTGCGTCGTCTCCTTCATAATCAGAAGCGTAAATGTCTCCGGTGGTTCCGATCTGCACTCCGATCTTTTTGCCATCCAGATCCTTTACTCCCTTAACCGCATTTTTCTTCAGCTCATTAAACTGCTTCTCCTGCTTCTGCTTTTCCTGATAATTATTGGCTGCAATTCCGCCTGCAACTGCAAGACATACGATCAGGAGCAATATATAATTCCAGCCCTTTGGAAGCCTTCTTTTCTTTTTCATGATAAAACCATGCCTTTCCTAAATAAATGCAAATAACTGATAAAGGACAAAACCAGCGTTTTGCCCTTTATATAATTATACTATCCTTATTGTTCTGAAATCGGGTTTTAAATACAGATCATACATGATCTGTCTCATAAATCACCCGTTTTCATCGACCTTTTTACAGGAAAATATATTTACATACGAACAATACCGCAAGTACGTACATTAACGGTGTTACTTTCTTTGCCTTTCCGCAGATCACATTGATCACAACATAAGAGATGACACCCAGTGAAATTCCCTCTGCAATACTATATGCAAATGGCATAGCCAGAATTGTCATATATGCAGGAACTGCCTCTGTCAGATCATTAAAGTCAATATCTACAACAGAAGAGATCATTAAGAAACCAACAAAGATCAGAGCCGGAGCTGTTGCAAATCCCGGAATTGCTGTAAAGATCGGCGCAAAGAAGATCGCCAGAAGGAACAATACCGCTGTTACAACAGAAGCAAGACCTGTACGGGCACCTGCACCTACACCTGCAGAGCTCTCTACATAAGTTGTGGTTGTACTTGTACCAATGATGGCACCGGCACTTGTTGCAATAGCATCCGCCAGAAGAGCCGGCTTAATGTTTGGAAGTTTTTCATTTTCATCCAGCATACCTGCCTTTGAAGATACACCTACCAGAGTTCCGATGGTATCAAACATATCTACAAACAGGAAGGAGCAGAGTACAACGATAAAGTTAAATACACCAACCCCCTTGAAATCAGCAGTAAAGCACTGACCAAATGTGGTAGAGATCTTGCTGAAGTCTGTCATATGCATGGTCGGATACAGAGAATAGAAACCTGCCTCTGCATCAATACGGTAGATTCCGGCTGCCTGACAGATCATACCAAGCACCCATGTAGAAATGATACCGATCAGGATCGACCCCTTAAAGCCTTTGACGTAAAGGATAACCGTGATGAACAAACCGATCAGTGCAAGAACAGCACAGATTCCCTGTGTATGCCAGTTATCTGCAAACTTACAATATGTTAAAAGTGTCGAATCATCATTGACGATGATATGTGCTCCCTGAAGTCCGATAAATGCGATAAATAAACCGATTCCGGCACTTACACCCTTTTTCAATGTACTTGGGATCGCATTGAAGATTGCCTCACGAACACTTGTCAGAGACAAAACAATAAATACGATACCCTCCAGGAATACTGCCATCAAAGCAACCTTCCAGGAATATCCCATATTACCGCATACTGTATATGCAAAGTATGCGTTTAGTCCCATACCAGGAGCCAGTGCAAA
>JALFLW010000012.1 GCA_022774505.1 Lachnospiraceae bacterium
GTGTCTGTAAAACTTGGGGCGTAAGTACCAGCGGGTGCAAGTGCCTCTCGAAACCCCTGATTCCCACCTTGGGGTAAATACGGGAGGATGCGTTCATCAAACATCAAAGCAGCAAAGCAATTAGACTTTTCGAAATCCGTAAGTGACAAGACAATTTTTTAGTCACAGCTCACGGATTTAAAAGTGCTTGGAAAGGCAAAATGCTATTGCATGCAACCGGACATAAGACATATTATGGGTATATATCGGTTTTGGGTGTGGGAAGTTTTAGTAATTTATTTTGAAATAATAATTACTGTCAGGTGATCAGTATGACGTTGGGGGCAAAAGATCTTTTGCCCCCAACTGATTTTTTAGTGTATAGGAAAATGCTCGTAACGTAGAGGGAATACAAGTGCAAAACGCTGGTTTTTCCCTTTTTTAGTGTATAGGAAAATGCTCGTAATGTAGAGGGAATCCAACGAGAATTGCGGAGCAATTCTTGGAGGGCAAAACGCTGGTTTTGCCCTTTTTTATGTGAACTTATACTTATACAATACGAAAAACGAGCTTTGTTGTGTTACCGGCAGCGTCCTTTGCTTTTACTACATAGCGTCCTGTTTTTCTGACGGTTGTTTTCTTTGGATTTACTTTTTTGCCGTTGATCGTGACAGATTTCATCTTGTAATTATCCTTAAAACGAAGGGTAACCGGTTTTTTTGCTTTCTTGCCATTTTTGATGCCGCTGATAACCGGTTTGGTGTTATCTACGCGGAAAGTTACGAAAGATATATTTCCGTTTGCATCAGCCGCGGTGATCTTGTATTCTTTGCTTTTGGATGCTTTTAAGAAAGTATTGCCGATGATAA
Source organism: Lachnospiraceae bacterium (assembly GCA_022774505.1). Taxonomy (GTDB): domain Bacteria; phylum Bacillota; class Clostridia; order Lachnospirales; family Lachnospiraceae; genus Jutongia. The sequence continues at coordinate 849 of JALFLW010000012.1, forward strand.
TGCCGTTTACGATAACATTTTTTACATTGACATTATCAGTGATGGTAATCTTTACCGGTTTGCGGTACAGGCCATTATTTTTGATACCGGCAATTACCGGTTCTTCGGTATCTGCAGTGATAGGATTTCCTGCTGTCACAGCGATCAGTTTACTGTCTGCAGGCAGCGTGTCGGTACTCCAGCTTGCAGTTGCTCCATTGACTGTTCCGTTGCTTTCTGTAACATTTGTCGGGAAGGTGATCGAATAATTCATGATAATTCCGACAGATTTGAGATAAGCAAATGCATTGTCATAACCATTTAAGGATTTTTTTGTAAGATCACCAATCTCTGAATAGGAATTATTTTGGGAAAGCTTTGCCATATCGGATGACATGGATGCAGTCATAGAATCAGAAGTACTGGTAGCTTTGGCTATAAAAGTGCTGCCCTCCAGCGTCATCTGGGAAAATGGTGCTGATGTGATGGTATTTGTGGTATATAATTCTGCATTGGAAGAACCCTCTTTTAATTTGTTGATATAGGCATTTAAATCGGTTAAAGTGGTCTTCATAGCATCCGTATTTGCAAAAGTCAGCTCTCTGCAGAAGGTGATATATGTCATACCATTAATTGTCTCTTCTGCTTTTGTAAAATCTGAGGAAGTTAACGGTGAGGTGTTTGCAGACTGGTTTAAGGATTGTTCGAAGGTCTGTTTCTCATACAGATATTTCACCTTATAGGAACAGGTTCCATCAGCATTGAGTGTCATGGCTGCTTCCATTCCCATACAGCCGGTCAGTGCACTGATCACTAAAATAAGTGCCAGCATTAAGCAGGATAATTTCTTTTTCATATTTTCCTCCAATCATAATTATGTTATTGTGAGTGGTTACTTCATTATTTTATCATTAAAGGGAAATAATCACAAGAAAAAAAGACAGGGGATGTACGATTACTCATCCCCTGTGGAATATCTTTGTAAAAGATTGTCCTGTTTTTTATAAAGATATTGGATTTATTATATCTTATAAATATAATATTTGCGTACAGCAAAGTTCCAGAGAAATACAATAAAGGTTGCTGTGATCTTTGCCATGATCTTAACCATACCATAATACTCCACGAGACCATACATGAGTATCACGTTTAAGATAAGTCCAATGGCACCGGTCATAAAGATCTGGCACATCTCCCGCCAGATGGAGCGGTCCGTTACCACATCCTTAAAAGTAATGGCACGGCCTAACATCCAGTTAAAGTAAAGGCCGATCATGAAGGCTGCAATGGTACTCCAAAGATATGACAGCCTTGTAAAATAGACAAGACCGGCAAAACAGCACCATTCCATAATGGCACCACTGCCGCCGACAATGATATAGGAGCGAAACTGGTGGAAAAGTTCCTGCCAGTGCTCTTTATCTGATGGAAACATTTCAGAATCCTCCTCTTTCGTTTCTGATTTTTGCCACAAATCGGACAAAAATCCCCAAATTTTTAACACAGTCAAGGATTCTATCATATTTTGGGATGTTTGGCAACTTTTTTTCACCTGTTAGCGTTGATTTTTGACCTCTTAAGCTATTTGTGTTTACAAGGGAATCGTTTCTATCTATAATAAGCACATATCTTAGCTGAGTGAGAAAATAAAGAGAGGCGGTGTATATGAAGATAAAGATTGAACTGGACAGTGATCTGACGGAAAATGAGATCATTATCCGTTGTCCGGCTCTGACTGAGGACATTCAAAGGCTGCAGCAGGTCATATCAGACACCGTTCCGGTACATCCGAAAATGACCTTTTATAAAGGGGATATACAGTATTTTCTGAATCTGGAAGATATACTTTTTTTTGAAACAGAGGAGAAATGGATCAATGTCCATACGGCAGAGGATATCTTTCAGACCAGACAAAAGCTTTATGAACTGGAAGAATTACTGCCCCGCTATTTTCTGCGGATATCAAAGTCTGCAATATTAAATACCCATAAGGTGTATTCGATACATAAGAATATTGCGTCATCCAGTGTGGTGGAATTTTTGGATAGTCATAAACAGGTATTTGTATCACGAAACTATTATAAAGCGTTGATCCATCAGATTGAAATGAATCATTATCAGAGTGAAGGAAATGGATGATTTACCACATGTTAATTATTGAGATACTGCAAAGTAATTATTTATTTAGAAGAAAGGATATGGTGATCAATATGAAAAAACATTCAACACATGGCATTGATAAGCTGTTTTGGGGGCTGTTCTTTGTTGCAGGTGCGGTGATGCTGATTTTAAGCAAGCTGGGAACATTACCTGATCTGTCATTTCTCAGTATTGTTTTTACGATCATTTTTGCATGGACATTTTTGAAGGGAATTTTTAGCATTAATTTTTTTGAAATTTTGTTTTCGGCTGCATTTCTTGCATGGATATATGATGACGTGCTCGGAATTACAGCTTTGACGCCATGGACTCTCTTGGGAGCAGCACTGCTTGGTTCGATCGGATTAAGCCTTTTGTTCCCGGGAAAGCATCGATGGCATGTATTTCGTCACAATTCTTCGGATGATAGTATTCCATATGCAGAAGAGGTTGTAGATATTCCTGATGAGGAAACAATCCATCTGGAAAATTCCTTTGGAGCTTCTATTAAATATATTAATTCGCAGAATTTCCGCAATGCGCATCTGGAAACGAGTTTTGGTGAAATGAAGGTATATTATGACAATGCATTTACTACAGAAAAGCAGGTATATACAAAGATTGATGTGGCGTTTGGTAACATGGTGCTTTATGTGCCTAAGACATGGCAGGTGATCAATAATATTGATTGTTCCTTTGGTGCGGTAGATATTAAGAATCAGAAAAGTTATACCCCACTGCCGGAGGCACCGGTGCTTGTGATCACGGGAAGTGTGGCATTTGGCGGTGCAGAGATCATATATGTGTAGGTAAGTCTCTTTTATTATTTAATTTCTAAGACTTCCCACACCCAAAACCGATATATACCCATAATATGTCTTATGTCCAATTACTCTTCAGGACATAAGACATATTATGGGCTGCTTTCTGTTATTGGTGTGGGAAGTTTTTGTTAATTTATATCAAACCGCCCATAATACCAAGTATTTTATCGGTATTATGGGGAGACTGTTTTCCAGATTGCTTTTCCTATTTCCGGCATTTGTCAGCTGTGCTAAGGCAAGTCGTATTATTCTGCGTTCCATGATACACCTCCGAATTGTAACTGTGCTGTGTCATATGGTATCATTTACCGGGACTGCTTGAGATCACCTTTACATTTTGATATTGCGGTGAGGCTGCTACTCTGCCAGCTTCTCTTGATATAGCTGACGATTTACATAAGCTGTTACGTTCTTCATCCATAATTTATATGCCGAACTGTTTAAATGAACATATCCATCACTGGAATAGGATCTCTTTAAGCCACCACTTTTGTCATACATTCCTTTTGCAATATTGATATAATATACATTTTTCTTTTGCTTACAATATTGTTTCATCTTTCGGTTTAATGCACGGATTGTTTTGTTGTTCAAATATTTGCGATTTTTGGCAGAGCACATCGGTGGTGTGCTTTCTATGTATATCACAATTTCGGGATTTCGTTTGCGAATTCCATTTACATAAGAAGCATAATTCTTGTAAACGCTATTTACATCTTTCCACATATCATTTGTACCCATGCAGATAAAGACACGTTTTACCTTTGATGCTGCGATAGCATCCTTTGCTTTACATACTTTTCCTTTATAATGTATTCGATATTGTGCAGGACCATTACTATCGTTTGCAAAGGAATAGCATCCTTGAACGAACCACTTCGGTCCTCCTAAATATCCTTTTTTCTGTGATTGTGCATAATATTTCAAGCCCAATCCAATCGAGTTACCAATAAATGCCGACCTTGAAAAATAGGCATTTCGTTCCTTTTTGCTAATCGTATTCTTTCCGGCTGCCTGTACCGGCAAAACGCATATCATCATACTCAATATAATAAGTAACAATGTTCCTTTGATCAGTTTCTTAATTGTTCTTTCCTCCTTATCCGTTTCTCTTTTTGTATATTTCTTTTTATATTATATAATTGTAATTGCTAGATGTAAATGGTTTTTAATAGATAATTCAAATTCCGATTGAGCTATCTGATCTGGCTTTCCCGCAGGCTCATCACACACAGAATGACCGTCGGATCGTTCACCGGCACTCTTGCAATTGCAGCACCCTGTTATTGTCGACCGAAAAGCTGTGTTGAAGAAATTGATAATCAGAGCATCAAAACGGAAGTTTGCACTTAAACATCACGAGTTACATAATGTTTCACTTCTTTAGACGGATTGGCAAATTCTGTTTTAAAAAAATCAGGATAATATTTTTTTAAAACAGAAAGAGATTTCATGAACAATATTTCCTTTTTCAGTACAATTTTTAAAAGCTCAATCAATAAACAAAGGAAGTACACCTCATTGGAAATGTACTTCCTTTTGTATAAAAATAATTTAAAACGCTTTGTTTATGCGGCTTTTTAGAACTTGCCTGCATCAGCGGCTTCCTGAACAGCTACTGCTACGGCAACTGTCATACCAACCATTGGGTTGTTACCTGCACCGATCAGACCCATCATCTCAACGTGAGCCGGTACAGAAGAAGAACCTGCAAACTGTGCATCGCTGTGCATACGTCCTAAAGTATCTGTCATACCATAGGAAGCAGGACCTGCAGCCATGTTATCCGGATGAAGAGTACGTCCTGTACCACCACCGGAAGCTACAGAGAAGTACTTCTTACCCTGCTCAAGGCACTCTTTCTTGTAAGTACCTGCAACCGGATGCTGGAAACGGGTAGGGTTTGTAGAGTTACCGGTGATAGATACGTCTACGCCCTCTTTGTGCATGATAGCAACACCCTCTGGTACAGAGTTTGCACCATAGCAGTTTACTTTTGCACGAAGTCCCTCAGAATAAGACTTACGGAATACTTCCTTTACTTCATTTGTATACGGATCATACTCTGTCTCAACGAATGTGAATCCATTGATACGGGAAATGATCTGGGCAGCATCTTTACCAAGACCGTTCAGGATGACACGAATCGGCTCTTTACGAACCTTGTTTGCCTTCTCAGCAATACCGATCGCACCCTCTGCTGCTGCGAATGACTCGTGACCAGCCAGGAATGCGAAGCACTTGGTATCCTCCTCAAGGAGCATCTTACCAAGGTTACCATGTCCTAAACCTACCTTACGTGTATCTGCAACAGAACCCGGGATACAGAAAGACTGAAGTCCCTCTCCGATAGCTGCTGCTGCTTCTGATGCCTTACGGCAGTTTTTCTTGATCGCGATCGCTGCACCTACGATGTATGCCCAGCATGCGTTTTCAAAACAAATCGGCTGGATTCCTTTTACCTGATTGTATACGTCAAGTCCAGCATCTTTTGTGATTTTTTCTGCTTCTTCAATAGAAGAAATGCCATAGCTGTTTAATACTTTATTGATCTGGTCAATTCTTCTCTCATATGATTCAAATAATGCCATGATTCGTTTGCCTCCTTTTCTTTATTTTGCGACCTCTTCATCAGTTCTCGGATCAATGAGCTTCACTGCGTCAGCAACACGTCCGTACTGTCCGGATGCTTTGTCCCATGCTGTGTTAGGATCATCACCCTTCTTGATGAAATCTGTCATCTTACCAAGGTTTACAAACTTATAACCAATGATCATATCCTCATCATCCAATGCGATTGCAGTAACATAGCCCTCTGCCATCTCTAAGTAACGAGGTCCCTTCTTCAGAGTACCATACATTGTACCAACCTGAGAACGAAGACCCTTTCCAAGATCCTCAAGACCGGCACCGATAGCAAGTCCATCCTCAGAGAATGCACTCTGTGAACGACCATAGACGATCTGAAGAAATAACTCTCTCATTGCTGTATTGATCGCATCACAAACCAAGTCAGTATTGAGTGCCTCCATAACAGTCAGACCAGGGAGAATCTCAGCAGCCATAGCTGCAGAATGTGTCATACCTGAACATCCAACAGTCTCAACGAGAGCCTCCTGAATGATACCATCCTTTACATTAAGGCTCAGCTTGCAGCAACCCTGCTGAGGTGCACACCAGCCAATACCATGTGTAAAACCGGAAATATCCTTAACTTCCTTTGCCTGAACCCATTTTGCTTCCTCAGGGATTGGTGCAGCTCCATGATGCACACCCTGGGCAACAGGGCACATGTTTTCTACTTCCTGTGAATAAACCATGATTTTGCTCCTTTCAATATGCTTTTTCTCTGCGGTATTACCGCAGTCCTACATATATTCTCGCACAAAATTCTTATTTAGTCTACACTTTTTGACAAAAAAACTCATCAAAATTTTTTGATGAGTTTTTTGTTTAAATATTCTTTTGAACAATTTCGCCCTGATGCTTATAAATACTTCCCTTTGGAATATATCCTCGTACCATGGATAATGGATAGACATTTGTATTGCTTCCAATGATGGTTCCGGGATTTAATACACTGTTGCATCCGACTTCGACATAATTACCAAGGACTGCTCCCATTTTTTTCAGACCGGTAGCGATCACATCCCCGTTATAGCGGATCGTTACTTTTGTTTTGTCTGATTTTACATTGGAGGTGATAGATCCGGCCCCCATATGGGATTTATATCCAAGAATGGAATCACCGACATAATTATAATGTGGTACCTGTACATTATTGAATAAAATAACATTTTTTAATTCTGTAGAGTTTCCGACGACACAGTTCTCTCCTACTATGGCATTGCCACGGATAAATGCACATTGACGGATCTCCGTGTTTTTGCCAATGATGCAGGGACCGTTGATGGATGCAGTAGGAGCAATAACAGCGGATTTGGAGATCCAGATATTTTCTGCCTTTTTGTCATATTCTTCTTCTGAAAGGGAAGCACCAAGCTTCAAAATGAAATCACCGATATATGGCAGTACATCCCATGGAAACTCACGATCCGTAAAAATATCAGCCGCGATGGTTTCATCAAAGTTAAACAGATTTTTGTTTTTTAATGCATCATACATGATAACCCTCCTATTTTTGAGCAATTATTGGTTGTTTATTTTTTATAATAAATAGCAGCTTCATCAAATTTTTTTCGGAGATAGAGCTGATTATTCAGACCCTTCACTCCATTCACCCATTTTGTAATGTAATTTTCAAGCTTTGCCATATATTCTTCTTCGGTAATGGTTCCTTCGGCCATATAAGTCAGCCCTTTTTCCCAGCTGGCTGTCAATTCCGGGTTTAACAGGGAACGTATGGAGGAATCTACCACATCATAAACCATCTCACCGAGAAATTCAGGGGTGATGATCTGTGTTTTTTTATTGAGCTTTAAATATTTTTTTGTTACCAGTTTGCTTAATATTTCAGCTCTGGTAGCACTTGTTCCGATACCGCTTCCCTTGATCTGGGAACGCAGCTCCTCGTCTTCGATGAGCTGTCCTGCATTTTCCATGGCCAGGATCAGTGAGCCGGAATTATACCGCTTTGGAGGAGATGTTTCCCCTTCTTTAATCTCCAGCCGGTCAAGATTAATTTCCGTTCCCTTTTTGATCTGTTTCATCAGACTGATCAATTCTTCGTCGAAAGTGTCCCTGGCATCTTCCGGGGAAGATGCTGCAGCGGTATCTTCAGAAGCCGTGTTTTGGAAAGGATTTTTCTTTTTGGCTGCAAAAGAAGCATCTGCAATCTCTAAATATCCCTGATGGAGCATAACACGAATACCGGAAAAAAATTGTTCGTTATTGCGGACGGCCGTCAGGCTGATCCTTTGAAATTCTGCCGGAGGATAAAAGATGCACAGAAAACGCCGTACAATTACTTCGTAAACTCTCTGGGCCGTCAGACTTGTACTTTTTAAGGAACTAAATCCCTGACCGGTGGGAATGATTGCGTAATGGTCTGTGATCTTTTTATCATCACAATATCTGGTAGAAGCAATTTTTTGATAGCTTGTGCCGGATAAGATTTTTTCGGCAATATCCCGTACAATAGGATAATTTCGAAGTCCCCCGATATTTTTATGGATTTCTTTTGATACGGCGGTAGAAAGTACTCTTGCATCTGTTCTTGGATATGTAACCAGCTTTTTTTCATAAAGCTCCTGAACAATCTTTAAGGTTTCATCCGGACTGATCTTAAATAGTTTGGAGCATACATTCTGAAGCTCAGCCAGATTAAATAATAAAGGCGGATTCTTCTTTTCCTTTTTCCGTTCTACTTTTTCAACAATGGCCGTTCTTTTCTCGTCAGACGAATCCGGTATAAAACAGTTTTCCGGTTGTTCGACAGGAAAGCCAAGAGACTGACAGAGGGTACAGGCATCCTCGATTTCTTTGAATCCGTTTTCTTTATAGAGTTTTGGAGATTGGAAATACTCGGAACTTTCTACACTCCGCCATTCACCGTCAAAGGTTTTTCCCTCATAGGAAAAATGTCCCAGAATCCGGTAAAACGGTGTTTTTACGAAGCTGCGTATTTCTCGTTCCCGGCGGACAACCATGCCAAGAACACAAGTCATAACACGCCCGACAGCAATAGCAGCATATTTTTCACCTTTACGATAATTCATAATTGTCTGACTGTATTTCAGCGAAAGAACCCGGGAAAAGTTGATGCCCATAAGGTAATCCTCTTTTGCACGCAGGTAGGCAGAGGCTGCCAGGTTATCATATTCAGATAAAGGTTTTGCTTCTTTGATTCCACGACGTATTTCCTCTTCTGTCTGGGAATCGATCCAGACCCGCCGTTTATCTTTTGTATCGGGAACCTGTGCCATTTGATCAACTAAACGGTAAATATACTCTCCCTCGCGTCCTGAATCGGTACAGACATAGATTCTTTCTATATCTGCCCGATTTAGTAAGCCTTTTACGATATTAAATTGTTTTTTTACATCAGGTATCAATTCATAAAGAAATTTATCGGGCATAAAAGGAATGGTATTTAAAGACCATTTTTTTAATGCCGGGTCATAAGTTTCAGGATAGCTCATGGTAACAAGATGACCGACACACCAGGTTACCACGTAATCCTGGGATTCCAGATACCCGTTTCCAGCGTTTCCATTGACTCCTAATGTTTTGGCAAATTCTTTTGCTACGCTTGGTTTCTCAGCAATAAATAACTCTTTTCCCATAAATGATCATTCAGCTGACCGGCTGATATTTCCCTTCTGTATCTCTGACCATGCATTGCAGCCGAAGATGATTCCTACAATGAAAATACCTGTCAGGCATACATATTTTACGATTTTTGTTACATTTACTTCTACATGGACACACGATCCATTTGTTTTTTCTGATTGATTTCTCATTTTAATCACCCATTCCTTTCTTTATTATATAAATCTCCGTTTTCGAGGTCTTGGGACCGGTAATCTGTATGTAATCTATGTGTCAGGAGGTTTAGTATCCAAGCTCCTCTCCTACCAGGATCACTTTGATCCGGCCCGGAATACGCGAGAATCTGGTGACTACGGTATGAGCACAGATGCAGTCGCTGGAGAGACAGTCTGCACAACGGCCAAATTCAGCACAAGGTGTTTTAAGACCGAGGCGGAGTGCATTTGGTGGTGATGCCATATTGTGAACTCTGGCAATGCCGCTCCGCACATCAGGGACGATCTTGTTCATACCGGCAATGATGATAACTTGTTGAGGCCCGTGACAGAGACAGGCAACCCTGTTTCCGGCTCCATCAATGTTGATCAGCTCTCCGTCAATCGTAATAGCATTGGAACTCATGAAATAGATATCGGATGTGACGATCTTACCATATAATTCCCGTTTTTCATCAGGGGTAACAGCTTCAGAACGATCAAAAAGTGTGTAATCCGATTCTTTGAGGTCATCTAACAGACCAATCTCCTGTAATGTTTCAGAACCGCCCCAGGAAATAGTACAGCCGGGAGTCAGGAAGCGTTTGGCTTTTGCATTTGCTTCTTCGCGGTCTGAACAATAGTATCCCTCAATTCCTCTTGTATTAAACTTTCCTATGATATTTTCTGCGATATTTTCATAGTACTCTTGTTTATAGGACATTATAACATCTCCCTTCGACCTGATAAAATAAAAGATAAAAACGCAGGCACCTTTGTACGAAAAGGTGCCCCGTCATTAAATTTGTATAGATTCTTACAGAATGTGATGATTATTCATATAATGGATATTTGTCTGTCAGGCCCTTTACGATAGCTGTTGCTTTCTCTTTGCTGCCTTCCGGATCATTTACCATTAATGCGATCGCTTCTGCAACCTGATCCATATCGTCTGTATTGAAACCTCTGCTGGTGACAGCTGCAGTACCAAGGCGGATACCGCTTGTAACAAAAGGAGACTGCGGATCATTTGGAATAGTATTTTTGTTACAGGTAATATGTGCTTCGTCAAGCCATTTTTCTACTTCTTTGCCGGTTAATCCTTTATCTGCAAGATCTACAAGCATCAGGTGATTATCAGTACCACCGGACACGATCTTGAGTCCGCGGTTCTGCAGTCCCTTCGCTAAAGCCTGGGCATTATCAATGATATTTTTTCCATATTCTTTAAAGCTTGGGTCAAGGGCTTCTTTGAAGCAGACAGCTTTTGCGGCAATAACATGCATCAGAGGGCCACCCTGAATACCAGGGAAAAGAGCCTTGTTGAGCTTATGTTCCTCAGCAAATTCTTTGCTGGAAAGGATCATGCCTCCACGAGGACCACGAAGTGTTTTGTGGGTGGTTGTTGTAGTAACATGAGCATATGGGATCGGACTCTCATGATAACCGGCAGCAACAAGTCCAGCGATATGCGCCATATCTACCATCAGATATGCACCAACAGCATCTGCAATCTCACGGAAACGTTTAAAATCAATTTTTCGTGCATAGGCACTTGCACCGGCTACAATGAGCTTAGGCTGACATTCCTTTGCGATTTTTTCTACTTCATCATAATCAATGAATCCATCGTCATTCACGCCATAAGGAACGCAATGGAAATATTTACCGGAAAGATTTACAGGGCTTCCATGGGTTAAATGACCGCCGTGATCCAAATTCATTCCCATAAAAGTATCGCCCGGGTTCATCAAAGCAAAAAATACAGTCATATTTGCCTGGGCACCGGAGTGAGGCTGGACATTGGCATAAGTACAGCCAAATAATTCCATTGCTCTGTCCCTGGCAAGATCTTCTACTACATCAACATGCTGGCAGCCGCCATAATAGCGTTTTCCGGGATACCCTTCCGCATATTTGTTGGTCAGTGTACTTCCCATTGCAGACATAACAGCCTTGCTTACGAGATTTTCAGATGCGATCAGCTCGATATTTTCTCTCTGTCTGTTAGTTTCTGCTGTGATAGCTGCTGCAATTTCAGGATCAAAATTTTCAACGTCTGAAAACGGATACATAGTTTCTCCTCCTTGTTTATGTCAATATTTACAGTTCGGGTTTAATAAAATAATGAGGGTTTATTCTGCGTCATCAATGGCTTTTCCTATATCGTGACGCATATATTTGTTGTCAAAGGAAATCCACTCTGTAGCTTCATAGGCATTTTTTCTGGCTTCTTTGAGATCTTTTCCCTTGGCTGTGACTCCGAGGACACGTCCTCCGTTTGTGACAATGCCTTCCTCTGTCTTTTTCGTGCCGGCATGGAATACATAATAACCGTCTTTGCCATCGAAATTTTCCAGTCCGGAAATTAATTTTCCCTTTTCATAATGTTCAGGATATCCATCCGAAGCAAGAACAACACAGACCGCAGCATTATCTTCAAATTGAAGGTCTATCTCATCCAGTTTGCCATCGATACATGCGTCAATTACATCAATGATATCATTTTTCATTCGTGGAAGGACCACCTGTGCCTCAGGATCACCGAAACGTGCATTATATTCCAAGACTTTCGGACCATCTTCTGTCATCATAAGACCTACAAAAAGAATCCCGACGAAATCCCGTCCCTCTGCTTTCATAGCATCCATGGTCGGCTGATAGATCTTTTCTTCACAGAATTGCCGGATCTCTTCGGTATAAAAAGGACTTGGCGAGAACGTACCCATTCCACCGGTATTTAATCCCTGATCGCCATCCTTTGCTCTTTTGTGATCCTGTGCACTTGTCATTGGTTTGATATGGGTGCCATCGCAGAAACAGAGAACAGAAGCTTCACGACCTACCATAAAGTCCTCGATAACGACGGTATCACCGGCATCACCAAACTGCTTGTCAAGCATTAATGTCGCAATTCCGGCTTCTGCCTCTTCAAGATTCTGGCAGATCAGGACACCTTTTCCAAGAGCAAGACCATCGGCTTTTAATACAATTGGGAAATTGCATCCGCCTAAATACAAGAGTGCCTCTTCCGGTGAATGAAAAGTTTCATAGTGGCAGGTCGGAATATTATACTTTTTCATGAGATCTTTTGAAAAGCTTTTTGACCCCTCGATAATTGCAGCATTCTTGCGAGGTCCAAAAACCCGGAGCCCTCTTTTTTCGAATACATCAACAATGCCGCCTACCAATGGATCATCCATGCCGATAATCGTCAGATCAATCTGCTGTTCCTCTGCAAAATCGGCAAGTTTGTCAAATTCCATGGCTGTAATGTCAACACATTCTGCAATCTGAGCGATCCCGCCATTCCCCGGAGCACAATAAATCTTATCAACACGTTTGCTCTGGGATACGCTCCATGCGATCGCATGCTCACGACCACCGCTTCCTACGATTAATACTTTCATACGATTATTCCTCCATTCCGCCGTATTATACGGCAGTACAAATATATGCCATCATATCATGGCTGCTATGAATAAATTAGTATTTTATACTATTCGCTGATATGTGTGATTCCGTCTTTTACTGTTACTTTTCCGGCACCGATCAGATCAATAGCTTTTGGAAGTATCTTCCATTCCGCTTCTTCCATGACTCTGCGTTGCAGGATCTCAGGTGTATCACCCTCTTTTACTTCTACTGCTTTTTGTAACAGGATCGGCCCATGATCCGCTTTTTCATCAACAAAGTGAACCGTTGCTCCGGTGACTTTGTTGCCTGTGGAAAGAACACTTTCATGTACTTTTAGTCCGTAATATCCCATTCCACAGTGTGCCGGGATCAGGGAAGGATGTATATTAATGATACGATTATGATATTTCTCGATCATTCTGGCCGGTACGATCACAAGATAACCGGCTAAAACAACCAGATCGATCTTATATTCGTCTAAAGATTCTAACATTGCATCTGCAAATGCTTCCTTATTCTCATAGGAGCCGGGACAGATACATTTCGCCGGGATACCGGCATTAGTGGCCCGTTCCAGTGCATAGGCATTTTCTTTATTACTGATAACAAGAGCAATCTCTGTGTCACGGATCGTTCCGGCGGATACTGCATCAATGATCGCCTGAAGATTCGTTCCTCCCCCTGATACGCATACTGCAATTTTTTGCATTGGTTTCCTCCATAATATGTAGTCGTTCTATAAAATGTATGGTGACAGAGACGGTTTAGATCAAGTCAACCCCTTTATCACCTTCTGTGATCTCACCGATGATATATGCACTCTGACCGGATTTTTTCACCAGTTCCACTGTCTTGTCTGCATCTGCAGGATCTACGGCAAGGAGCATTCCGATTCCCATATTATATGTATTATACATCATTTCTTTGGCAATATCGCCATCCTTTGCAAGCATAGAGAAGATCGGAGGAATCGGATAACTGTCAGTCTTTACCTGAGCTCGTACACCTTCGTGGAGCATTCGTGGAATATTTTCATAGAAACCACCGCCAGTAATATGGCTACAGCCCTTAATCGTTACACCACCGTTTTTTACGCTCTTTAAGGCATTTACATAGATGATGGTTGGTGTGAGGATCGTCTCACCGAGTGTCATGCCTCCGAGACATTCAAAGGAACGGTTCAGGTTAGCTTTATTAATATCAAATACTTTGCGAACCAGAGAATAACCATTGCTGTGAATACCGGAGGATGCGATTCCTACCAGTACATCTCCTTTTGCAATGCTCTTTCCGGTGATCATTTTGTCTCTGTCAACGATACCTACCGCGAAACCTGCGAGATCATACTCATCTATAGGGTAAAATCCGGGCATCTCTGCTGTCTCACCACCGATCAGGGCAGCATTTGACTGACGGCATCCCTCAGCAACACCACTGACGATCTGTGCAATCTTTTCCGGTTCATTCTTGCCACAGGCAATATAATCTAAGAAAAATAATGGCTCTCCACCGGCACAGGCAATGTCATTTACACACATTGCCACGCAGTCGATGCCAATCGTGTCGTGCTTGTCCAACTCAAAGGCAATTTTTAACTTGGTTCCTACTCCGTCTGTACCGGAAACCAGGGTTGGGTGTTCCATTCCCTTAAAACTATCCAGGGAAAATGCCCCTGAAAATCCACCAATATCTGTCAGCACCTCGTTTCTCATAGTGCTGGCAACATGCTTTTTCATAAGCTCTACTGCCTTATAGCCCGCCTCAATGTCAACGCCTGCATTTTTGTAGTCCATGATAAGCCTCCTCTATTTGTATTTATATCTTCATATAATCAAAGATATCCTTATTGTAGCACAAAGGAGGATGTTTGTCATTTGTTTTTTCGCAGAGGAATATGAATGAGGGAAATAAGATTTATGCAAGCCGGCTTACAAATAGCTTGTTAATGTAAGTTTTCTGTTTTTTAATTCCAGCATTACTGCTCCCTGTTGATCAGTACGAAAAATCTTACTGCCGCATTGCTGCAGACGATCCAGTAATTCACGATGGGGGTGTCCGTAAGAATTTTTTTGTCCACAGGAGATCAGGGCATACTCAGGTCTGACATAAGAAAGAAATTCGTCACCGGTAGAATTTTTGGAGCCATGATGTGCTGCCTTTAATACAGTATAGTGATCAGGCAGTCCGTATTGACGACGCAGTTTAGGGGATTTTAATATGTTTTGCACATACTCCTCTCCTTCTCCGGCCAGATCTCCGGTCAAAAGACAGCTAAAATTTTGGCATTGCAGGCTTAAAACAACGGATTCCTCATTTGGCGATCCGTAATCTGTTCCGGAAGGCGGATTTAAGCAGATAAAAGAAACAGAACCTTCCTGCAGGTGCATTCCGGCTGACAAATTACTTACAGGTATATTTTTTTTATAAGCTTCCTGACGGAGGAGGCGGTATCTATCCTTATTTGTATCTGAAACGTCAGGAAGCAGCAGCATACCTATGGTATAGCTGTCACCGCTCATTTGCAAAAGTTCAATAAGACCATTGACGTGATCTTCATCTGCGTGAGTGGCGATCATATAATCAAGCCTGCGGATCCCCTTTGACTTGAGAAATGGAAGCAGACGGTATTTTCCAACCTGTTTTTCGCTCGTACTTCCTCCATCAAGAAGGATGTTTTTATGATCGGTAGTATGGATATAGATGCCATCACCCTGCCCGACATCCAGGAGAGTCAATTGTAATGCAGAGGATGGAAAATGCAATAAAACAGGAATACAGAGGATAGGAACAAGTTTTCCGATAAATTTTCGATGCTGCCGCATTGTTTTAAGCTGACCCGTCATTCCTGCATATTCCAGCTGATCGATCGCGTTTGAGCAATACCATTGCCATACCAGAAATCCGGTCAGTATCAGATAATATAAAAGAAGCTGCCACCATTCGGGTTTTCCAATAATCTGCATATGCCCCGGCAGCTTTTGGAAGAACAGACATATTTTTTCGTAAAGTTTAAGCAGCCAATACGAGTTGGCAAGTATCCCTTTTCCAAGGGGAAGATATAGACTGCCGGCAATACCTCCCAAGAAAGAAAAAATAACTAAAAAAGAGGCAAGAGGAATGATCAGTAGATTGATCAATATGCCGTATAAAGGAACCTCGGAAAAGAAATATAAAACGACCGGTAAGGAAGATAATTGTATGGATGCACTTAAAAGCAGCATTTTTCCTGCGTTTATAAGAAGATTATGCAGAAATATTAAAAATACACCGGATTTATAATTTGCTTTAAGCTCTCTTTCCTGCTGATGGAAAAGTCGTCGTCTGCGTTTACATTCCCAGTGATCACCATACCAGATATCCTCTAAAACAGGCATTATGACATATATCCCGGTCATTGCTCCAAATGAAAGAAGAAAACTGCAGGAAAACAGGGCAAAAGGTTTTTGCAAAAGGATTATGACGGCGGCCAATGCCAGAGCGTTTTTGCCATCATATGTCCGTTCAAACAGGCAGGAGCCAAGCAGCAGGATCATCATTATAATGGCTCTGCTGGTGGAAATACTAAAGTCGGTCATCCTTCCATAGCATACTATTACAAAGATGCTGAGAAATATGGAAAATTTTTCGGGGACGGATAGTTTTCTAAGGAGTTTAAGAAAGGCCATTCCGATCATTGTAACATGCAGCCCGCTGATAGCCAGTAAATGACCGATCCCGCTTTCCTGATAAAGATTTTGTATGTTAAGATCAAGTAATGATTTATCGCCGAGTATCATGGCGGTTATAATACCATTTTCTTTTTCGGGCAGGCAGTTTGCATATGTTTGTGCCATTTGGCCGCGGATATGGTATAGGAGCTGCTGAAGCTTAGAATCAATGCCATAGGGACCTGTAGATAAAGAATCCAGAGATGCTACTTTATACTCATAATAGATTCCTTTTTCTTTATAATATTTCCGTCTGTCAAACATGCCGGGATTGCGGGCTGTTTGAAATTTTTGCAGTATGCCGTGCATGCCCAGTCTGTCACCTGGATGCAGTTCACAGGAATCTGTCAGTGTTACATAAAGTCGGTTTTGATGATATTTTGCCGGATCATTTTGAAAACGAAGGGTACAATTCTTTAAATAGATCAAGGTGCAGTCTGATCGTCCTTTTCGAAGGCATATCTGCTCTACGGTCCCTTGTGCGACAGCAGGTATCTTGGTATCAAATATATCCTCCAAACAATAATACCGGGCATCATCCTTTTCAGAATAAATGGCCCGGTATAAAAGAAATAATGATAATAATCCAGCTAATATCCAAATAAATGGTCTTTTGATAAACTCTCCCCCTACTCTTGTACAACGATGTCCAGATTACGCTCAAAGGCTGAACCAAAATCAATGGTATCATTATAGAGCAAGACCTGTTCTCCGTTGATACTAAATTGTACTTTATTGATATTATTTAATTCAACCAGTGTATTTACAACGGAATAAATGGTCGCTTCCGCAGAAATATTGGTACGTTTCTTTAAGAAATCCTCTGAGAAATCAACATAGCAGGTATTCTCCTTTACAGATATTTTATTTAATTCTGTTTTTTCGGGAATGGTTGCTTTTATTTCATCGGGATCAACACCATCAATGGAATATGGTCCGCGGATAAGCTGTTCTACTGCCAGCTGTTCCAAAGGAATTGTTGCATCGTAAGTAATATCCACCGGAACCTTCATGAGATTTGTTCCGGTTTTATCACTAAAATACATATTTAAGGTTGCTTTTTGTTTGTAAGTTGTTTCGCCACCGGTGTTATCAATAAATGAATCTGCTGTCATATATCCTACGGCATCCAGATTTGAATCAGTCAATGGTTGACCGGCAACGTAGAATTGTACTGTATCCACATCTTTGATCTGACATAATGTTTTTACGATAGCGGCACGTCGTAATATTTCAGATACACCCTTTAGTTTGCTGTAGCCTGAGCTTAGATAGAGAGTTAACTGTCCCTGGGTCTCAAACATATATTCATCAATCGTAACATCATCAGGAAGAGCTTTACGAAGTCCTATATCGTCAGGCTCCTCTTTCAGTTTTTTTAAAAACTCTTTGATCAGTGCATCGCCGCTTTTTGCATGGGGAGTATATTTCTCATAGCCAACTTTTGTTTCATTAGCATCAGGACAGAATATATAATATCCGGTATATTTTGCTTTTTTGTGAAAGGAACATCCATTACAAACAAGCAAAACCATAAACAGGACTGCGGTAAAAATACTTAGTCGTATCAGACAGTTTTTATGGGAAAAATCTGTTATCTGTAACTGCATAGCTGCTCCTCTTTTCATTGATTGCTGTTGGTAGAAAAAGTTATGGAACATAGGTAAGAGGAACTCTTACTGTAAATGTTGTTCCTTCTTTTTCTTTGCTGTAAAGCTTTATAGAACCACGATGTAATAACACAGAGCTTCGGGTAAGGGAAAGTCCGAGTCCGGTACCGCCGGTATCACGGGATCTTGCTTTATCCACTCTGTAGAAACGTTCAAATACATTGTCCTGAACATCCTCAGGGATACCTACACCTGAATCCTGAACAGTGACATAGAAAAATTTATGGTCGGCATTTAACGTGACGCGGACCCATCCGTCATCATAATTGTATTTGATTGCATTTTCGATAAGATTGTTTAGAGCGATGGACATTTTTGTCTCATCAATATCAGCCATTACCGGTCGGTAGCTTTCATAGATAAGCTCAATATTACGTTCTGCAGCGATTGGCCTCAATCGTTTTAAGAGCTGCTCCAGCAGGTCATTGATACTCATATTTGTTACTTCCATCTGGGAAGTGTTTTTGTCCATTTTGACCATGGAGAGCAGATCATTGATGATCTTTGTCATTCGCTCGATTTCATTGGTGATATCTCCGAGAAATTCCCGATAGATTTCCTCCGGCATTCCCTGTTGTGAAAGAAGGGAATCGGCTAATACTTTCATAGACGCAATCGGTGTTTTTAATTCATGCGACACATTGGAAACAAATTCCTGACGGTCTGCATCCTGATTTTGGATAACGTCGATCATTTGATTAAATGAGTCAGAAATACTGCTGACCTCAGAAAATCCATGCATGTTTAATTTTACATTCATATCACCCTGAGATATCTCATTGATAGATGATGTGATCTGTTTTAATGGTCTGGCAAGCAGTGTGGAATACATGATCGCACCAAGAATGATAAGGATCGTAAGTATCAACAGAAGGATATATACCTGTCGTTTGACTGCGTTTGCCATCAGATGCAGGCTTTTTGTAGAAAAGCTCATGATGATAACACCATCTGTACTCTGTTTTGAGGAATCCACGATCGGCATTGTGAGCTGTACATACTCTCCTAATTCATTTATGTATTTTCCGTCAGCTCCCTCAAAACATTTAACGACTTCTGTAGAGATAACTGTTTTCCCGTTTTCTAAGCCATAGGTATCAAGAATGATGCGTAAATTCTGATCGACAAGAATGATCCTGCCCTGATATATTTCTGCAATCTGTGCAGTTTCCTCATCTACTTCCTCACTGTCATGATCTACCAGATAGCCGGAAGAAGTTACAAGATTGGAAATCATTGTACCATAAGACTGCAGGTCATCGACACGCTGTGATACAAGTTTTGATTCATATGCATTTGTTATTACAAAAGAAAAAATATATAGAGGAACCAATCCCATTATTAAAAAAACACTCAGTACCTGTACCCGCATACTGCGCAGAAAATACAGAACCCTGCCCAGAAATTGTTTCAAAACGTATCCTTCCCTGCTAATTTACAGCACAAGTTATTTTTCGCCCATTTCGCGGTTTATTTCTGAAAATAATATCCAACACCCCATTTTGTATGTATATACTTTGGATCGCTGGGTTTTTTCTCGATTTTTTCACGAAGACGCCGGATATGTACATCAACTGTCCGGACATCTCCGGGATAATCATATCCCCAGACTGTATTCAAGAGGTCCTCACGGCTGTATACTTTATTGGGATGAACCATTAACAGCTCTAACAGATCAAATTCTTTTGCGGTAAGGTTCACTTCGCTATCTTCTATATATGCTCTGCGGCTGTCACAGTCAACCTTTAAGACATCGTAGGTAAGGAGCTTGGAATCTTCTTCACGGGAATGTCCGGCATTGCTGCGTCGTATAATTGCTTTGATACGTGCCTTCACTTCGAGAATGTTAAAAGGCTTCGTAATATAATCATCTGCACCATATTCGAGACCAAGGATCTTATCCATGTCATCCCCCTTGGCGGTCAACATAATGACCGGTACATCAGAAAACTCCCGGACCTGTTGACAAACCTCAAATCCTGTAAGAACCGGAAGCATGACATCTAATAGTACGACATCATAAGAATTTTTGTGGATCAAATCCAATGCCTCCTGCCCGTCGTATGCACAATCTACATCCATTCCATCCTGTTCCAGACTGAAACGGATCCCCTTTACGATAAGTTTTTCATCGTCAACAACCAGAACCTTTCTTGCCATAATGCTCCCCCTAAATATTTTTGATTCTATTTATACTGTGATCTGATCTTTGATCCGGTTATAGATTCCCTCTTTAATCCCGGAAATTTTCATGATATCTTCAATAGAAGCAAAGCTTCCGTTTTCGGTGCGGTAATCAATAATGAGCCGGGCTTTTGCAGCACCAATGCCGGCCAGCGTCATTAATTGTGTCTGATCCGCCTGATTTATATTGACTAGCCCTGAATCTGTTGAAGAGTCATCGGTGTTTTTGGTATCACTGCCCGTGTATTGTTTTTTCTTTCTTTTTCGTGGAATGATGATCTGTTCCCCATCTACCAGAGGCCGGGCCTGATTGACTGCACTTTTATCTGCCTTTTTGGTAAAACCGCCTGCAGATTCTAAGGCATCACAAACTCTGGAATTCCCTGAAAAACGATAGACTCCCGGGTTTTTAACAGCACCACAGATATAGACAGCACATTCCGTTTCTGCAGCTGCATTCCCCTTTGCAGTGCCGGTTCCATCAGATACTATGGGAGACTCTGTATACGGGCTGCTGTCCCACTGCTGTGTAGATGCAGAATTACTCTCAGATGTACGAAGATACAATACCGCTGATGATCCGAGAAAGAATATACATACTACGATTGCGATCAATGTTTGTCTTTTCATAAAAATACCTCCTATGAATGAAAATCATAGCAGATATATCATATTATGCGAATCTATTTATATTCTAACGAATCCTGTAAAAAAAACAATAGCACTTTTAAAAAAAATTATTAATTTTTTTTAAAAACTATGATTCCGGCAAGAAACAGGCCGACTCCTAAAAGCTTTAACCAGTCAAAGCCTGTTTTTTCTACACCAAACAGACCAAATAATTCTATCAGATAGGCTGCGATCAGCTGAGCGGCCACGATCAGCATGACTGCTTTGGCGGGACCAAGCTGGTCCATTCCGACAATGACTGTATATGTGATAAATGCCCCGATCACTCCGCCCAAAAGCATATAACGCGGCTGTACTTTCAGAAGTCCTGCTATCTCCCCTTCCCTGCCGGTAAAAAACCAGGCGGCAATGCATACCAGAAGGGCAGTCAGCTGTACAAATGCCGCAGATATCCAGACGCTTGTCTGTTTTGTGACTTCTGTATTAAAAACGCCCTGTACACTCATCAAAATGCCCGATACCAAAGAAATAATAAATCCCCACATAAATCTTCCTCCATGTTATTTTGGGTAAGTATAGCCAAAATATATGTGATTTATGCGGGGATCATGATAAAAAAGTATATTTTCAGAATTTTATGCGATAAGGAATTTATAATTCTGTTAAAATTTCATCTAAAATACTGCACATAGAATCAATATGTTCTTTTTCAGCGATCAATGGAGGAACGATACGAATAATATTTGTTCCGGCACTGATAAGCACCAGTCCTTTTTCTAAGGCGGCATTTACTACTGTTCCGGCTGCTATATTTAACTCGATCCCCTGCATAAAGCCAATACCACGGACATCTGTAATACATTCATGCTTTGCGGCCAGTTTTGTCAGTTTGTCCTGAAGATAAGGTGTCAGTTCACAGACATGTTCCAGAATATGTTCTTTTTTGTAAATTTCAAAAACCTTGCAGACAGCAGCTGTTGCCAGAGGATTTCCGCCATATGTCGTGCCATGGTCTCCCGGAACAAGTGCCCTGGCTACTTCCTCCTTTGCTGCAAAAGCGCCTACAGGAACACCACAGCCTAAAGCCTTTGCACTGGTAAGGATATCAGGACAGATACCGTAATGCTGGAAGGCAAACATTTTGCCGGTACGGCCCATACCACACTGGATCTCATCAAGGATAAGCAAAATGTCCTTTTCATCACATAAAGCACGAATTCCCTTTATAAA
Source organism: Lachnospiraceae bacterium (assembly GCA_022774505.1). GTDB lineage: Bacteria > Bacillota > Clostridia > Lachnospirales > Lachnospiraceae > Jutongia. The sequence goes on from JALFLW010000012.1 coordinate 23,054, forward strand.
GTCTTCAGAAGCAGGATGAATACCTCCCTCTCCCTGAAGTGTCTCCAGGATGATCGCACATGTGTCAGGTGTTACGAGATCTTTAACGCTGTCAAGATTGTTATATTTAGCGAAAGAAACACCACCGATCAACGGTTCAAAAGGCTCTCTGTAGTGCTTGGTGCCGGTAACAGAGAGAGCTCCCATGGTACGTCCGTGAAAGGAATGTTCCATGGCAATGATATGTCCTTTGTTCTGTGGATTTTTTGTGCGGGCATATTTTCTTGCAAGCTTTATGGCACCTTCGATTGCTTCAGCCCCACTGTTGGTGAAAAATACGCGATCCATTCCGGAAGCCTCACAAAGGTATCCGGCTGCTTTGACAGCAGGTTCGTTGAAATAAAGATTGGAGACATGGATCAGTTTATCAATCTGGTCCTTAAGCCCCTGTTTATATTCTTCGTTACTGTAGCCAAGTGCTGAGACTGCAATACCGGCTCCCATATCAAGATATTTTTTGCCATTATCGTCAATGAGATACATTCCCTCGCCCTTCTCAAAGGTGATATTTCTATTGTATGTATGTATAAAATGTTGATCGGCTTTTTTGATATCCATAAAATTATCCTCCATTTTCTGATGATCTGTCATCTTTACTGTATAGTATTGTGTCAGATGCGCTCATTTTCATATAATCCGCCTTCTGTGTCAATAATAGCAGTACCAATACCTTTTTTGGTAAAAAACTCTAACAGGAGACAATGTTCGATGCGGCCGTCCAAGATATGAACTCTTCCGACACCGGCATTAACGGCATTCACGCAATTTGTTACCTTTGGAAGCATTCCGCCGTTAATTGTCCCATCATTGATCAGATTGTGGGCATCCTCCAGACTCATAACAGAGATAAGTGTGGATGGATCATGCGGATCACGACATACTCCTTCTACATCTGTCAGGAAAGCCAGTTTTTCGGCACCTAAAGCACCGGCGATGGCACACGCAGCATCATCTGCGTTAATATTGTAAGTCTCTCCGTCTTCGCCCAGGCCGATTGGTGCAATGATCGGGATGAAATCATTTGCAAGGAGTGTTTCAATAACTAACGTATCGACTTTTTTTACATCACCTACAAATCCGATATCTTTTCCGTTTGGCTTCTTTTGATCCACCTGAAGCAGACCACCGTCTTTTCCGGAAATCCCGACAGCTTTCACACCAAGCCGTTCTACCATTTGTACAAGATATTTATTTAACCGGTTCAGGACCATCTCGGCAATTTCCATAGTTTCCTTATCTGTTTTGCGGAAACCATCGACAAATTCTGTCTCTTTCCCTACTTTGTTGATCCATTTACTGATCTCTTTGCCGCCACCGTGTACGATGATCGGCTGCATGCCAACCAGTTTTAAGAGGGCTACATCCTGAATTACGCTCTCTTCCAGTTTTTTGTCCAGCATGGCACTTCCACCATATTTGACAACAACAATTTTATTGTTAAAATCACGGATATAAGGAAGCGCTTCGATCAGGGTTTCTGCCTTTCCGACGATCTCATCCATATAATTTTTCTTTTCTTCTATACTCATTTCTCTATCTCCTTGTCTGCTGTATTATCTGATCATGGGAATACCGGTGGCATTTCAAGTCCGAGATTTTCCTTAAAACCAAATAAAAGGTTCATATTTTGGACAGCCTGCCCTGCTGCCCCCTTTACCAGATTGTCCATAGCCCCCATCATAATGACACGGTTTGTTCTCGGATCAATCTTGAAATTTACATCTACAAAGTTGCTGCCTTCTACCCAGCGGGTCTCCGGTGGAACGTCCTTATTGAGTACACGGACAAAATATTCATTTTGATAATACTTATCATATAATTTGCGCAGATCTTCATAGGAAACCTGTTTTTTGAGCTTTGCATAAGCTGTTACTAATATACCACGGTTCATTGGGACTAGATGTGGTGTGAAATTCAATATGACATTTTCACCGGAAGCATAGCTGAGCTGATCCTCGATCTCCGGTGTGTGGCGATGTGTTGCAACGCCATATGCTTTGATATTTTCATTTACTTCACAATAAAGATTTTGAACTTTTGCTCCACGGCCGGCTCCGGAGGTACCGGATTTTGCGTCAATGATCAACGTATCCATATCTATAATCCCCTCTTTAGCGAGTGGATAAACGGATAGGATCGAACAGGTCGGAAAGCATCCAGGATTTGCGATCAAACGGGCTTTTTTGATGTCTTCGCGGTTGATCTCGCAGAGACCATACACAGCTTCTCCGATAAAGTCAGGACTTTCATGATGGATCCCATACCATTTCTCATATTTTTCAACATCTTTAATACGGAAATCCGCGCTTAGATCAATTATTTTTACCTTTGATAGGATCTCTTCGTTGACCAAAGAGCCACAGAGTCCCTGAGGAGTCGCAGTAAAAATCACATCTACCTGACTTGCCAGTTCACTCATGTTCTCTCCTTTGCAGATATCATCTACGATCTGAAACATGTTACCAAATACTTCACTGTATCTTTTATCGATATAGGAGCGTGAGCCATACCAAACGATCTTTGCCTCCGGATGGCGAAGTAAAATACGCACGATCTCCTGTCCTGCATATCCTGTTGAACCAATAATACCTACTTTGACCATAATCAACCTCCTAAATCAATACGGATTATCCTATACAAATTGTCTGTTTAAAATCATAACGGTGTTTATTATACGCCTCCGGAAATGATTATGCAATAAAAAAGTGCAAAACCAGCGTTTTGCACTCCGGCTTCCCTCTACAATACGAGCATTTTCTTATACACTAAAAAACAACCATGAAAAGTCTGAAATATGACATTTCATGATTGTCTGTCTGTGTTTATTTTATGAATAAAGATTAATTCCCATATGCTCTAGACGGGATAATACAGTCGAGATCGGAAGTCCCACTACATTGAAAAAATCACCTGCAACATCACGGATATATGCGGCTCCACGCCCCTGGATACCATATCCGCCCGCTTTATCCATCGGTTCGCCGGATTGGATGTATGCATTGATCTGTTTGGGTGTCATTGGCATCATATCTACGATCGTTCTGACATGAAATGTATCGATCAGGCCCTCTCCGCCTGTTACGCAGATTAATGTTACCCCGGTAAATACTTCATGGCGATTTCCCTGCAGAGAATTGAGCATTTCAAAAGCTTCTTTCTCATCGGATGGCTTACCGAATACACGACTGTCCTTTACGACAACTGTGTCTGCAGCAACAATAACAAAGTCACCCTCCAGACGTTCGGCAACATTCTCTGCCTTTGCCGAAGATAATTTTTCAACGAGATCGCCGGGATTATCACCGTTAATACTGTCTTCATCAATATTGCTTGGAATTACCTCACAGTTAATACCTACCTGCTCCAAAAGCTTCTGACGTCTTTCTGATGCAGATGCAAGAATGATTTTTGTCATAAGTATATACACCTATCCCTTCTATGAATGATATTTCTGATGATTTTATTTAAAGCAACTTCTTAATAGTTCTGGTTCCTGCTCCAGGTGCGCATAATCATTAAAACGGTCTAAGTAAAATCCGTTCTTTTTTTCATCATAATGAATCTGCGTGATGCTGCAATTTTCCAGAGAGGTACCAAACATAAGACGTTTTGCAAAGTCACCACCGAAAAGAGCAGTGAGGAGGATACGGATAACACCTCCATGAGTTACCACAGCGATATTTTGATACGGGGAATCTATCCATTCATGGATTACCGGCATCATACGTGCCAGAACACTTTCCCCGGACTCTCCCTGCGGATACCATATTTCTTCCGTGGGAACAAAGAAATCCCCTACATACTCGTTTACTTCATCCAGGGCATTTCCTTTTTGGATGCGTCCTTCAGCAAAACGGTCTAATTGTTCTTCATAGTAATCATTATAAAAACGTTTGACAACTTCATCAGGCTGTCCGGTAAGTTCACCGAAATCGACTTCCTCTAAACCGGGCCTGATCTGTATGGACCGGATCAGCGATGGCTGTGATGCAAATGCAAGCTTTGCTGTTTGTTCTGCACGGATCAGGTCACTGCTGTATAGTGCATCTACCGGATAGTGTGACATTCGCTGACCTAACAGCTTTGCCTGTCTTTCCCCTTCCGGAGAAAGATCAACATTGACATTACAATCAGAACTGCTTTGGCGGCCATGACGTATCAGATAAATTATCATTTTGTTTTTTCCTCACTATCCTTCCTTTTTTTGTTTGTCTGATTCTTTATTTTGACGGATTTTTTGGTATTTTTGTTTTTTGGTTTGATTTCGTTCATCAGGTTTTTGTATGTAACAGTTCCCAATGAAATGATATCCTCATGAAACAGATTGTCATCATATAAAGGATCACGATCTGTCTGATCGTTTACCAGCTTTTCATAAATTTCCCTGCGATTCGTATAATCTGTTTTTTCAATGGAACGGATCTGTATAGAATTAGAATATGCATAACCGTCAAGCCAGTTATATACCACATCATTCCAATTGTCAAATTCTTTTTTTATCTTTTGGACAGCCGGTTCTAATAGAGCCTGTGCTTCATCGAGATTGATATAATCAGCGATATATCCCCACTGTACCAAATGAGATATACGACAAAGATCCCATGCAAGAAGTCCGCGTTTTCCCCAGGTATCGGAGATGTATTGTAAATTATCGTAGTGAATCTTCAAAGGACCTGAAACCTGCTTTAATGCTTTTTTCTTTTTCTTTGGTGAAAGAGCCTTTAACTCCTTTGCCTCGCGTCTGTAATCAGTGCGGTTTCCGGTAATCAGCAGATAATCGATCTGTTTCAGCAGATCCTTACGGTTGGAAATATTCCAGCTTGTTTTTAAAATATTTTTGGCAGCTTTTTTATTTGCTTCAGTCGTCTCATATCCACCGAAATAATAAGGATTTCCATCATTCATTGAGATAAGGACAGCACCCATTGCTCTTCCCCAGGCTCCGAGATTAGAGTCTTCGTTTTCATTGTGGTCAACTGTCTGCTGTGATATCTGTGTCTTTTGATCACTTGACACCACCGCATCGCTTGTAGAAGTATCGGTGCGGTTAGTACATCCGGTCAGATTACCAATGACCAGACATCCGGTCATGATCCATGTAATGATACAATACTTGTGAGATTTCATTCTAATTATATATCCTTCCATAATAGGTCATTATTATGATACATATTATATATCGAATCTGCGGAAATTTGCAACTATAGTATGTTAATCGGAAAGATCAATCATATACTGCAGTTCACTTCCATCGGCAGGAGCCGGACCGAGATTACGGTTTGATCCGTCGGCCAATGCTTCAAAAAGCAGTTTGCCGTCTTCATTTTCATCTGTTACTATAGCAAAATAACGCAGTGTGTCCGTTGCTTTTTCCCAACGGATCAATATCATCGGGCAGATCCCGGCATAAATATACCTGGAAGGCATTGTAATCCGGACTATAGTCAGCTCGTCACTGACATTGATCGAAAGACACTCAAAGTCTTCTTCCTGATAAGGGCATTCGATCCCCTCAGGATATGCTTCATGGTAAAGCTGTAACAGCAGGGTTCCACAATTTTGCTGAAGATCTTCTAATAAAATGCTTCCCTTTTGGAAGAGCAGCTTTGGAAGAAGCTCTGCTTCCACCCGCTGCCTGGAAATCGCATGCAACTGTGTTTCCGTAAGTTGTTGTGCCTGACGGCTGTTTGAATGATTATTTTTGTTGACATTAAGAGGAATATTTTGATCAAATGCGTTCAGGATCACTCCGGAAATACTGCTGTCAGAAGCTGCCAAATCCAGACAGGTATGAAATGGCATGGTTAATATCAAGGGACATTGCTGATCACCTTTGACTGCCTGCTCCTGTGATGTAAAAATGGACAAGAAACGCTTTCCCTGACCATTTTGTAAAACTGCCGGACGTGGCGAAATCCCCTCAGGTATCTTCTGTTCACGACCGGCTGCTGATGCGATCTGACGTATCAGTGCCGGGTCAGTATCGGGAGGAAAAGCTGCAGGTACATATAAGGTACTCTTTTCCAGACATTTCACCAGACGGTCAAGGTTTTCTTTGGTATTTTCTTTGTGAAGGAGACTGGCAAGATGCTCAAGCTCCTGATTTTCCTGATTTTTCAATCTTAAGTTCTCCTTTATATTTATATTACTGTTTCATCTGAAACAATTCACTCATTTTATCTTTGTTCATATCGCTGTAATAGCCGTATTGCAGGATTTCATAATCATCTAACAATTTTTTGACGGTATCTGTCTCATCATTTCCGTAATTATGCCATTTTCCTTCGGTATCCATATAACCGTTTACATTCATGGCAGGAACCTCAGCGGACAGCTTTTCAAGATACTGATTATAGCTTGGCAGCTTTATACCGGCCTGTTTAAGAAGCATATTTTCAAGGTAATTATTGCTGATCACCGCATTTTGTTCTTCCTGAATGTCATAATTGGCCCAAATGATGAATGGAACGGCATAACGCTTCTGAATATCTTCCAGTTTCCAGTCACTTTGTGATTTCCCGAGAAGCTCCTCATAAAAAGAAGTTTCAATGGATGGAAAATGATCTCCAAACATACAGATGATCGTTGGTTCTGTCTGTTTGGAAAAGTAATTGATCAGATATTGGAAAGCCTGATCAGATACATGCGTTGCAGAAAGGTATTCTTTTGCTTCGGTATAGTAAGCCCCTTCTACATAAACAGGAGTTTTCCAGTTTGTATTGGTCAGATATCCTCCATGATTCTGAATCGTCATGTCAAACAGATACAGAGGTTTATCTCCCTTCTTTTCATATAATTCAATAACTTTTTTATAGCTTTCTTTATCACTGATGTAACGGACATATTCCGGTTTCTTAAAATTATCAATTGTAATAAAGTCATCGAATTTCATACTCTTGTATGTTGCAACACGGTTCCAGTTTGCTCCACTACTTGGGTGAACTGCCTTGCAGCTGTATCCCATTTCTTTGAGATATGAAGGAAGTGAAAAGGTGGAATCATGCATAAACTGCTGGTAAACATTACAGCCGCTTGGAAAAAATGCCATAGTATTTCCGGTCATAGCCTCAAATTCTGAATTGCTGGTGCCGGCTCCGAATACGGAAACATAATTCCGTCCTTTTATTGTATTTTTTTTCAGGTTGTGTATAAATGGTAAGGGATCCATATTGTAACGCATATCTCCTACCAGTGAAAAATCTGCCAGACTTTCGTTCATGATCAGGATTATATTTGGTTTTTTACCGGATAATGAGGTATTGCTCTGAAAGGAGGCATTCGTTGCCATATCCTGCAGGATGCCCTTTCCATCTTCCTGCTTTATGGAAGTTGTTCCGGAAGAGGCAACCTGTCCGGTTTGTGTATCTTGTCCGGATTCTGTATTATCAAGAATTTCTGCCACTTTATCTTCCGAATAACCGGATGGTGTTGAAACCTTCAGATAATGCAAATTGATAAAATAGTTCATATAAAATCCATTTGCCTTGCAGGAGGATACTTTGTTCCATACGTTATCCTGAATGCCACATGCCGGAAGAATGTCTGTATTGTATAAAATACAGATAATTGCGATCCCGGGAACTACTGTAGATGCAAAACGGATAAGCTTCTTTCGGATAGTGTGTTTATGACGTTTCCAACGTGTCCGGTAGATCAGGATGCACCAGATGGCAAATGCCGGAAGAACGACGAATTGAGCCGGTGTTAATGAAAACGTATAGGTCGATGCCACTTCGGTTGCTGTTGCAACGCCCAGAATATCAGCCGGCAGAAATGGCGTGCCGCGGACATTCATAATAAACAGATTGGCCAGACCGATCGGGAATAAGATAAGATCCATGGCAAGCATGGCAATGCCGGAATTTCCGATCAATGACGTACATAGCAGCTGAATGGCTCCGAGAAGGATCCAGGTGAAGATCCATACATTCGGCATGATCGTCAAAAAGGTCCCGTTCATCATTTCAAGCATAGATGCCAGAAAAAGAGGGTTCATGATCGCGATCAATATCCTTACTGTCAGTAATACAGAGGGATCACTTAAGATCCATTTTACAAAATTACGTGGAGAACGTCTGGTAGTTCTTTTAAGCTTTTTACTGTGTTTGATCTCTTTACGACGCTGTTTGTAATAACGTACAGAATATTCTGTCATACGTTCAAAGATAATCACAAAAAGAATGATGATCTCCAAAATGAAAAGAATCATAGGAAACAGCTGACGGTAACTATATGAATAGGAAATATTCATGGATTTTGCATGAGTCTGCATCTTCAGAGTAGACATGTAGGTATTTGGATCTGTTCGATTTGTAGTATTTACCGTGGGAATCAGTGCATATGGTGTATCGGCACTGCTGCAGGTCATACGGATGCAGCAGGTAACCCCCTTTGGGATCACGACGGCATGATCCATATTAACTACAAATTCAGCATTTGGTGTAATATCCTTTACATCGACATCCTCGCTAAAGACGACATCGTTATTTCCATCCATGACCTGAATATGAAGAGTATCTCCGACCTTGTCCTTTTTAAAGGAGCCGAAACTGACGGAAAATGAATTAAGCACTACTCTTCTGTCAAAACAGAACTTCTGCCGGATAACTTCTGTGTCTGGCAGAATACCGATGACGGCACTATTGCTATTGCCGGCCTCTGTCGTCACCTGCTGTAGAGAAGCAAGGGAGCCGGTAAGAAAATACTGAAGTCCCAAAATACTGATCATTAATATACAAAAAAAAGCAATTCGCTTGCGGGTAAATTTAAAATATTTATGAAACATATTATTATTTTTCCTTCTTCCGTATTTATAAAAATTTTCCCGATTTTCAGGAATATAATCCATTCTTAATGATACTGTTTTCTGTCTGTTTTTGTCAATGAAAAAGATGTGAATTTTTTATAACAATTTTTTTATTCTATGTTCCCAGGTGTGCATATTACTGACTTTTTGACAGCCGTTTTGTATGATCTCGTCCAAACGGTCGGTTTTCCTGAGGAGGATGGATATCTGATCAGCTGCTCCTTCCGGATCATTTTTGTTGTATGCAATGTAATCTTTCTTTGGGATAAAATATTCTTTCATATAAGTGCATTGATCGGTAACAGCCACACTATGGTTTATCATGGTATTCATAATCCGGTCATGAGGACCATCCTGAAATAATGGCTGGATATTGAGGACCATTTTGCTTTCGGACAGGATCTGTAACTGTCTTGCGTAGCTGCAGGGCGGAAGAATCGTGAGACCTAAGGCCGCAGATGGATGAAACATTTCCCAGCGAAATCCCATGACATGAATATGGATCCCGGCCTGCAAAAGCTTTTGAAGTATGGACTGCCTGTACCATTCCCGGATATACCGGTCGATCAGACGTGATTTGTACATTTTGAGCGGGAAAAAGTCTGTATCAGGAAGGATTTCATCTCGATATAATTCATCAATCTCCTTTTCGCATCCGCTTTTCATCAGTGACAGGATATGCTGTGCCATTTCCCACTGTTCACTGCTTATGGCTTCTATTTGCTGCCTGTAATAGTCAAGGGGCGTGTATGTCCCAGGAAAAAGCAGATCGATCTGACGATCTTTGGAAGAAATTTTTCTAGCTGCCTCCGGATGAAATTCATCGGCTGGGATTCCTCCAAATGGGAAAAAATGTACTTTCTTAATATGTGGATAATATTGTTCAATATATTTTTTGTGATGACGGTCAAGACATAAAACATGATAATTTTTTAAGGGAATATTCAGAGAATAATGAACATGCATGGGATGATCGACGATCATATGATAAAAGGGGGCGTCAAAGAGGTCTAAGTAATAGTCATCATCCAGCATGACATTGGGAAGCATGGAATTAATATCAAAAACAGCATCAAAATGTTTGGTGGTTAAGTTTTTAAGTTCCCGCTCCTGCTGTGCGATATCATCAGACAGCAAAAAAAAATTTACAGAACAGCCCTGCCTCCTGAAAGAACGACAGAGCATTTCTGCAAAGCACCATGAAGAATCATAACTGAGACGTTTTGAACGAAATATCAATATTCTCATTTTGTTTCATCCTTTTTTTGCTTCTCTTTGGCAGATTGATAATTGCCCCGGGCAATGTCGCGAAATGCCTTTTGGTTTTTCTTTTTTATCTCATCGGAAGGAGAGCCTCCGGTTTTCAGATTCTGATAGATTTTAATGCCAAGTGCTAAAACAAGGATTGCATATACAAATAATATGATCTCCGTCGGGAGCAGTCCGAGCAGCTTTTTTTGGTATAATGCGGCAGGAACATCCATAAGAAAATGAAGGATCACTGCTATCCAGTACATATATTTTCGTCCTGCTACATATACAGCCTGAAATACCAAAATTGAAAGCGAGATCTGAACCATTATGGCAGAAATCCGCTCGAGATCTGCCATATAGCAGGTAAACTGAGTGACACCTTTGATATTAGTGATCAATTGTTTAAGTGCATTAACGGATTGTTCGCTATCTTTATATGCTGAGAGCATCTTGTCCATAGAACCACTGTTGATCAGCTGGCCATATGCATAATATTGAATGTATGTAACGCCAAGAACTAAAATACATTCGATTCCACCATGTCCTATTCCGTATGTTACGGCAGTTTCTTTGTTCGGATGTTTTGTTAAAACAAAACGGAATGCAAGATATCGTCCTGTTTCTTCAAAGAGTGCCGCTACCAGGGCTGCATAAATAACATATAATACGGCATTTGCATTTATAGCGTTTGATATAGGATTATTGGATAACAGGAAAAAAGCATGAGGAATCATCTCAAGCATTCTTGAAAAGGTGATAAATACCATAATACCAACGAAAAACGGCACCAGACTGCGTTTTGTATACATTTTCCATGCTACTATAAGAACAACGGGGATCGTGATTGCGAGAAGTCCCGTTTGCAGCATTGCATTTAATAAGCTTTGTTCAATCATTCATTACATACTCCTTATATTTTGATTTTTATTTAGAGTAACATACCATGCTTTTTATTGCAAATTTTATTGAAATCGTTTATGATTTTTTAACAGGATCAACGAATTTATCAATCGCTGACTGCCAATGGATTTTTGGAAAGGAAGGATTTTTGTTTATGAAGAGCAGTACACAGTTAAAAAAAGATATTTTGTCTATAGATCACAGGGGCTATCCTAATTATAAAGCACTCCGGGGAAGTTACCAATTTGGAAGCTATGTTTTGTCAATCGACCATGTACAGGGGGATCCCTTTGCGTCACCATCTCATCTGTCAATACTTGTAGATGGTGATAAAGCGGGATTTCCCAAGGAATATTATGACGGAAGGATACAGAGAGTCACTCTGCAGGATTATCTGACCAGATTATTCGGAAAGGCATTGGCTCCTTTTTCCTTTAAGGCGAAGGGATCCGGGAAAAGCGGACTTTTGTCCGTCTCGCACTGTGGTCAGCAGGTGTTGGAACGTACAGCCTGTGAAATCTCCGGGGACGGTTCGGTTGTTTTGCGTTTTGAAGCAGGATTTCCTGCTAATGGACGATCCGTTAACGCCGGAGAGCTTGTAAAAATGCTTTTTGAATTTGTTCCAGAGGCAGTTCAACATTCATTATATTATAAAGGGATCAATCATAATGCACTCCGCAGTGCGATCGAGCTTGCACAGGATCAGCAATATATAAGAGAACATTTGGAAGAAAAGGGATTGACGGCTTTTTTGGCAGAGGGATCAATTCTTCCACGGGAAAGTGGGATTTCTGATCGTCCGATGAAAGGTGCTGTTTCTTTTCAGTGTCCTTCCTCGCAAAAAGTATCCTTTACTCTCCCACACCATGGAGAGATCTCCGGTATGGGGATCCGCAAAGGAGTCACACTTTTTGTGGGAGGCGGCTATCACGGAAAATCGACATTACTGCAGGCATTAGAGATGGGCGTATATAATCATATTCCGGGGGACGGCAGGGAATTTGTCATTACAGATGATACAGCCTGGAAGCTTCGGGCTGAGGATGGACGCAGTATTGTAAATACGGATATTTCTCCGTTTATCAATCATCTGCCGAATAAAAAGGACACCATCCATTTTTCTACAGAGGATGCCAGTGGAAGTACCTCGCAGGCGGCAAATCTCATGGAGGCAGTGGAATGTGGCTCAAAACTATTTTTGATCGATGAGGATACTTCGGCTACCAATTTTATGATCCGTGATGAATTGATGCAAAAGGTGATCTGCCGGGAGGAAGAGCCGATCACGCCATTTATTGAGCGGGTCCAAAGCATGTATAAAGACCTTGGAATTTCTTCGATCATTGTCGCCGGAAGCTCGGGAGCCTTCTTTCAGATTGCGGATACGATCATCCAGATGAAGGAATATGTGCCTTATGATATAACAGACAAGGCGAAAGAAACAGCAAAAGCATATCCTGCACTGAATATAGCAGATTCCTTTCCGGCTTCAGAAAATATCCGGAAACCGAGAGCAAATCAATCATTAAAAAAGGATCCAAGGCTGAAAATGAAAACAATGAGTACGAATGAAATGCTGCTGGCAAAGGATTCTATTGAACTGCGCTATCTGGAACAGCTGATCGATACGGAGCAGACAAATGCTCTGGCATATGGTTTGAAATATCTCGAACTTAATCGGATGAATGGGACAAAATCAATTCCGGAACTGTTAGACGAGCTGGAAAGTATGATCCGTAAAAAAGGATTATCTGCACTTTTTGATAAAGAGTATATACGCTCCGGACTTGCGATGCCGAGGCGGCAGGAAATGGCCGCCTGTCTGAACAGATATAGGAAACTGTACTTTTAGATATATAACTCAAACTTCGCACAACAAGAACTATGATATACCCAGACTGTTTCTGATGTGGCACAATTTATTTTCTGGTGTGCGAAGTTTGAGTATATAAAATAAATAAGGAAAACCGGCAGATAGTTTATATTCTGCTGGTTTGTTGTTTTATGCTAATTTTCATCGAAATGGACATCTTCCACAATGCGTCCCTTATCCAGATTTGGCTGTAAGAAATTTTCCTTGGCATATTCCCACAAAACCTTTGATCCTTTTGCGGTATTTTTGTTTCGTCCGAGAATCTGACTGAGATGTATTCCTCTCTCGGCCCAGCTTTTTCCATCTGTTGCTGCATTGAGCATCATTGGCTGCAGGTTATCCATCGTTCGTGCAAAATGGGATTCCGGAGTGTTTTCTGCTTCAAATTCTTCCCAGATTTTCCGAAATCCTGCTTCCTGATCCGGGGGAAGCATTTGGAATAACCGGTCAGCAGCAGCCTGTTCCCGGAGCTTTTGTGTTTTTTTGCCTTCTTCATCATATGCATAGGTATCTCCGGCATATATTTCAACAAGATCATGGATCAAAAGCATGGTAACTGTCCGGAGTACATCAATATCTTCATTTGCATATTCGCTTAGGAGAATTGTCATCACTACCATATGCCATGCATGTTCTGCATCGTTTTCTTTTCGGACAGCTCCGGTAAGCCAGGTCTGCCTTCCAACCATTTTTTCTTTATCAATCTCTTCACAAAAAGCCATTTGTTCTTTTAATCTTTTTTTATCCATTTCATATCACTTTCCGGATCAGTCCAGCAGTCCTGTGCTAAAGTAGCGTTCTATTCTATCTGCCAGTACCGTTGCGATCACTTTGTCTTTGCCATATTTTTTTGCCATCTGCTCACAGGCCCAGATATTTGCTCCTGAGGAGATACCGCATAAAAGTCCCTGTATCTTTGCAAGCTCTCTGGTCTTTTGGATAGCATTATCGTCGGAAACTTCCACCACCTCATCAATCAGCTTTGTATCTAAAACTGCGGGAAGAAAGCCGTCGCCTATTCCCTGAATCTGATGGATGCCTGGCTTATCACCATGAAGTGCAGATACATTTTCGGGCTCAACTGCTGCTATTTTTATATCAGGATTGTGCTCCTTAAGATAGCGGCCGATTCCCTGGAGTGTTCCGGCACTGCCCAGTCCGGCAACGAATATATCAATATTGCCATTTAATTCATGGTAGATTTCAGGGGCTGTTGTCCGGTAATGGATGTCCGGATTTGCCTGATTCTCAAATTGCTGTGGCATAAATCCTTTGGAGCCAAGATTAGAAAGGATTTTTTCTGCCTCCTGAACAGAACCGCCAATACTTAAGTCTGCAGGTGTCAATACAAGCTCTGCCCCAAGACATTTGATGATCTTTTTTCGCTCTTCGCTCATATTTTCCGGCATTACAATAATCACGCGGTAGCCTTTTCTGACACCGGTCAAAGCTAATCCAATGCCTGTGTTTCCGGAGGTTGGTTCCACAATTGTCATACCCGGTTTTAAGATCCCGTCTTTTTCAGCCTGTTCGATCATATTTTTGGCAACACGATCCTTGATGCTTCCTCCGGGATTTAAAAATTCTGCTTTGGCATAAATATTTAATCCTGTGGATTCTTTTAAACATATCATCGGTGTATTACCGATGTGGTCAATGATATTATAAAGCATTTTATCCCCTCTTCCTGTTGTTTACATTATAATATGCACAGATTACGAATATTTTCCGTGATCATCCTATGATTTCAGAAAGATTATTCTGGATGCCTGCAGCAACCTCGGGATCATTCATGGTATACACATGGATATGCTTTACCCCATTTGCAATCAGATCGATGATCTGGTCGGTCGCATAGGCGATTCCGGCCTGCTTCATTTTGGCCGGCTCATCGCCAAACCAGTCTACAATAGATTTAAAACGTGCAGGTACACAGCTTCCGGACAACTGGATGCTTCTTGCAACCTGCTTTTTTTTGGTGATCGGCATGATTCCGGCAATGATCGGTACCATAATCCCTGCTTCACGGAGACGATACAGATAATTATAAAAAATAGAATTGTCAAAAAACATCTGTGTTGTTAAAAATTCACATCCGGCATCAACTTTCTCTTTAATATGAAGGATGTCTGCACCCTTCGATGCTGCCTCAGGATGACCTTCCGGATAGCATGCTCCTCCGATGCACATGTCCGGTGCATTTCTCTTGATCTCGCGGACAAGCTCGGCAGCATAATGAAACTGTCCGGGCAGAGGAAAATCGGATTCCTTAGGGATGTCACCTCTTAATGCTAAAATGTTTTCAATGCCGGAATCCTTCATAAGGTGTATCTGCTTTTCTACGGTTTCCTTTGTAGAGGATAGACAGGTTAAATGTGCGATAGAATTTACACCATATGTATCTTTTATATCTTTTGCAATCTGGATCGTATATTTGCTGTTTTTCCCACCGGCTGCTCCATATGTAACGCTCATAAAATGAGGCTTTAAGGAGGCAATATTTCGGACTGCATCGTTTACTTTTTCTATTGCAGTTGTTGTTTTTGGTGGAAATACTTCCATAGATAATGTAACTTCTCCGGATTGTAATATGTCTGTTATTTTCATGTACTTTACCTCTTGTTTTATTTTATATTTTGAGTGCTTTCTCGTATTTCACGATTTATATTAGCATAATTTCGTTAAAAGCTCAAATGTAAACAGTGTCCGCCCAAAAAATTAAGGCAGCTTCAAAAAGTGATACTTTTAGAAGTTACCTTAAATAACAAAATACCTGTTTTGGATAATATTATATTTTAAGTTAAGCGGTATATTTTTTTATGCTTTCTTCATCAGAAAGATGGGATTCTGCACAGGCTTCATATTTTTTCATAATACCTACTCCGATCGCATAAGGTCCTGTATGAACACATATCGTAGCACCAATCTGTACAATGCGCGACTGTACTGAAACTCCCAGTTCCTTTAACAGCTCATCAATCATACCTTTGAATTGGATTCCCTCTTCTTTATCATAACCAAATCCTATAGAAAAAATATAATCCCGTGGATCCTCGTTGTTTTCCTGAAAATAAAGCTTTGTGAGTTCCAGGACTTTTGCTATGGATTTTTTACGGCTGCGGGCAACACCGGAGGAATCGATCGAGCCGTCCTTTAATGTGATTATAGGTTTTAGTCGGAGCATAGAACCGGCCATACCTGCAAGTTTGCCAATTCTGCCGCCATGCTGAAGATACGTGAGATCTCCGACTGTAAAGAAGATGCGGCCACGATCCATCATCTCCCCCTTTAATACAGCAACCGTCTTTTCGTAAGAATAGCCGGCATCACGCATTTTAGCGGCTTCAATTGCATAAATCCCCTGAGACACGGTAGCTTCCAGAGAATTGATCACTGTAATCTGTGCATCCGGATAATCTTCCAAAATTATCTCTCTGGCATTGCAGGCTGCATTATAAGCACCGCTCAGTGTATTGGTGATCGTCATGCAGATCACGGCTCTTCCCTCTTTGACATGTGGAAGAAATGCATCGGCAAAGTTTTGAACAGAAGGCAGGGATGTTTTTGGAAATGTCTCCGGATCCTCTACCATACGCTCATATACTTCACGGATATCAATCTCATCAATCTCTTTTTGATAATTTTCTCCGTCAAAAGACACATAAAACGGTACCACCTGAATATTATATTTTTCTCTTAATTCCAAAGTCAGATCGCAGGATCCGTCACTTATAATCTGAAAGTCCATAATCATCCCTCATACTTTCTAAAAAGGTTTTTTAGTCTTTGCAACACGGTTTATGTTTTCTGCTCTATGTGGTATTGATAACTACATTGTAACATACAAAAAACCTCTGTCAATAGTATTTACAAATAAATTAGGGATAATTCTCTGTTTTTTAATAAATAAAGAACGAAGACTTTTACAGCTCCTTTTCGTAACACCACCATTCCTGTCCAAACAGGTCTGTTTCGCCTGCTTTGTTATAATGCATCTTTCGATAAGAACGCAGTGCCCTTTCGTGATGCTTTGAAACAAGATAGCAGGTACTTTGATATCCTCTGTTTTTTGCTTCTT
This sequence comes from Lachnospiraceae bacterium, assembly GCA_022774505.1. Taxonomy (GTDB): domain Bacteria; phylum Bacillota; class Clostridia; order Lachnospirales; family Lachnospiraceae; genus Jutongia. Next base: position 40,004 of record JALFLW010000012.1, read on the forward strand.
TCATCGCATTTTGTATTAGTAATGGTGCGATTCCGCGGTTTTGATATGATCCGGCTACGGCAAGGCGTGCTAATTCCGCTCTTGGTGCCAAATGCTCAGACCAGCAGGACAATTTTAAGACTTCCGGGTCATTATCGATGGAGATGCATCCGATCAATTCATTCTCCTGATCTTTCAGCACAAATAATGAGTGGCGTTTTCTGTCATCCATGATCTCCCTATCTGTGGGATAATTATCATTCCAGGTACATCCAGGTATTTTTCTTGAATTTTGATACAGCTCCCGGATCTTTGGAATATCTTCATCTCCCGCTTCAATAAAATTAAATGGCATTTTTGATTTTCTCCCTGATATATTTATAGATTTGTATTATTATGGTTGGGCTCACTGCAAGCAAAAGGATCATTCCATACTGTACCGGATACAGTACAGCTACATCAAAAATAGTATGACCTGCAGGAATGAGCAGAACTGCTCCCAGTAAAAATATGCCTGCGGCAAATGCTCCCAGACTATATGGATTATGTCGGAATCCGATCTTTAGGATTGAATGATCACTGCGGCAGTTAAAACCATGAAACAGACGTGCAAGTGATAATGTTGAAAAAGCCATCGTCATTGCAACAGAGTGATCTGTCTGATAACCATAATGATATGACAGCATGGTACAGACCGCGATCAGCAGTCCCTGTACCAATATCTGAATACTAAACCTGCGGGTCAGGATCCCCTCTTCTACAGCTCTTGGTTTCATGGAAAGCAGATCTTTTTCGGGAGGCTCCATTCCAATGGCAAGTGCCGGAAGCGAGTCAGTCAGCAGATTAATAAAAAGCAGATGGACCGGCTGAAAAGGAATCTTAAGACCTGCCAGCGATGTGTACAATACCGCAAAGATGCCTGCCATATTGCCTGACAATAAAAATCCGATGGCATTTTTAATATTGCGATATACATTTCTTCCGTTTGCTACAGCTTTTATTATCGTTGCGAAATTATCATCGCCAAGGATCATCGATGCCGCATCTTTTGATACTTCAGTTCCTGTAATTCCCATGGCAACACCGATATCTGCCTTTTTTAATGCAGGTGCATCATTAACACCATCGCCTGTCATTGCAACGATCTTCCCCTTTTTTTGCCAATGTTCGACAATTCGTATTTTGTTTTCAGGAGAAACTCTGGCATAGACAGAGATTTTTTCAATCTGTGCGTCCAGTTCACTGTCCTCCATGCGGTCAAGCTCTATTCCTGTTACTGTTCGATCGCCTTTTTGGTAAATACCGATCTGTTTTGCGATAGCGGTAGCGGTAACACGATGATCTCCCGTGATCATAACGGGCTTGATCCCTGCACGTACAGCATCCCGGACAGCCCGGACAGATTCCTCTCTCGGAGGATCCATCATGGATATAAGACCTAAAAATATAAAATCTTTTTCTGATCCTGTTGTCAGTTTTTCTGATTTTGTGGTTTCACGATATGCAAATGACAGAACTCGTAATCCATTCTCGGAAAATTCCTGATTTTGTTTTTTTATCCTCTCTCGTTCCTTTGTGGTACAGGGATGTATTCCGTCAGGATACAAAATTCCGGTGATTCGTTCCAGCATAACATCAACGGCACCTTTAGTAAAGATAATGTCTTTGTGGTCGATCTCATAATGGGAACTCATAAGTTTTCTGTCAGAATCAAAGGCAAGCTCTTCAAGACGTGGATATTTTTCACGGATCTGTGTATGGTCAGGAGTGGTTTCCGGCAGCATATTTAATAAAGCTGCTTCTGTCGGATCACCGATACAGCTGCCGTCTGCAATGTCAGAATCATTGTTTAGGACTGCATTATAGATCAGGTATTTTAATACCGGATCCTGCAGCGTCAAGGAGGAGGGCGAAATGATAGTTCCCCTTGAATAGATCTGACAGACCGTCATCTTGTTTTGAGTCAGTGTACCTGTTTTATCAGAACAGATCACAGATACACATCCCAGCGTTTCTACGGCTTTTAAATCCTTGATGATCGCATTTTCTTTTGCCATTTTTTGTGTGCCCATTGCCTGTACGATAGTTACAATAGACCCCAGTGCCTCTGGAATGGCAGCCACCGCAAGGGCAACAGCAAATAACAGAGAATCAAGAATAGAATCCCCCCTGTAGATACTTAAGCCAAAAACAATGATACAAATGATCATGATCCCGACAGCCAGTTTGCTGCTAAAATGATCAAGACTTATCTGCAGAGGTGTTTTTTTCTCGCCGGAATTATTCATCAGTTGTGCGATCTCACCCATTTTTGTTTTCATCCCTGTTTCTGTTACCATGACAATTGCCCGGCCGTAGGTGACAAGGCTGCCGGAATATACCATATTGGTGCGGTCTCCTAAGGGAACCTCTTCTTTAATGATGCAGTCTGTCTTTTCTACGTTGACAGATTCTCCGGTCAGAGGACTTTCATTTACCTGCAGAGAATAATTTTGAAGGATTCTGCCATCTGCTGCAACCATATCACCTGCTTCCAGGGAAAGGATATCACCTGGAACAATTTCTCCGGCATCTATTTCTATCCGCGTATTATCACGATATACTTTGGCATGTGGTGAAGAAAGTGATTTTAAGCTTTCTAATGATTTTCTTGCTTTGCTGTACTGTACGGTTCCAAGTACAGCATTCAGGATCAGGACGACAATGATCACAGCAGTACTCTCTGGATTTCCTGATATCGCGGAGATTATTGCTGCGATGACCAAAATGATCACAAGAAGATCACAGAATTGTTCTCCGAACACCTGCAGCAGACTCTTTTTCTTTCCCTCCTGCAGGACGTTTTTACCATATTTCTTGAGACGTTTTTCGGCTTCATTGTGGGTTAGTCCGGATACGGAGCTTTCTTTTTCTTTTAAAACCTGCTCCGGTGACATTTGATACCATTCTTTCAAATCTTTCATACCATTCCTCCATTCTTCTGTTACCAAGAGGACAAAACCGGCATTATGCTAACCGAAAAATTGCGAAGCAATTCTCAGAGACCTTCTGCCGGGTTACAAGCATTGACTAAACAAAAAAGAGACCCCTCATGCAGAATAAATCTTTTAGTATTATTCTGCATGAAAAGTCTCATAACCGTACAATATTAAGTGCGGTATGCATTACCAGGTATAGATATACCGAGATTGTTGACAATGCATTTCTATTACTCCCCTTTGATGCACATATAAAAAAGTAGAATTATTATATAAGTGATATTTTGTTTTGTCAAGGGATTTATTATGAAAAAAATGTTGAATTATAATGTATCTCATAAATAAATCAATAATTAAGACTTCCCACACCAAAAACCGACATATACCCATAATATGTCTTATATCTTGAAGAGAAAATAGGCATTTTGCCTCGAAATACAAATTGATCCGTGAGCTGTGACTAAAAAATTGACGCAGATCAGTAGGATTTCTGAAAAGACTTTGCTTTGCAATGCTTTGATGAATACGCATCTGTACGCCTGAACCCCATAGGTGGGCTCAGTTATTTCGGACGGCACGCTCCCGCTACGATGCACCACGCAATGGTACGTAACGCCCCAAGTGTTAAATTGATGAAAT
>JALFLW010000080.1 GCA_022774505.1 Lachnospiraceae bacterium
TGGTAACAAACACATATAAATGGTCATCTACTCCACCGCAGGCACAATCCACATCCGGCAGATATTTTTTTACCATCCGTTCTGTCTCATCCAGATTCACCCGGTTTCCGTATATCTTCAGAAATCGTTTTTTCCTGCCTACAATATAGTAATAGCCCTCTTCATCTCTTTTGGCCATATCTCCGGTTTCAAGCCTACCCGAGCGTTCATCTCCCTTTTCCAGATCTTTACGCTCCTGTGCATAGCCAAGCGTTACATTGGTTCCGTAATACACTAATTCTCCCACCTGATCCGGTTTCTCGATCACATTTCCTGATACATCGATCAGCTCCAGCCTGCCCCCGGGAATCGCAATTCCCATGCTGCCATATTTTTCTAAGGATTTGTCTGCCGGAAGATATGCCATTCGGGCCGTTGCTTCACATTGTCCATACATGACAATGAATTTCTTGCCATGGTCTCTGGCATACTCTGCGAATTCCTTATGAAGATCCGGCACCAGCTTGCCTCCTGCCTGCGTCATATAACGCAGAGAAGGCAGATCCATCCGGAAAAAGCGGAGCTTTTTCAATATTTCATAAGTATAAGGCACCCCACCAAACGAAGTTGCTCCCTCATCCCTAAATAATTTCCAGAATTCCCGTTCCATCAATGTATGCCTGGTTGCGATCAGGGTTGCACCACATAATATATGACTGTTGATGATCGACAGTCCATATGTATAATTCATTGGAAGCGTTGTGATCGGCCGCTCCGTTTCATCAAGCTCCAAATACTCTGCAATAGATACCGCATTTGACTGGATATTTTCATAGCTCTGCCGTACCAGTTTGGGACTACCGGTACTTCCCGACGTCGTCAAAAGCAGGGCAAGCTCCGGATACAATGTTCCTTCCGAGCTAAAATCCGTCTGCAGCAATCGGTAATCCCACCCTTTCCAGACACACGAAAAAGCAGAAAACTCCTCTGACATCTCATCCGGAATATATATATAATCCGGCTGGTATATTTCTAACAGATTCTGCCTAAGCTCCTGTGCAATATGGCGGTCTAACAGCACCGGAACGACCCGGTTCTGCAAAAAAGACAGATACCCTGCGATTGATCCGATCCCATTTTCACAAAAAGAAAATACCAATTTTCTCGAAGTCAGTTTACTCCCCATATCCTTACAGAGGGCATCCAACTCACTATAGGAAATCTTCTGTCCATTTTCATCAATAACTGCAGTACGATCACCATACTTTCCAAAGTCATCATAATACGCCATGCCCTTGTCACCTCCTTGTAACAAGCTTTTACTCCCACATCCCTGTTTATTTTAATGTTCTTCTACTGACTCTAACAGCTCCCGGATCTGTTCCACGTTCAACCACTCCGTATTATTACCGGAACTGTATTCAAAACCCTGCTCTACACGCTTTCCGCCTTCCTGAATCTTAGAAGGGTTCCACCAGTCAAAATGAGGATACACAATAAAATGCTTGTCATACTCATATGTAAGCATGGAATCCTCCTTGGTAACCATGACTTCATGAAGCTTCTCGCCCTCACGGATACCTACCTCCGGCATCTCACAGCCCGGCAAAATCGCCTGTGCCAGATCGGTAATCTTAAAGGAAGGAATCTTGGAAATAAAGGTTTCTCCTCCTTTTGCCTCAGACAATGCTTTAATGACAAGCTGCACGCCTTCATTCAGACTGATCCAGAAACGGCTCATACGATAATCGGTGATTGGGAGAGCCGTTTCTCCCTGATCGACCAGATTACGAAAGAACGGTATCACCGATCCTCTGCTGCCTGCCACATTTCCGTAACGTACAATCGAAAAGCATACATCCTTCATTCCGGCATAAGCATTAGCAGCAATAAAAAGCTTATCCGATACCAGTTTCGTCCCACCATAAAGATTGATCGGATTTACTGCTTTATCCGTAGATAATGCTACCACCCTTTTCACGCCACAATCCAGTGCCGCATCGACAATATTCATTGCTCCGTTGATATTGGTCTTGACGGCCTCCATCGGATTATATTCACATGCCGGCACCTGCTTTAATGCCGCAGCATGTACTACATAATCCACGCCATCAAAGGCACGACAAAGACGCTCCTTATCGCGGACATCCCCAATAAAGAAGCGTAGCTTATCTTTATATTTTTTAAATTTATTTGCCATCACAAACTGCTTATATTCGTCTCTGGAATATATAATGATTTTTTTTGGATCATAATGTTCCAAAACATATTTGGTAAATTCATTACCAAAAGAACCCGTTCCACCGGTAACAAGAATCGTTTTATTATTTAACATTCATCTGCCTCCTGCAAAGTACTATTGCTTCCATGCAATAATCTGACTGTATATTATATCGGCATATCACGGGATTCATTTAAGCCCATGAAGTTATCTTTCCCTCGAAACAGCTTCATCAAGTGCATCTCAAACATTTCTGCATACAAACTGATACTGATATGCCAGCATTTCTTCTCTGTTGATCGCAGGATCCATCTGACAAAGCAGATCCAGATACTGCTCCTGCTCTGCGGACAATGTAACTGTTGTATTCATCACCCGTTCAACCCTTAATCCACATTTTTCCAGCATGCAAAGCATATCCGTCAGTGCAAAAAACCGAAGGTGTGTCCGGTCCAGGATTCCCTCATCCGTATACCGGAATCGTCCATGTAACAACTGATACATTATGGAAATATGCATAATATTTGGCAGGCTGATAATAAAAGCCCCCGATGAAGTCAGATATTTTTTTAATTTTAATAACACTTTTTCCGGTTCCTTTGTATGTTCCAGAATATCTGCCAGAATAATATAATCAAACTTCGTTTCAAACGGAATTTCGTCCTGCTCAATATCGGCACAGCAAATATTCAGATAATGACTGGAAATATCCACCACTGCCTGATTGATCTCCGCTCCATATAACTCGGCTCTGGGATATCTGTTGCCTATTTCCTGAAGAGTTCCTCCCAATCCGCACCCGATATCCAGCACACGAAATCTCACCTTCGGATGACGTTTTATCAATTCCACAATTTCATTTCGTGGATGCGAAAAATACCCCCACCGGATTCCCCACTTCTCTTCAAAAATATCCCGGTTATGGAGTAATAGATCATCATATGCATGACTGCCGTTTTTCTCATTATAAAACTTAAAAGAAGTTCCGCCAAAATGAAAAATAAAGGCATCCGGACAAAAACATAAATCATATCCTCTCTTTAAAATATTCAGACAGATATCATCATCCTCAAAATTTCCCAGACCATAAACTTCATCCAAACCGCCTATGTCATCCCATAAATCTCTTTTGATCAGCAGGGCAAATCCGATCAACCGAAGTCTTTTTTGATGACGAAACGGATCATATACATTATTTTGTTCCGCATATTGAATATATTCCTCGATTGTCTGAAAGCTTTCATCTATTCTTTGTCTCGCCCCGACGCTGTTCGAACATGCCCCGACAGCCCCGGTTTTCTCCTCGGTTAATGCTCTCTGCATATTACAGATACTGTTTTTACATACGATCGTATCATTATTAAGCAGCAAAATATCATTTCCCGCTTCCGCAATCGCTGCACCCTGATTGCACGCTGTCGGAAATCCCCGGTTCTCTTCATTAAAGACGCATTTCATATCCGGTTGTTCTTTCAGCCATGCTCTGGTGCCATCCTCCGATTGATTATCCACCACGATCATCTCATAGGTGCCGGCTGCCACATTTTCCCGGATCGACTGAACACATACCTTCGTATAATCCAATTGGTTATATGTCACCATAATAATAGAGACCTTATTGATCTGTTCCATGAATTGACTCTTTTCCATCTCACCGTGTTAAGTAACACTTAGCCCCCTTCCCGCTAATGATATACTATCTCATATATCCGCGCATGATTTCTGCGCATAACGGAGTTTCGAAGAAACTCCTAATATGAACCCTTTAGGGTTCATTATATTATCTCATCCATCACGATCGGCTCGCCAAAACGATATGCCTTTTTTGCTTTTCTTCCCAAAAGTTCATGATAATATTTAGGTTTAATTCCAATTGCCGGACGAATGCTTCTTACATTCTCTCCGGTAAACTCCTCTCCCTCTGCGATTGGCCTTACTGCAACAAGAGATCTTCTTCCTCCCAGACCATTCTTTTCATGTTCCGTGAGTTCGTAGGTTGCATTCCCCTTAATGATCTGTGCATTTCGGACATCCCTCACCATCTGTGCAAACTCCTCCATAGTCATGGAAAATCCAGAATCTGCACTTTCGATCTCCTTATTCAGGCATACATGTTTTTCAATCACCTTTGCCCCCATGGAAACGGCCACCACCGGTGCCAGCGATCCAAAGGAATGATCGGAAAGTCCCACCGGCTTTCCAAATCTTTTTATCATATCCGGTATCACTGCAATATTCATGTCTTCATACTGTGCCGGATACTGACTGCAGCATTTTAACAAGACAACATCCTCGTTCCCCTGTCTGCTGCACGCATCAAGAGCTTCCTGAATCTCCTCCACACTTCCCATTCCACAGGACATAATAATTGGTTTATGCTTACCGGCCACATATTCGATCAAAGGAATATCAACCAGCTCAAAGGAAGCAATCTTGTAGAAATCTACGCCCAGTTCTTCCAGAAAATCAACGGCTGTCGGATCAAACGGTGTCGACAAAAAATCGACGCCAACTTCCTCACATTTCTCCTTGATCTGCTGCTGCCACCCCCATGGCGTAAACGCTTCCTGATATAAACGGTAATAATTATATCCGTCCCAAAGACCTCCCTTGATCACATAAGGATCGTCATCACAGTCAATAGTCAGTGTATCCGCAGTATATGTCTGTATCTTCACACAATCTGCACCTGCCTTTGCAGCCTCTTCCACAATCCGCAAAGCATTTTCAAGCTTTCCTGCATGATTTGCGGACATTTCTGCAATTATATAAACATCCCCATTATTGATTTTATCGTACATCTTCATATGCTAAATCCCCTTTCCGGTAAGTTTCAACCCAGCATTCCGTTTTCTTTCTGCCAGTCCCGGAGCACTTTCCTGTAACCCTGGGCAAGAATATCGATTTTTTCTTTGTCCAATGGAATCTCAACCATTTTAAGCAGCTCTCTCTGCAGTTGCGGAAGCTTTTCTAAATATGGGTTTTTCTGATAATCGGGAAATAATTCTTTCACATTGTCCTGCATCGTATAAATAATATCGTACGGTATTTTCCGAAATCTTACAAACAGAATCCGTATTGTATTAATGAAATACAACTGCAAAAATCCCATTTCTATCTCATCATGATACTTTTCCAAAAGTCCACGTCTTTCATACTCCTCCACCTTCATAAGCTCTATCACCAGTCTGTCAAGATGATGCATGGAATCCTTCTGCATAATCGTAGACGAGTTGTGAACCACATAATGATAAAACGGTTTATTCATAATATAATATCCGGATATGGCATGCAACAGAAATGCCCCCCAGTAATTATCTTCATATCGTATCTTTTCAGGAAACCAGAGCTGATGATCCAGCAAAAGCTCCCGCCGGTAAATGGCACTCCAAACTCCTCCGGGAAGTCCCGCGGTCATCAATCGTTTTCGGTCCTCCTCCGACTTGATCCGGATACTCCGGCCGGCATCCTCCCTTTCCTGCGCATCCATAACAACGGATCCGTCTTCTTCTTCCCTCACATATAAGCAGCCAACCACATCTACCTGTTCCTGATCTGCAATGCGGCACATTTCCTGATACATCTCCGGCTCCACATAATCATCCGAATCGACAAAACCGATATATTCTCCGGTAGCATACTGCATTCCGATATTTCTAGCCGTCCCCTGCTTTCCGTTTTCCTCACAATGGATCACAAGGATACTTTCCGGGTACTTTTCTTCCCATTTAGATAGTTTCTCCATGGTTGCATCCTCTGACGCATCATCCACAAAGATCAATTCCATCTGTGATAATAATATCGTTTGGTCAACCAGCGATTGTATGCATCGGTCAATCTCTTTTTCCACATTATAACACGGAATGATCACACTTATTTTCTTCATATACTCCTCCCAATTACTATATCCCCGTATTATTGAAAATCCGGAAGCTTTTCTATCCTCTGAAATGTCTCCCAAAATGCGGAAGCACCGTCCAGCATCACCGCTGCCCGTTCCCGGGCTTTCTGACTCATCGCCCGGTAATATTCCTCATCATCCTTCAATCTCAAGGCTCTTTGTACCATTTCCGAATAATCCCGCAGACAGAAATCCTCTCCTGCACCTAACGACACATCTCCTTCATTTAATGAAACCGGCGGCAGACCCTTCACCATCGCCTCAATGACGGAGGTTCCCCCTCCGTTTCTTTTCGGATTAATGTATATATTACATAGTTCATTTACCGCCAATACATCTTTAATAAATCCAACAAATACAGATTGTGACTTTAATAAAGGATATTTTTCCTCAGCCATTGCATATTTATCAAACACACCCATGAACACAACGAAAACTCCCTGTTTCATCAAAGGAAGCAATACCTCCTGTATGAAGCAGTCATCCACCTCATAATCCAATCGTGCACCTACTACTAATGCTGCAAACGCTCCTTGTGGAATTTGTACCTGCTGTCTTGTCATTTGTGTGGCCTGTGGCATTACAGACCATGTAAACAGACAATACTGCAGATAATCCTCATTTTTTCCAAGTCTTTTGATATATTCTCTATCCTTATCTGTGACCGGCTTCCCTTTCAACAAAAACTGTCCCTCTGTTGTCAGGATTCCGGAAGGAACCGTACTAACATCGATCAACGGATAATAATTACTGCATAGATCCGCACAAATACTGCCATCTCCGATCATAAACACACAATATGGATTGACCTGCTGTACCATTTTCAGAACCGATTCCATTTCCGGAATATTGGGCATATCTTCACTGCATTGAACATACGGATAATTTCTCCCCTGATAGCTGATCGAACTGTACTCCTCATAATTTTTCATGGTATTTCCAAAAAAAGGAAGACAATACGGAATATATCCTGCAATCCCCCGCAACTCATTTGTATTAATAATAATCGCCTGACATCCCATTTTTTCCGCCATAATTTCACAGCGGTCTAATACTGTTTTTGTCGGACCATGTGCTTCATTCAGAAATTGCCCGATAAAAAATATCACTTTGTCCTGATTCCTGTCTTCTTTGGGAACTATATTTTTTTGTATATTCATCTTCTCCCGGTAACCTGTATATATATCACGATATAACATCCTAGTCTGCCATGCGGCTTCTTCGTTCAAAAAGTTTTTATATCGGAAACTATAACTATTTATCTGCAAATAAATAAAATATTTGTTATCCTCCTGTAAAAACGGACTGAATCTCGTAAGTTTTATCATTTTTTCCGCATATTCACCACCATCAAACAAATAAGACAAAATGGACAGAATTGCAATCTGAAGAATTTCATGAAAATTCTGCAGGTGCGTGATCATATACTCTGCAAATCTCCTCTTTTCCTCATCCGGATATGAATATATTGTTTCAAGCTTCTCCTGCCAGACAAGTAATTCCTTATTAAATGCGTTCAGATCAGGAATTTCTACATTTTCATACTTTCTAAGATAACCATTAAACTCCTCTGTAAATTCAATCATTGTACTTCTCCTTTCCTGTTATTTGACAGGTTCCCGATACAAAACAGGTATCCCTATTGTTCTGTCTACCCGGTAAATATATTGATCTGTGATAATTTTTGTGTCCGGAACTCCGATATGTCTTTCCTCTTGTTTTGCCCCTTCCAGCTCAGGCAATGCCATTTCAAATACCTTTAACATATCTGCTCCCAAAGAATGTCCCGTCGATTGAAAAATCTCTCCGTCTACATCCTTCCCGGAAACCACATGCAATGTAACATTTTCGACATTTGCCAGAAAAAGCCGTTTTTCCTCCAACGGAATCATCTCATCATCCATGCCATGATAACATATGATCCTTGCCATATTATGAAATCCTTTGTATAAATACCTGAGATCGTAGCTTTCCCGGTCAATTTCCTGATCCGCGATCAGATAATGATATATTTTCTGCAGGGAAAATACCGGTCCTACCTTTGTGATCTGTCTGTCATGATTGAGATAATACGGCAGCAGATATGCACTATTATCAATAATTCCCGCAAACATATCCGGTGCCAGGCGGTTACATACATATGCCAGATATGCTCCGTGAGACTGTCCATATATATAGACACGATCCTTGCAATAAGCAAGACCATTTTCTTCCAGAATATCCTGAAGCACCTGCAACGCCATCAGATGATCCATAGCCTGACACATTCCCATTTCATTAAACCGATCTGCATTTTCTCCAAGATCGATTTTCCCGGAAAACACTTTTCCATGCAATATTTCCTGATTCCCTGCATAATCTTTTTCCAGGTTTCGAAACTCTCTGGGTGTCAGTTCCCGGCGAAGCATCCCTTCTGTAATCGCAAGATGCTGATCATCCTGCATAAACTGCCAGCCCAGATAATCACATTGTAATGTTACGAAATTATACATATCGGCAAATTTCTGTCTCATCTTCCGATAAACATGCGAATTTGCATTTCCTCCATAACCAGCAATCAAAAGTAAAATCCCGGTTTCTCTGTTCACCTGATCTTCCGGTTCTGCAAAATATATTTTAAATGTTCGAACCTGATTGCTATACCATGCAGGCTGACCATTAATCTCTACCTCATATTCTTTTGCCATTTCATTCTCTCCGTCCGCATACTTTAATCAGAAATCACATGATGCAGCTCTTGTATTTTAGTACCTTCGATTCTGGCTCCTCCCTGTGTTGCATCGATAAATTCAATATCCACCGCATCCGCCTTTTGAATCCGCTGCTCAATCCACCTGTGGTATAAATTCAAGTTCTTTGCCGTCGGAATATCATGTCCATAAATATCCTTCACTACCATGTTTCCCTCTGCTTTACTTCTTACATCTGCCGTCCCCGACGCATGATTCTGCATATTGGTATATGCCAGATCAAGTCCGACAAATACAACCCTGCGGCACTTCATCCGAATGCACACATCCAGTGCCGTTGTGGTCACCGATCCCCCTGTCCCATAAACAGGATAACGCCGGCTGGCTGCATATTCTTCACTTTTTTGAAAGCCTTCCTGACAGATCAGATAAGTTGCTCCCGGATATTCCCGTAATATTTTATAATATACCGTAGACAGATATAGTAACGGTATATTTTTCTGTGTCAAACCTGCTGTCTGGGAATATGTGAACGAACCTCCATCGGTTATGATGACATAGTCAGGGGTAATGCCCTCCTCCAAAAGCTTTTTCAACACCGTTCCGGTAGAAAGGATAATGTCACCTTCCTTCACTTTTTTCAGTTCCATCATGTTCTGATCCAGAGAGGGACCTGCTGCAATGATATACACAGTTTTTCCGAAAAATCCACCGGAAAGCTCCGTTACCTCATGCTGAAAGAAGGACTGATTTTTCACAAAATTTCCTATTAATCTGGTTTCCTGTGTTTTTGCAGAACTGTACGAAATAAAATATTCCTCCAGCTGTTGTTTATAATATTCATTTTCCAATACACGCAGTGAAGGATAATATACAACAAACTGCTGCTCCTTCCTCAAAGAACCGGAAAGATTCGTCAAATACTGAAAATCCGTATCGGAAACAATCCGAACACGTTCCTTCCAGCATTCCCGGGTCGCTGCACCATACTCCATCGCAAAACGGATCACATTTTCATCCGGCTCCAAAACGGTAACTGTAATGGTCTCATCAATATCCAGTAATGCCTGCACATGATACCCAAGACCTAATCCATAAACCACATACTCATAATGTTCTCTGTCAAACCATGCCGCTGCAATCTCTGCCGCCTCTTTAAACGGATCCCCATTGCTATGCAGATACACCCGGTTCTCTTTCCCATAAATGGCAAGGGTATAGCTTCCTGTTGAAGTCAGTTCTACTCTATATCCATCCTGTGTTTTCACCTCTACATCGGTATCCAATGCATATGATTCCTGAATTTGTATCAGATACGGCAGTAACCTGAGCTGCAAAGTATCTGCCAAA
>JALFLW010000117.1 GCA_022774505.1 Lachnospiraceae bacterium
ATTGGCAAAAGGATTCTGTCCGGTCATTCCGGTTCCATATGCAAACAGCATTCTTGTAAACTGATATCTTGTATGCTCATCAAAATGATTCAGTGTCTCTGTATCTTCTCCCTTTACATCTCCATTGCAAAAATCAACAAACTCATTTTTACTGCCATCCTTTGTAGATAGCTTACCTGTCTTTGTGTTATAAACAAAATTATAAGAACTTCCTATTCCCGTTACGTTCATAAAATTATTCTCCTTTCATCCTTCATCATCACCGACAAAATGAATACCTTTCCATCTACTTATCATTCTATCGCACCATGATATTTTTCTGTTTCATTTTCTATATCGAGCAATTTTTTTCAATATACAGACATTTCTCACCAACCGCCCATTTTCTGCACCAAATGACTATTATGTCACAAAATGACCACCGCATGAAACGCATTATCGTCGCATGTAAGAACCATTTCCCCCGCATATTTATCCACCACTGCTTTTACATTGAGCAAACCGATACCATGATACTCGCCCCGCTTCGTCTGCACCGTGTCGTTTATGATCTTTACTTTTTCCATGACAGGATTTCTGATAGCCAGAATCGTTTTACCATCTTCATATACCAGCTTGATCTGCACAACTGCTTTCCCTTTTTCTTTCAAAACTTTTTCACTTTCCCTGATGGCATTGTCCAATAAGTTGGAAAGCAGTATGACAATTTCCTCTTCTTCCATAGTTACTTCATGCAAATCGCCCACCTTAAATATCACGGAGATTTTCTTTTGCTGCATGGTATAGTATTTCTGGTTCAGAACCGCATTGATCACCGGATGATTTGTATTGATTGCAGACATATCTACTGCTATGCTTTCCGTTAATTTCTGTATAAATGCAAGCGCCTCATCCTCTTTTTGACTTTTTAGTAAAGTCTGAATCGTGCCAAGCTGATTTTTATAATCATGCATTTTCCTGCGCTGTCTCTCATAGATTTCCTCTCTGTCCTGATAGGCATCCAACCTGTTCTTCTGATTTTGTTCTGTCAGCATTCCCAGTCTTATCTTTTCCTCTTTGTCCAGAACATTCTGTATCAGACTCAGGACAATAAAGTTGACCACCACAAGCCCAGTCGAGAGAAATAAAAAAATCCCCTGCACATTTCCAGACTCTGAATCCGAGCAATACATCAGTAATAAACAGATGATAGTAAATAACGGAACGCATAGAAACTGAAGCAATTCCGTTCCCGTCAACAAACGATAATCAACCCTTGGTTTGCTGCATTTTCTGATAATCAATAAAATAATAATCCATATTGTTTTTGCAATCAGTCCTGGCAAATGTTCCTTTTCTATTACTGCCTGTCCTGTCTCAGGTGAAATAATCATACAGAAACATAGAATTACATAATCCACCAGAACAATGACCGCATAATCGATCGCTGAGAATATCAGACTCTGTCTGAATGAAACATTGTAATAAAGCAGATTCATAAAGGTATATGCAAAAATAATCGGCACACATTTCAACAAACCAATCCAGACTCCTGAAATTGCCATAAGATAGAGCGTTACAAAGTAAAAAATAAATTTATATCGCAGGAAGCCTTTTTGCTCCTTTTTCTCCAGAAAAGTATCAAGAAAATAAAAACTCCCTCTGGCTTCCATCGCAGTAAATAAAAAGCTGAATATCCATTCCACCATATCATTCCTCTCCCTTAAACAACATGTACTGCCGCTTTACCTGTGCATATCTGGACTTCGGAACTGAAATCTCTTTTCCTGTTGTCAAGATAAGAACATAACTGCTGATCTTCGCAATATAACGCATATTTACAAGAAAGCTTAAATGTATCCTTACAAACCCCATGTCTTTTAATTCTGCTTCCAGTTCATCCAGCTTTTTATAGATGCTATAGCAGCCTTTTTCCGTGTAAAATATATTTTTATGTCTGGCTGTCTCAATGTAAATAATGTCGTCTGCATGAAGCTTTATCGTTCCCTCTACAAAGGAAAACTCCAAAATCCGGCTGTTTTTCTGAATCTCCACGATAAGATCATCCATGCACTCGCCGATTGTTTCAGCCAGATTATCCTTTAGCAGAAACCGGCTTGCCTTTACCTTATATCCATCCAACGCATAATTCATGTATGCAGTTACCAGAACAACTGGAAGTTTCGGATACTCTTCCTTAATTTTCATAGCGGCTTTCAGACCGTCCATATCTTCCATATTGATGTCCAGAAACACAAGCTGGCATTTCTGTAATGCAGATTCATCCTCACAAAGACCGACTCCTGAATCATACTCAATCATTTCAAAACACTGCTTTCTTTCCTGTGCATAGCTTTGCAATAGCTCTATTAAAATTTTTCTGTCATTTTGACTGTCATCACAAATAATGATGTTCATGCTTTTCCTCATTTCCAATCACATATTTTATTTATTATATCGGAAAAAGCATTTGTTATCGTTAATTCACTGCACCAGATGACTATTTGTTGCACCAAATGACCATTTCGTACTTCCCTCTGCTCGTCACTTA
>JALFLW010000103.1 GCA_022774505.1 Lachnospiraceae bacterium
GCGGGTGCAAGTGCCTCTCGAAACCCCTGATTCCCACCTTGGGGTAAATACGGGAGGATGCGTTCATCAAACATCAAAGCAGCAAAGCAATTCGTCTTTTCGAAATCCGTAAGTGACAAGACAATTTTTTAGTCACAGCTCCCGGATTTAAAAGTGCTTGGAAAGGAAAAATGCTATTGCATGCAACAGGACATAAGACATATTATGGGTATATATCGGTTTTGGGTGTGGGAAGTCTTAGTCACTAAAAAATAGTGTGCAAACATAACCGTGCAAACATAAAAGGGACAACCTACGAACGGTTGTCCCTTTTGGAGAAGGTATTTTTGTTACTTATGGGGTGTAGCAAAAACTATATAATGTATTGGGGTTTACGATGATTAGTATAACAGTGGTATCTACTAAAGTGTGCATAAACTTGATAATATTTCAAATAAGTTTTTGTGCATTTTTCCTTTGCATTAAAAAGTGGCTATCATTTTCCATAAAAAACCCGAAAATAATAGCCATTTTTTGTAATTTCTATCAATCAGCATCCTCTGTTTTATCAAATAATGCTTCAAATTCTTCTCTGGTGATCCTCTCACGATCCATCAGGATCTCGGCTGACTCATGTAATACATCCATATGTTCCTCAATGATCGCCTTTGCCTTTTTGTAGCAGTCCTGAATAATAGAACGTACTTCTTTATCTATATCCCTCGCTGTCTCCTCGCTGTAGGTTCTGCTTGTATGACCAAGGTCATTGCCGATAAAGACCTCATCACTATCTGCGTAATTGATCATGCCAATGGCATCTGAAAAACCATATTTTGTAACCATGTCTCGTGCTGTTGCCGTAGCAGTCTTAATATCCTGAGATGCTCCTGTCGTGATATCATCAAAGATCAAAGACTCCGCAATACGGCCTCCCAAACTGACCATGATATCCTGCAGCATCTTCCCTCTTGTGGTAAATGTCTCATCCTTATCCGGCAGCGGCATCGTGTAACCTGCTGCTCCCTGTCCGGTAGGAATGACAGACACAATATGAACCGGTCCTACATCCGGAAGCACATGGAACAAAATAGCATGACCTGACTCATGATAGGCTGTGATCTTCTTGTCCTTTTCTGAAATGATCTTGCTCTTCTTCTCTGTACCGATACCGACCTTGATAAAAGAACGGTCAATATCTGCCTGCGTAATGCATTTGCGTCCCTCTCTCGCACATGCGATCGCTGACTCATTCATGAGATTTTCCAGATCTGCACCTGTAAATCCCACTGTTGTGCGGGCAACCTTCTCCAGATCCACATCATCACTCAGAGGTTTTCCTTTGACATGAACTCCCAGAATTTCCTCCCTGCCTCGGACATCCGGTCTTCCGACAGCTACACGCCTGTCAAAACGTCCCGGTCTCAGAATCGCAGGATCTAGGATATCTACACGGTTTGTAGCCGCCATTACGATAATACCTTCATTAACACCAAATCCATCCATCTCAACAAGCATCTGATTTAATGTCTGCTCCCTCTCATCATGGCCACCGCCCAGACCGGTACCTCTCTTACGGGCTACCGCATCGATCTCATCAATAAATACAATACACGGTGCGTTCTTTTTTGCCTCCGCAAACATATCACGGACTCTGGAAGCACCAACACCAACAAACATCTCCACAAAGTCTGAACCGGACAAACTGAAAAATGGAACTCCGGCTTCCCCTGCAACCGCTTTAGCCAGGAGAGTCTTACCTGTTCCCGGAGGACCAACCAGAATGATACCCTTTGGAATACGTGCTCCCAACTCTGTATACTTACTTGGATCTGCCAGAAAATCAACGATTTCCTCCAGCTCCTCTTTCTCTTCCTTTAACCCGGCCACATCTTTAAAGTGTTTTGCATTCGGATCATCCGGATCGATCCTCTGAGCACGGCTCTTTCCAAAGTTCATCATCTTTGCATTGCTTCCGCCCTGACCTGCTGTCTGTGCCGACAGGAAAGAAAACAAAAAGAAAATTGCAATGATCCCCAGCAGATAAGGAAGAAGCGTTGTAATGATCCAGGATGGTTTCTGCACATCCTTCATTACATACTTATCTGCCAGCTTGCTATCCTTACTCTGGATCAGTTTTTCTACCTCTTTTACATCCGATACATAAAAATTCTGTACAGACCCGTCTTTTTTCCGGACATCCACCTCTCCGGTAGGTACCTCCTCGTTAGGCAGGATAGAAACGGATGTAACATCTCCATCCTCCAGATCCTGAGTAAATTTCACAATATTATAACTTTTCTGCGAACCCGAATCTAAAGTACCTGAAACATAGACAGCTGCCGCAATAATCACCAGAATCAGCAGATAAAAGCCGATTCCTGTTCTCATCTGTTGCCTCATGAATGTCTCCTTACCTATTTTATTTCAAAAGAAATGTCTCGCGATATTCCTTTGATCGTCTACTCCTCAACAAACTCAAGTGTACCCACATATGGCAGATTTCTATATTTTTGTGCATAATCCAGTCCATAACCCACCACAAATTCATCCGGGATCTCAAAGCCTGTGTAATCAGCCTCCATTTCCACCTCACGCCGCTCCGGTTTGTTCAAAAGCGTGCAAATTTTAAAGCTTGCAGGCTTTCTCTCCAAAAGCATCGGTTTCAGCATGGAAAGTGTGTAACCGGTATCAATAATATCCTCGATCAACAGACAGTCTATCCCCTGAATGGACTGCTCCAGATCCTTCTTGATCGTCAGTTTTCCCGAGCTGGACGTGCTGTTACCATAGCTGGATACCGACATAAAATCAATAGTCACCGGCATCTTAAGATATTTTGCCAATTCACAAGAAAAAAATACACTTCCCTTTAAAATACAGATCAACCGCAAAGATTTGTTTCCATATTCCTCATTGATCTGTTCAGCCATCTCTTTAATCCTGTTTTCCACCTGCTCCTGTGGAAACATCACATGTACTATTTCTTTCATCTTTTTTCTCACTCTCAGTAATCATATTAATGCATAGAATCTCCTCTGTCCTGTCTGAAACATAATAAAAAGCGCTGCCCCGGTTAAGCTTAGGAATCCATAAAATATGATCTTTCTCTGCCAGTACCCACAAACGCTTTCTTTGCTCTCTCGGAATA
The DNA here is from genome assembly GCA_022774505.1 of Lachnospiraceae bacterium. Classification (GTDB taxonomy): domain Bacteria; phylum Bacillota; class Clostridia; order Lachnospirales; family Lachnospiraceae; genus Jutongia. The sequence goes on from JALFLW010000103.1 coordinate 3,128, forward strand.
TGGCTGTCGATCAACAGACGGCTCAATAGCTTTTTCTGCTTTTGACCGACATCCAGCCACAAATAATCACCTTTTTCAGGATGGCGAAATTCAAGCATACCATTTATTCTAGCATAATCAAACCATTTCGTACAGTTATTTTTCGGTATTTTTCTTTCATTATCTTCAAATGCCTTAAAATAATTTTCTCTCTTCATGGAAAATTTCATTATTTCTCCATTTTCACCGGATAATGCTGCCTCCGCAGGCTCTGCCAGATCCCTGCTCCATTGAAATCTCTCCGCATCATCAACAGGATCCGGAAACTTTGTGACCGGATGTATCCAGAGAATATCATAGTCTCTGCCGGCCTGCAGACCATAAGGAAGATCAATCCTTCTGCCACTCTCCCCTTCCGTCAGTTCGATCAATGCTTCCATATGACGGCTTGTAATGTCCTTTTGCCGGCCTGCTGCCTGTGCAATGATCCTATAAGCAAATTCCATTTTCAATGCCTGCGGAAGTTTTTTTATTTCTGAAATCCTTGCCCGTATCTCACCGTCTTCGGAAGTTTTGTCCAAAATCAGAGGCATTTTCTCTGACAATGCTTCTTCCAGATAATTCTGAACCTCCTGCATCTGACCTGCCATTCTGGCCAGATGCAGGACAGCTCCCTTATTTACCATCTCTTCCAACATCGGAAGAACCCGCCGTCTGATACGGTTACGGCTGCAGTCCTCCTCCTGATTTGTGCTGTCCTCACACCAGGTCTGACCGCATTTTTTCAGTTCACTGATAATCTCTTCATGACGCATCTCAAGAAGAGGCCGTATATATATCCCATTTCCCGGACGCATGCCTCCCATTCCCCGAACGCTGCTTCCCCGAAGCATCTGAAACAATACCGTTTCTGCCTGATCGTTCAGGTGGTGAGCTACTGCCACCTTTTGATAGCCCTCTTTTCGCACAATCTCTTCTATATATTGATATCTGTACTTCCTCGCTGTCTCTTCTAATGATCTTTTTTCCAGACACACCAGTTGTGGTATATCAACCCGGCTGACGTACAGCTTTGCTCCATGACGATCTGCAAAGTCTCTGCAAAACTGTTCATCCCGCAGTGCTTCCTCCCCCCGTATCTGATGATTTACATGAAGAAATGCCACTTCAAGATTGTATTCTTCAGACATCTCCAAAAGCACCAGAGACAGATAAACAGAGTCAGCGCCTCCCGAAAGAGCCGTCAATATACGTTCGCCCTGTACGATCAATCCATTCCGGCAGCAAAATTCTTTTATCTTTTGATATGATTCCGGCTTCATGCTTTATATCTTTTCTCCTTTTATGACAGTCTTACCTGTCGGTTTTTGTAAGATGGTACACAGGAATGTTCTCTCGACCTTTCCCATACAGCCGCCACAACGACGCTCATGTCATCCCGGACCGCTCCTCCATTCTGTGCCACAGCTTCCTCGGTAATATATTCTGCAAGCTCCTGAGGATTGATGATCCTGCGATGCCGCAAAAGCTCCTCAAGATCTTCCTCACGACCCCCAAAAGCATCCACAATACCATCCGTCATCATTATAACATAATCTCCGGAATATATCTCTGTCTTCTCAAAATATGGCTCTGCCTCCTCAAATGCTCCAACCGGTAATGCCTGTCCTTCGATCCTCCTCACATTGTCACCATGCAGGATCCAGGTTGCCGCAGCGCCGTTTTTCATAAACTGACAGTTCCCCCGGTACAGATCGATCACCACGATATCTGCGGTGGCAAAGCTAGCCTGTACGGATTCCGGCATATATAAAGAATTAATCAGCTTTAATGCGGAGATTTTTGAAAATCCGGCTTCCGTCATCTGTTCCAGCAGCTCGATCACTGCACTGCTCTCCCCCAATGCTCCTCTGCCGCTTCCCATTCCATCCGACAATGCCAGAAACAACTCGCCATTGGGCAGAGAAAGACAGGAAAAAGAATCTCCAGACACTTCCTCTCCCTCCTTTCTGCGCCTGCCTACCCCTGTCACAGCCAGTAATGGGGTATCCTCCACAAATACAAGTTCTGTCTCTTTCTTCGGGATCACGTTGTGGCTGTCCCTTGACGGCATAAAGGGCCTGCCAAACAGATCTGCCAATACTCCTGCCGCCTCTCTGGCTGTCACCAGTCTTCCTTTCACCGTATTGGCATGCATGCAGACTTCAATATGCTCCTTTTTGTCCCGGTATATCATAATATCATGGACCTTCACCCTTATTCCTGCCAGTTCCCTTTTAATAACATGCTCCATTTCTTCGGGAATATCTCCGGCCTGTCCCATATCTCCTGCCAGATTTTCCAAAAGCTGTCCTACCTGCTCCATCTGCCCTGCCAGTACCCGCCTGTTCTGTGCCAGCTGATTCTGAAAGCTCATCACCGTCCGGGCCATTCTAAGTCCCTGATTTGCCTCCATCAAAAACCAGTCCGGATGAATACATTCCTGCACAAACTCCGAAGGCATCTGATCGATCCGCAGCATTCCCTGTTCCTGCATTTCCAGCAGATGCGATACCACATCCGGTTTATTTACCGCTACCTGCCCCATGCAGTACTCCCGGTTATTGCATTTTTCACATACCTGTTCAGACATTTCTTTCATCAGAAGACGTATGTCCCGGTGATCCACACCCGTCTTTTTTACACTTTGCTTCTCTAACACACGGGACAGCTGCCGGAAAGAGGCCGCAAATTCCCTTAGTTTCTTTTTCATTTGTCTGCCGTCATATCTTTCCTGCACACTTTCATAAATGTCCGCTGAGATCCTCAGCTTTCTCAAAAGACTGTCCGGTGCTGCCGCCAGCAGTATGCAATCAACTGCCAGAGCCTTGATGACTCCCGGCTCCAACATCCCCTTATCCAAAGTGAGACCAATTCCAAAGCCTGTTAAAATATATGATAACAGGCTCCACATTTTTCCCTGTTTGCGAAACAAAGCCGCCATCAGTCCCATGAGACAAAGACTTCCCACGAAACCACTATCCTGCCCCATCAATGCCAAAAGGATGCCCCCCGCTGCACCCGTGGCAGCTCCCAGTCCAATCCCATACTGGTATCCGGCAAATGCAACCACCCAAAAGACAATCGTCTGAGTCAATGAAATATCCGATATCACTACCTCAGGAACACCATACAGTCCAAGCATCCCCATAAATACCAGACTAAGTATCTCTTCCTGACAGACTCTTTTTCCTTTTCTGAAATATTTCAAAAAGTTCTGCCCCTCCACAAATACCCTGGCGAGTGCCATAACCAGAAACGGTTCCAGTATCGTAAACAAAATATCTTTCCATTGAAACGGCAGGATCGCATATTGTGTCACGGAAAGAACAGCAAGTGTTGCTGCCATCAGTCCTGATGCCTGCCAAATCGTCAATTTTACCTGCTGCCTGCGAAGTAAATCTCCCGCAACCATGACTCCCACCATAGATACTCCATATCGAAGCACAGACTCCATAGGCAGTGCCGATGCCATCCCAAGACAGATAGAAAGAAGCATGGGTATCCCGCCCCCATGCACATAACCCGCTGCAAAAAAGGCTGCTCCTGCAGGATTTCGTTCCAGCAGCACTACTCTTCCCATCAAAAATCCAAATAGCAGCTGCACAATGACTCTTTTTTGATTCTGTTTCATAAACAAATCCCCCTTTTGTTGTCGTCAGTGCAACAAAGTATAGGAAAGATATTTTGCAATTTTTGTCAAAACAAAGGAACCAAAACAAAATTTTTTTTCGACTTTTTAATACACAAAAAAAAGAGCCTCGCATGTGATCGTATGCGAAACTCCTGTCATCATTTATCATTTGGTTCAAATATAATCTCATTCGGATATACCAGACCCAGTTTATTACGTGCAACCTCCTCGGTATATTCCTTCGTCTTTACATAAGACTCATAATCCTTAATCTCCGCCCGCTCATCCTTAAGTTTCTTTTTTTCCTTCTTCAGCTCTGAGATCTGTGCTGAATACTTCGCTGCCTCTGCCTTCAACGTAACTGTCTTGTAGGTAAATGTGCCACCTAAAACACAACATAAAACAATCACACCGGCGACAGTATAAGGACTAAGCTTATTCCTGCGTCTACGTCGCGCCATACACTTATCAACTCCCCTTAAACTCATCTGATCCCGTCCCCCAACGGAAATCAAACAGCCTCTTCCTTGTGAATACTAAATCTGGTATATCCGATCACATGCATCTACCAAATATAGTACTCAGATAAAATGTCAGTTAAAATACTCCGAACGCCCCTATTTTCAAGCTTTCAGCTATTCGGGTTAGTTATTTTACTATACAACATTTTTGCCAATTTCGCAACCCTAAATCCTATTTTTTTATTACATTTCACGAATATTCTACGGACTCCTCTCCTCACCGGAAGGCTGATCCCTTTCTCATACAAAAGACCTCCTGCAAACATTCCTACGATCCCATACCACCTCGGTACTCCATCAATCATCTGATAAAATGCCACAAACACGGGTATGCTCATGACCGTCCAATACAATATATCTTCCCACCAGACCCATATCTTTCCGTGCGGTATTATCCAGCGCCACAGCCGCAGTATATCATACCCGATCATCAAAAACATACCTATACACACTGCTGTTAGTTGAAAGTAAATCTGCTCTCTGATAATCTCTCTCACTGAAACATTCTCCCCAGAAACGATGTCTGCCTTTTCTCCGGATCATTTTTTTCGGAATATGCAAAGCTGTCAATTCTCCCATCTACATCGACCTCACCCTTTTCCAATGACAACCGGTTCACATGAAGTTCATCCCCCTTGATCAGCAGGATTCCCTGTTCTGTCTCCAGATAAACCTCTCTGGCATCAAAAGAAAGAACATCCCTGACTCCTGACATTACTGCTGTACGTCTGCCATTCAGGTATACCTTGTGTACCCCTCTGTTTTCATGTATTCCTCTGTTTTCTTCCATGATGATCACCATGCCTTTCCAAAAACCTGCATAAAAAACGTTATGAGCTCTTTCCTATCCTATACCTGAAAAAGCCGCCTGCATAACAAATATATATGCAGACGGCTTTCTATTTATGTTTAAGTTATCACAGATATTTGACAGAGCATCATCTGCCCTATCCCTCCAAGTGCTATAAGAAACTTACAGTACCTTATACAGCTCTCTGGCCTCATCCTTTTTATACGTCTCCTCTATACTGAGGATCTCAACCTTTACAACTTTATCTCCAAAGGTGATCTCAATAATATCCCCTACCTTAACATTAAGAGATGCCTTTGCAACCTTACCATTTACCTGAATCCTTCCGGCATCACAGGCTTCATTTGCCACCGGTCTCCTTTTGATCAGTCTGGAAACCTTTAAATATTTATCTAACCGCATATTTTCTCCATTTCATATAAATTTTTATAAAGTAAAAAGGGTTGCCAAAAGGCAACCCAAAGCATATCCTGTCTCACAAAAATTACTCGTTTACAGCATCCTTTAAAGCCTTACCAGCCTTAAACTTAGGAGCGTTTGAAGCTGCGATCTTAATTGTCTCTTTTGTAAGTGGGTTTCTACCCTCTCTAGCTGCTCTGTGCTGTACCTCGAATGTACCAAAGCCAACTAACTGAATCTTCTCACCCTTCTTTAACTCATCTGTAACAGTGTCGATGAATGCCTTTAATGCCTTCTCAGAATCTTTCTTAGAAAGCTCAGACTTCTCTGCGATAGCTGCAACCAATTCTGTCTTGTTCATGGATAAACTCCTCCTCAAAAAAAAATTTCCGTAAAAACTTACAAGTCTATTTATACCCTTATTACCCCCATTTGTCAAGGTTTTTCAATAATTCTTTCCATTTTATCCGCACTTTTTGACATTATACGATCATAATGGCTGCTTTTTCAAAATTTTGAATATCCAAAATTGGATTTTCTCTACACTACGAGCATTTTAACCTCACCTTCTTCTACTGCTCTAACTGTCTTCCCAAAAAACCGGCTGCCACATGAGCCAGTTTTCTTTCTGCCTCGCCCAGGTTTTCTTTTGTACTCCGTGTAAAGATCACGACTGCCCCGACAGCGTCTCCCTCTGAAATGATCGGACAGATCACCTCCCAGGCAAAATGAATCTCCTCATCACATATTTTCCGATAATCCCTGCTCTCACCGGATGCCACCGTGATCTCTCTCCGGTCTATCATCTGTTCCATTTCTTTACTGATCGTTTTATTCATGAGCTCCTTGCGGGCTGCTGCAGATGCTGCGATCACCTGTTCCCTGTCCGTCACCACTACCTGATACCCCGTAGTCTGTGCCAGTGAATCCGCATACTGTTGTGCAAAGATCCCCATATCCCCCATCAGAGAATATTTTTTCAGGATCACTTCCCCTTCCCTGTCTGTATATATCTCCAACGGGTCTCCCACACGGATCCTCAAGGTACGGCGGATTTCCTTTGGAATGACGACACGTCCCAGATCATCAATACGCCGAACAATTCCTGTAGCTTTCATATTTTCCCTCCAATAACTTAATTTTGCCAAGAGTGATCTTCACTCTAAATTTAACGTAAAACCACTCTTTTCTGCTATATATTAGCACTGGAGTTAGTATGTGGAAATCTATAAAAATTATTCTTTGATCAAAATATAGAAAAGCATCTCATATCCACCCACATCCTGCTGATATCCTCATTTGCTTTATCCCCGAAATACGCCATGACCACGCTGCGTTTTAATACATCCTCTGTCGGATATTGTGCATACAGCTGTCCCGATGCGGCCTGCGGATCTGCCTTTATATAATATGTATTATTCTTTTTGCTCCGCTTTTTATTAAAGAAATAATTCAGATCATAATCTACTGCTTTTTCTTGCTCATCTGCGCCATACATATATTTTACATAATCATAAACCGTCGTATCCCCGCCTCCGGCAATGGCAGATGTATAGCCCACATAATACATATTTCTTACGACATTGTCCGGTCTGGATACAAAGTTGACAAATGCCTCCGCAGCCTTTTGTTTTTCTTTATCCCCTCCGATTCCGTTTTTTAACATACACCATCCGTCAAACCATAGATTTGTACTGGCTTTTGGGACGGCATATTCCAGACGGATCCCGTCCTCTGCCACCTGCTGCATAGAATATACCGCATCTCCTGACCATTGGAGGTTAGCTACGACTTTTCCACTGACAATATCTGCTTTTCCACTGTCTGTTTCAAAGGAATATACATTATCCTTTACCTTTGCCAGAATGTCCTCCACATCTTTAACTGTTTTTTCTGATGTATTATTGATCATCGCAGACAGCTTTGTGCTATATCCCTTCTGATCAATAAAGGCCGGAGCCGACACCTTACTCTGCGTCTTCATCCCCATGGCAGCAAAATAACAATCTCTCACACTGTCCTTTGCCGTAACTCTTTTTTTATATTTTGGATTTACCAGCAATCCCCAGTCCAAAGCATCCTTTTTGTCAACATACCGGGGATTATACAGATAGCCCAGGGTTCCCCACATATAGCCGGCTGCATATCTTCCAACCGGTTCCCCTGAAAATTCTAATTGATCCAGCCGCCCCTTGATATAATCTGATACACCCCGGGCATAATAATTATCTTTACGTGAAGTATCCCGGAACTTATCGGAATATGGCAAAAGCTTTCCCTCACTCATCAGTTTCATGATCATATATTCTGACGGACATATCAGATCATATACATCTCCAATGGTAAGCTGATTATACATATCCTCATTTGTTCCAAAAGACGAATATTCCACACGGACTTTTTTATGATAAACGGAAGCGTACCACTTTTCAAAATCATGAATCATTGAATTTTTTCCAATGATCTTTTTTCCATTTTCCAGCCGGATCATTTCATCCTCAGACCACCCGCCTTCATCAATATACTCTTCCCAGTTGGCAATCCGTAAAACAATCCGGTCATCCGATTTTTTTTCGTGTCCGGCACACCCCGTGAGCATATTCATCGAAAGTGAAGCAATAAGGACTGCTGCCGTCAATTTAAAATACCCTTTAACCATTATGCCGTCACCATACCTTTCTATTATAATTACCGTGTTATCTCATTTCCTCTTTTTTCTTTTCTGCCGAAATATTCATAATGATCACAGTAAGTACAACAATAATAAATATTACCGTAGAAAGAGCCCATAATGCTGTCTTGATCTCCGTCCGTGCTCCCTTTGTCGCATTCACAACATATGTGCTGATCGTATCAAACACAGATGGTTTCGTATATGTACTGATAAAATAATCATCCAGAGTCAGCGTGACCGACATCATAAATCCGGATACTATTCCCGATACCAGCTGAGGCAGTACCACCTTAAACAATGCCCGCATCGGCGAACACCCAAGATCCAATGCTGCCTCATACAGCTGCGGATCCAGCTGCTTCAGCCTCGGAAGAACCGATAGATATACAAACGGACTGCACAAAGATACAAGACCGATCACCAGCGGTATATATGTATTTTTATCCATATGAAAAAATACGATCAACAATACACAGACCGAAAAGCCTGTCACAACATCTGCATTTACAACCGGTATCTGATTCATAAACTGTACGATCCGGCTCCATTTTCCTTTGGAATAAAAAACACCGATTGCTCCAAAAGTACCAAGCAGAGTTGATAACACTGCTACTACCAGGGCAAGAATAAGCGTTCCTGCGATCATTTGCCGAAGCTCCTCTGCCTCCAGCAAAAAACGATAATTATGCAAGGAAAAGTGACCTATCCTGCCGATCATTGATGTGTCCGTAAAACTGTACACTGCCAAGATCAATACCGGCAGATACAATAAAAACAATATTCCTGCCAAAAACAAATTTTGTACTGCCTTTTTAGTCATATTCCTTCTCCTTTCTATGGATCGCCCCGGTCAAAACATTAGAGAACAGGATAAGCAAAAGCAAAATAACAGATATCACGGAGCCATTATTCCAGTCATACATATTGAAATAACTTCCTACCAGACTTCCCATAATATATGTACTGTTGTATAGCATATCCAACACGACATAATTCGTCATAGCAGGCAGAAAAACCATTGTTACTCCACTGACGATCCCCGGTATCGACAATGGCAGAATGACCTTTCGAAAAATCCCCGGAAACTTTGCTCCCAGATCCGCAGCCGCCTCTACATAGCTTTCATCAATTTTATCAATGGTATTGTAAATGGGTAATATCATAAATGGCAGAAAATCATATGTCATTCCTATGATCGTATTTACGAAAGGATGAAAAGCCAGATTCCCCTCTATCACAGTCAATACCTCTTTCAATGCAGTGATACGCAGTGTGAAATTAATCCACATCGGCATGACAAAAAGCAGGACAAGCACATTTTTTCTCCGATATCCTCCTCTTGCCAGAATATATGCCACCGGATATGCAATAACAAGACAGACCGCTGTGGTAACAACAGCGATCGCTGCACTGTACAAAAGTGTGCCGACAGTCTTTATATCCGTAAAGAACATCAAAAAATTTGTCACGGAAAACTGCCCCTGCCCGTTTGTAAATCCATAGTATAATAATATAATAACGGGACAGACCACAAAAACCGCCAGAAACAATGCATATGGTATTCCAAGTACACTTTTCGATAATGTTTTCATATCACACCACCCTTTTAAACTCCATGATATCCTCCGGGATCACTACACTGACATAATCGCCCACATTCCACAGATATTCATCATCAATGGAGTATTCCACTTCGTTCCGGCTGAGAACCCGGTAATTATAATGATCTCCTTTATAAATGATGGAAATAATATGTCCCTGAAAATATCCCTCCTCCGGCTCATCGCTTAATTTTGCTTTTTCCGGTGGAAAATACATTTCAAATGACATTCCTTCTAACTGCACATTATTTCCGCCCTCATCCCATACACGCCCCTCCCTGACCTGATACTGTGGAAACAGCTTTTCAACATCCACCGGCACACTTCCGTCTACCAGACGCAGTCTCATATGATCATCCAGACGCCCTGACAAATGATTTACCATGGTATCGCTTGGCATATTGTGAATGGCTGCCGCATCAAAATCTATCCCGACTTTTGTACCGATTTCAAATTCTCTGCCTGTCTGTGCTTCAATCTCATTTTTTCCTGACAAAACAGTAATTGCATAATATTTTCCTCTGAAAATCGATGAGATAACTTCTCCGGAAAGTTTCCCTTTCTGCGGATCTGTCAAAATAACGGACTCCGGACGGATCACTGTATCCACTCTTGTTCCCTGAGGATACGAATCATTACACCGGAAATCCTGATGGGCAAACCGAACGATCTCTTTTGATTTCTTTACACCGTTAAATATATTGCTTTCTCCGATAAAATCGGCCACGAACGCATTTTCGGGCTTATGATATATCTCCTCGGAGGTTCCAACCTGCTGTATCATTCCCTTCGACATTACCACGATCTTATCTGACATCGTGAGTGCCTCCTCCTGATCGTGGGTGACGAACACAAAGGTAATTCCCAGTTCACGGTGCATTTTCTTTAATTCCAGCTGCATTTCCTGACGCATCTTAAAATCCAATGCGCTAAGCGGTTCATCAAGTAATAACACTTTAGGTTCATTAACGATCGCACGGGCGATCGCGATCCTCTGCTGCTGTCCACCGGATAAGCTGTCGATCCGTCTTTTTTCAAACCCCTCCAGATCAACAATCTCCAATACCTTTTCTACTTTTTTCCTGATTTCCTCTTTTGGCATCTTCTTTTCCTTTAATCCAAAGGAAATATTGTCATATATGTTCAAATGAGGAAATAATGCATACCGCTGAAAAACTGTATTTATTTTTCTTTCATAGGGCGGCATGCTGCTGATATCTTCCCCCTCAAACAGGATATGTCCCTCTGTGGGCTTCTCAAAGCCCGCCAGCATTCGCAGGATCGTTGTCTTACCACAACCGGAAGGTCCCAGAAATGTTACAAACTCTCCCTCATTGATCTTCAGATTAAAGTCGTATATAACAGGGATATTTTTGTTGTAACATTTTTTGATATGTTTCAGTTCAATGATCGTTTTATTTTTCTCCATATCCATAACCACCTTTCCTGTTAAAATGGGATATCTTTCCGATCCCGCATTACGATCCCGTCAGAATATAAATCCTGCCACAAGATAACAAATTGCCGCAAGCACTCCTGAAATAACCACATACGGCAGCGAACTCTGATACTGCTCATAAATCTCTACCCTGCTGGCCCGGGCAGATACAATTCCAAGATCGGATACAACACAGGCATTTGCTCCAAATAATCCCGCTGAGATGATCGCACCGATACAAAGTGGTACATTCGCTCCGAGTCCGGTAAGCACAACGATCATAACAGGCAGTGCGATCTGATAAAGTGTATAATTCAGACTGTACAAAAATTCCGTACAGCTGAAAAACACAAACAGAACAAACGGTATCAGACTGACGATCGGTATCATTCCGCACACCTTCTGTACAAAGCCTTCCATTCCCATCGTGTACATAACTTCCTGCATGGCATAGCCGATCATCAATATAATGACCATATCCACCATATCGATAAAACCATCTACAACACATTCCACATATTCACTGATTGTCATGATCCCCTGGATCACATACAGCACTGCCGTAACGAGCAGAGTAATACCAAATGCCAGAAAACAGTTTAAGCCCGTAGCGATCAGGGCGATCACAATGGTGATCATCGGGATCAACAGATTCCATACACTGATATGCTGCTTTCTCGGATCACTCTCATCAAAATCCTCTTCCTCTTCATCAGAACCATCTTTGAGTTCTCCCAGCTGTTTTCCCTCATCAGACATCTTATATGCCTTTTTCATAAGTCCCATTTTTGGTACAATGCCAACTGCAAACAATAATGCCACAACACAGGCTATAATAGCATAAAACATATATGGTATAGACTGAACAAACAGATTTGTGGCCGCTGCCCTGTCAGGCACATTCTTGGCATCAGCGATCTGAAAGATAATAAAATATCCCCATGCTCCTACCGGAAGCATGGCAGATACACAGATACTTAATGTACGGATCACATATGCAAGTGCAAGTCTTGGTTTCCTGATCTTGTCGATCAACGGCGAAAAGGCTGCACCTGCTGTAAATGCCGACACATAATCATCAATGGACATGATGCCCGCATATATTCCTGATGTTGCCAGAATGACTTTTTCATTGGCACCAAACCTGCCGGTAATAAATTCTGTAAATGCCTTAGTGGCACCACTTCGTTTCATTGCTATGATCAAACCGCCACACAGAAAAAATGACATATACATCTCGATGTTTTCTTCATCAGCAAGAACTACCTTACAGTCATGAAAAAAAGCTCCGACACTCCCTAACTTGTACCATAAAATATACATTGAGAATGTTCCCATCAACAAACTCTGCATGACATCCTTTGTCACCAGTGCATAAATAAACAATCCTGCCATCGGAACTAATATCCATATGGTTTCACTCGAAATACTCCTTGGAACAAAAAATAATACTGCATTAAAAGCGATCCAGAATATCCAGAGTTTTACCATTTTGGGATCGATCCTCTTTGGATTCATATAATGAACAATTCTCCATAAAATTGACTTTTCTCTCATTGGCACTCCTTTCTGTCCAAGGGACAAACCCGGTATTTTTCAATATAGATCAAAAAATGCCCACAGCTGCACAAGGCAGGCTTTGGACATCTTTGTCTCACATCTTTTGATTTGATTTTTTGCTTACTCTTCCTCAGAATGGTGATCCCATACTTTTAACTGCTGCCCGATTCCCATTTCCTTGGCGGCCAGAAATACCTCATGTCCCCAGGCCACATCTTCGATCGGCATTCCCTCGATTGCTACAAAGATTACTTCATCATCGGATTTACGTCCGGGCTTCTTTCCGCGGATGATCTCTCCCAAAGAATCAATGGACTCCCTTGTGATCAGCTTATCTTCTACCATATAATAAAATTCTTCACCCATGCATCCGGTAGGTTTACGATAGCCATTTTCGTCATAGCCTTCCTGATCCTCGATACCATATTCTTCATACATTTTCCAATTATCAACAACCTTACGGATTCCCACAAGCTCCCTTTTATCCATATTGAAAAAGCTTGTGGCAATTAATGTTGCTCCCGGCTTAAACCAGGATTTTTCATAGGTTGGATACTGTCCCGGTTTCACGGAAACTGACTCACTGATAATGTCCGACCCCCTGACGGCCTCCTCCAGAGTATCGCAGACCGTTACCGCCTTTACCCTCGGATAATGTCTTTCTATGTATTCTTTTAACGCGGCCGCTGTTTTTGATTTCAGAGAGCCCGCCTTGATCTTCACGGTATCAATCTGTGAGGCATTTGTCATAATGGCACGAAAACATGCCTTTGCAATAGGACCTGCACCGATCATTGCCAATACTCTGGCATCTTTTTTTGCCAAAAGCTTTGTAGCCAGTCCCGGCATCGCCCCGGTACGCATGGAACTGAGTAAATTTGCAGCCATAAATGCCAACGGTGCTCCTGTCTCTACATCATTCAGTACAAACATCAGATTAGAACGCGGAATCCCCATGCGCCGGTTATTCCCATTTGATCCATACCATTTGCAGCCGGCCACATGAAATTTTCCTCCCAGATATGCCGGCATGGCAATAAATCTTCTGTCAGCACCATCATTGATCGGAAACCCTTCAATATCCGATTGTTTTGGAAACTCCAGCATAATCCCATGTGAATTATGATCCGGACCTCCCATAATAAAATCCCCATCTTCAAGCAGACCTACCGTTTCCTCCATTACATGCACACATTTTTTTGCATCAAGAACTCCGGCCTCGATCATATCCTCCTCATCCAGATAAAGAAGTCGTAATTTCTTGGATTTTACCAACTTTTCTTTTTCCTCTAAGATTGCAGCATCTAATTCTTCCATAATGGCACCTCCGTCTCTTTTGGATCTTTATTTCTATTTTTCGCTATACAACTCTTCAAATAACCTTTTAAAATCCTCTGCTGTCATAAGCACCGGATTATCTGCTGTCTCGTCTGCATTGGCAGCTGTCCGGGCCAAACGGTCAAAATCCTTTGGATCGACCATCTCCATATCTGAAAAATGAGGAATTTCCAGAGCATCTGCCATCTTCTGCATCCGGTCCACTCCTGCATTTGCTGCATCATATACACTCATCTTAGAAGTATCTACACCAAGTGCCTGTGCAACATCTGCGTATTTCTGTGGTGCTCCCTTGATACTTAATCTGGATACCGGTGCCAGCATCATTGCATTTGCTACTCCATGAGGAATATCATAATATCCTCCCAATGCTTCCGATATGGAATGAACACTTGCTACATCTGCATTTCCAAATGCCATTCCGGCCAGTGTACTGGCTGCCATCATTGCATCAAGTGCTTCCGGCTCATGCTTCTCAACTGCTTTTAACAAATTATCACCGATCATACGGACCGCCTGCAGAGCAATGGCATCCGTCAGTACATTCGATGCCTTGCATACATACGCTTCCACCGCATGCGTTAATGCATCCATTCCGGTAGAACCCAGAATCTTTGCCGGCAGCTTATCGATCATTTCCGAATCTATGATTGCTGTCTTTACACTGTTTTGCGGTCCCCAGATACAGTCCTTCTCTAATGTCGTCGTATTATTGACAATCGACTCATGCGTCACTTCACTACCTGTACCACATGTCGTTGGTATGCAGATCAACGGAGCGATCTCTTTTTTCAGATTTCCTTCATACCAATCACTACACTTCCCTCCATTTGTCAGCAAAGCACCTATCGCCTTTGCAGTATCCATGGAGGAACCACCACCAATTGCTATCAGATAATCAATACCCTGTTCTCCGGCAAATTCTGCTCCCTTTTCTATATCCACATCCCGCGGATTCGGAACAATATCTGACCAGATGATATATTCTCTTCCTGCTTTATCAAGAGAATCCGTGACCTTTTTTACCAGTCCTGTTGCGATCATCCCTTTGTCTGTAACGATCAGACCTTTCTGTCCAAATTTTTCTGTTTCTTTTGCAACCTCAGAAACACTTCCTCTGCCAAATACGATCTTTGTCGGTGTGAAAAATTCAAATCCTTCCATGAATACATCCTCCTTTGTCTACCTGGTTGACTTAAAGCGGTCATAACGAAGTGCCGATATATCAACAACTGTCTCTTCCCCGACAACCATCTGAGAAAGCATTAATCCAACAGACGGTGCCGTACCAAATCCATGTCCGGTAAATCCACAGGCTATAATAAGCCCCGGTACTTCATCAACCTTGCTGATCACCGGTACACCATCATAGCAGTCATCCAGCCATCCTCCCCAGGTCCGGACGATCTTGGCATTGGCCAGAAGCGGAATATATCCCATAATGGCACGGCATCCTGCCGATACTGTCAGGGAGTTTGTCTTCAGATCACTCGGAGACATATCCGTCGCCTCCTCCAGCCCTGACTCCGAACCGAATACAAAGGATCCATGCTGTGCCTGATGTCCATAAAAATCAGCATCTGCAGTTCCCAGCATGATATCAAACATATGAGGCTGCATTTCCGTAACCAGTGCTTCCTCAAAATACCTTGTCATCGGCACGTCGATCCCAACTGTTCTGGTAATATAACGGCTCTCATATCCTGCTGCAACAATGATCGTCTCCGCCTCAAAGATCTCTCCGGATTCAAGTACAACCTTTCTTGCTTTTCCCCGGACTTTTCTCAATTCTTTTACCTTGGCCCCCGTAAAATAACGGACACCCATCTCTGTCGAACGCTTATAATATGCCAGCGTAGTCATCATCGGATTGGCATGGCCATCTGTCGGACACCAGCTTGCTCCGATGATCTCATCCGAAAGATACGGACAGATCTCTTTCACTGTCTTTCCATCTACAACATTCATATCAAGTCCCAGTGCCCTTGCATTGGATGCTAATTTTTCCAGCTTCTTTATATGGGCATCCGTCTTGCCAAGACGCAGATTACCACGCTGATAATATTCCACATCCACACCAAGTTCTTCCGAAAGGTGCGGCCACATATTCTGTACCGCATAGATCGCATATGGCAGTTCCCTGACATCACGGCCGGACTGACGGACACCTCCACCGTTTCTGGAAGATCCACCATGCCCTATACTGTCATCTGCCTCCAGCACGATCACATCTTTAACTCCTTTTTTGGCGAGATAATACGCTGTTGCACATCCCACAACACCTCCGCCAATCACAATTACATCTGCCACGTTGTTCATCAGCGTTCACCTCCATCTT
>JALFLW010000031.1 GCA_022774505.1 Lachnospiraceae bacterium
TGAATAAGATGCTGCACAGCCGAAGAGTTCCAGTTGGCTGATTCCGGCGAACATATCTCGATACTCAAGCCATCTATGCCAAGCCCGTCATAATAATCCGGAAGAAAAAACGACTTGAGCGTCCTGACATAATGGTCAGGAACCATCTCATACACTCTTGACAATTTCCCGGAAGCAATGGCATCGGAAAGATCCGCATGGGAATACGCCATACCATCATCAAGCGCCACCATCCACGATGCTGGAGACAGGACCTCACCAGGTTCATATTCTCTGACCGCATAGTTAAAACATTCCGACAATTCGTTCTCAAAGTTCCTGCCGAGATTCACGATAACAGGGATTTCTCCTGTCATGATATTCTGGACGACAATACATGCAGATTCCAGATGCTCCTTTCCAGCGAGGGATTTCCTCAACAATGAATCCGCAACAGCCTGCAATCTTATATTGATTGTCGTTTTCAGGGTATGCCCAGAAAACAGTTCATCTCTACAGCTCCATACAAGACCGTACCCATCGTTCACTATCAGTGGAGGATCATAATGTCCCAGAGTCCGATACGCAAGATTACCGTAATGATGTATATTCTCGATAGAACGGTGGCTGTTTGTGCCTGTATATGGAGCAAAAGACACAAGAAGATTGCCGTTACAATCCAGAATCTGTGCATCATAGATTTTTTCACTACCGGCACGCTTAAAGCTGTCGCACCCTGAAACCAAGGAAGTTACGACAAGAACGGATAACAGAAGTCTATTATTCAGTTTCATGGCATTGTTAATAAAAGGAGCATCAGGACGGGACATTTTGTATTACCCTGAAAAAAGTTGACTGTTAAAAACACAGTTTATGTTTTATTACAGGTCAACAAAAGTAGAGCAGTTCTATGATACTGCTATGGATCTTTATTTCAACAAAGGGGTCGGTGCAACGCAAATAGTTCGACAAATTCCTATCTCGAGATCCAATCTTTACAGATGGATTCGTAAATTTGCAGTTGAAAACGGATTGAAAGAACCGACCGACATGAGCAAAAACACCGCAAAAGGCCAGCCTGAAAGCACTCTCCCCGAGGGCCATAGCGGTTCTACGGATGACGTTCAGGTTCTTCGGGCACGCATTGATGAGCTGGAAAAGCAGCTCCGCTATGAGAAGATGCGTGCTGAGGCCTACAACACGATGATAGACCTCGCAGAGGATGCCTTCAAGGTGCCCATCAGAAAAAAATCTGGCGCCAAACGGTAGAGACCCTGCATGCGAAGGACTCCAAGCTATATCCGGTGGAGCCCCTGAGCAAACTGTTTGGCAAGTCAAAGCAGGCATATTACAAGTACGATGAGAACGTGGTCCTCCGCAAAGCAGCGCGGGAGGCGTTTGTGATTGAGTACGTCAGAGGCATAAGGGCCATCGACCCCGGAATTGGCGGCCCGAAGCTCTGGTTGATGTATAAGCGTGAGTTCGGGGATAACGATACCGTAGGCCGGGATACCTTCGAAGATATCCTGGACAGGAATAACCTCAAGGTGCGCATCCGCATCCGCAAACCAAAGACGACAGACTCCCGCCACGGTCTTCCTACGTTCCCGAACATTACCAAGGAACTCATCCCGACCAGACCTAACCAACTGTGGGTCAGCGATATCACATACATACCAATATGGGTTGATGACATTACATATATCTTCTGCTACTTATCCCTCATTCTCGATGCCTACACCGAGGAAATCATCGGCTGGAGCGTCGGCCCTACACTGGAGATCGTTTACCCTTTGGAAGCCCTTGAGATGGCTCTCAAACGCCTTGATGGCCTCGAAAAGATTGACCTTATCCATCATTCAGACCGCGGCGTTCAGTACGCCAGCAGCGAGTATGTGCATCTCTTGCAAAAGAACCATATCAAGATCAGTATGACCGAGACCGGAGACCCCAAAGAAAACGCTCAGGCGGAGCGCATCAACAATACGATGAAGAATGAACTGCTCAAAGGCAAACGCTTCACTGACATTGATCAAGTGCGTGCTGCCGTAGCCAAAGCTGTTGACTTCTATAACTTCCGTCGCCCCCACATGAGCATCAACATGATGACCCCGGCCGAGGCGGCCTTTTGTGAAGGCGTTCTGGAGAAGTGGTGGATCAGCTATCGGGAGAAGGCCGTCCGGGCTATCTTGGAGAGGCATGCTTTGGAAAGTGACGGGAAAACAGTATCTTTGTCTGCCGTTCCTGGGTCTCTTTCCGGCCTACGGCCTCCAGTCAACCCAGGAACGCGATAAGGACCGGATAAGTCAACAAAAAACAGCGATATTGACGACAAGTCAACATAAATCAGCGATAAGTTAAATCCAGGTCAACTTTCTGCAGGGTTAATACGCCAAAAAAGTCAACCTAAATCAGGAAAAGACACGGTGTATCACGGTGTCACACAATGTCCACAAATTCACCCTCGATGTAACATACGTCCAAATAGGTGTACAACTGGTGACCAAGGTATGTTATAATTTGGAATTCTCGTATATTTATAAGCATTTGATTATCAACAAAAAAGCCCTCTGCTTAATTGCAGAAGGCTGTACATCAGGTGTACATATAACCAATTGTCTATCAGCAACTTACGCGGTTTTATTTTCGATATGCAAATATAATCAGTTTTCTTTTGGTTCGTCATCTTCGGCAACGGCCGAAGCGGAGCGAGCCATTTCAGCGCGCTCGCGCAG
>JALFLW010000038.1 GCA_022774505.1 Lachnospiraceae bacterium
AGTCATAAAATATTAATACCCAACCTAAGTTAATCTTTTATACCTTTTACCAGATGTATTATTTACGTCGTATTGCGACGACTACAAATGTATTCTACCATAATATATATGCAAAATCAATTTAAATCAGCAAAAATCGACTATAGAACTTTTGCTTCACCCCTGCATTATCCCTACAAAAAATAAATTTCCCTCCACTTTTTACATCACAGGGATACCACTGCGGCATCCCTGTATTACTTTGCTCAAACATATCCAACACATTTCAGGCTTCTTCCGACAGGTTGTCACTTTCCTCCGATAACATCCTTCTGTAACCGCAGGATATTTTTCTCTGGAATCCGGTGCCTCCTCCACCATTGTTCCCAGACCATGCCAAGGTCGTTCTCTTCCTACGAACATCATTGTTTCCACTTCTGCTGACATAATATGTCAATCTCCCTTCCGCTCTTTTGAGCATAAAAAAAAGACAGACCACTATGATCTGTCCATTGATTTCATTATTATAATATATGTTTCAGGAAATGGAAACTGACAAGACATTATCATTCTTCAGAAATGTTCCCAACAACTTTATTGATATTAAATTCGATTTATTGCAATTCCCAAATCATAGTTCTCATTTCCTCAATTGGATAATGTTTTATGTTGCCTGTTACTAATCTCGATTTTGTAGCTTTTGCAATAATTATATTAGTATCAATTACAACCTGCATACATTACTCCCCATGAATGATTTGATCAATTTCGTCTATACTCATTGGATTGCTTGTTACATATTTTTCTCTCATTTTAGCAAGCCGATTTTGGGCATCATTTCTTTTTCCTCTTGAATTAATAAAGCTTTTTACAAGACTCAAAACAAGAACCTATTCATCAGGTTGTAATGCTTGAATATCTTTTATATCTCTAGCTGTTACCATAACCGACACCTCCATTTCACGATACTCTACGTTCATTTTCTTCCTTAACTATATTATCGAATGTTCGTTCTGTACTTTTATTATAACGATATTCCTTCAAGGTTACAGGGCAAATCATGAGTCAGAAAACGCAAATATCAGGCACAAATAATAGGGAATAAATCTCTCCCTGACGGTGATTCATTCCCTATGTATCTTTTAGCGTTCATAAAATCAATCCAGCATCATATAATTGTCAATGCATTGAAAAACCAAACATCTATTTCGTTTTATTTCCGCGTCAGCATGGAAATAATTTCTTCCCGCTTCGGCATCACCTTCAATGCCCCTTTACGTGTGGTAATGATCGAAGATGCCGCATTGGCAAACCGGAGCATTTCATGCAGATCATCTTCCGTCAAAGAATCAAGTCCCTTTTCCAGGACAGTATTTAAAACGCATGCCATAAAGGTATCTCCCGCTCCTGTGGTCTCTATCGTGTCGTCCCGCAGAAACGGCTCGCAAAATACGCTTTTTCCCTGATAATACGCCTTACTTCCCTGCTTTCCCATCGTTGCACATACTAATGCCGGATGATTTTTTTTCAGAATTTCCGCAATACCCTGATCAATATCCTTCTTACCGGTCAGAAAAGCAATTTCATCATCGGAAATCTTTAAGATATCGCACTGTCCGATTCCATACCACATTTGGCATGCGGCATCCTCCAGACTGTTCCATAGCGGTGGTCTTAAATTTGGATCAAAAGAGATAAGTGCACCTTCTTTTTTGGCATGTTGCACGGCTCTTTGGGTTGCATCCTTTATCTGCTCGTGCGTCATAGACAAGGTTCCAAAATGAAACATCCTTGTCTGAGCAAGCTTCTCCTGCTGCACCTCCTCCCAACGCATCATCATATCAGCACCGGGATTTCTATAAAATGAAAACTCCCTGTCTCCGTCTTCCTTTGTATGAACAAAGGCCAATGTAGTATGCACCTCCGGATCTACAACAAGATTGTCCGTATTGATTCCCTGTGTTTTTACTGCATCTGCCAGCATCCGTCCAAAAATATCATTCCCGACTTTTCCGATAAATGCCGTACTTTTTCCAAGATTTTGCAGCATGGATAATACATTACACGGGGCTCCTCCGGGATTGACCTCCAAAACAGGATTTCCCTGTGTGCTGATTCCATTTTCCGTAAAATCCACGAGTAATTCCCCTAATGCGGCCACGTCAAATTTTTTCATCATTTTCCTCCCATCTGCATACATCACGCCTTTTCGCCGATAGATATATCATATTTATCAATATTGACAGTAACAGAACCATCACAGACAAAACTGATCTGATCGGCATCCAACGGAGTATAGAATGTTGTACTCATCACCTGTGCCCCATCATTTATAAAAATCTCTGCGGAATATTTATCCAGGATCATCCGAATCTTAACAACGTCACCCGAAACTTTGACCGGAACTTTTCTCTGTGCCAGTACATCACGGATCATTCCACAGTATGTCCTGTCAATTTCTATAGTTTTATCCGCATGGTCATAAGTAAATTTCGTAAAATGCTTTTCATTTTGTGCAAAGCAGATGTCAAACGTAGTATAATCGCCCTCCAAAAGTTCTACCGTCATATCCAGCACACGCCCTCTGATTCCTTCCTTCTGACATGTCCCTTTTATCGTATACTGATCATAATGAACCGAGTTACTGTAGTATTTTTCCAACTCCCGGACCGGACTTTGCAGTATCCGCCCGTTTTCAAGACGAAGCTCTCTTGGAATAGTCATCATACAGGCCCATTTCTGATCTGCCGGACGAATATTGGCATCCCAGGTCTGCATCCATCCGATCACAATACGCCGGCCATCCGCAGACAACATAGTCTGTGATGCATAAAAGTCCAGGCCATCATCCAGAGAATATACATGCGAATAATCAAATACATGCCGTCCCCTGTCATAACTGCCGGTATAATATACTGCATTATTTCCATTATGAAACTCCCGACCGGCACACAGATCCTGTGGAGAAGCAAACAGTATATATTCCCCGTCCAGTTCAAAGAAATCCGGGCATTCCCACATTGTTCCAAGATTTCCGTCTTTATCCTCTGCCAATACAGATACATACTTCCACTCAACGGCATCCTCCGAACGGAATAATACAACCTGCGGCTTTCCCTGGTCTGTTTTGTTTCCAACGACCATATAATATCCGTCATCTTCTTTCCAGATCTTCGGATCTCTGAAATGCTCTCTGCTAAAGCCTTTCGGAAGCATGTCACCGGTCACTACCGGATTTTGTGCAGATTTATTATATTCCTTTCCATCACCCAAAGCAATACATTGATTCTGATACGTATATTTCTGCCCATCCTCCTCTTTTTCCATGACACCGGTATATACAAGAAGATGACCTTTCTCTGTCTCTATTCCTGAGCCTGAAAAACATCCTGCTTCATCATACGCCTGATCCGGAGCCAATGCTGCCGGAAGTTCCGTCCATTTCACGAAATCCTCTGTTTCATAATGTCCCCAGTGCATCGGTCCCCAGACTGTACTGTAGGGATGAAACTGGTAAAACAAATGGGTCTTTCCCTGATATACAGAAAAGCCATTGGGATCGTTCATCCAGCCGCATGGCGGTGTTACATGGAACACTGGAAGCTCTTCTTTGGAAATGTGGTTCTGTTTAACATATTCATTTGCTTTTTTTAACTGATCCATATCTATACCTGTCCCTTTCCGGATGTCTGCGTTTCTACCCTACAGACATCCGATTGTTTCATGCCTTACCTATAGTTCGATCGCTTCTTCCGTATCGATATCAAAAAAGTGCATCCTATGCGGCACAAATACAAATTCCATCTTGTCTCCTACCTTACACAGCTCATATTTTGAAACTCTTGCAATCGATACCGCTCCTCCAAATTCAAAATAGAGATTATTTTCATTTCCCATGATCTCTGTATTATCAACAACCGCCTGCATTTTATTTTCTTTATAGATATCCAGATTCTGTGGATCAAATTTGATATCTTCTCCACGAATTCCAAGTGTCATTCTTTTTCCATGCTTCTTTAACTTCTCAGTTATTTCCGGCTTCATGGTCAGACGATTGCCATCTGAAAATACAATCTGCCCATCTTCAATGGAAACATCATAGAAATTCATCTGTGGTGAGCCGATAAATCCCGCCACAAATTTATTGACCGGTTTTTCGTACAGTTCCATTGGCTTACCAACCTGCTGTACAACACCCGCTTTCATGATCACGATGCGGTCTGCCATGGTCATTGCTTCCACCTGGTCATGCGTAACGTAGATTGTAGTACTTCCAAGACTGCGGTGAAGCTTGCTGATCTCATTTCTCATGCTGACACGAAGCTTTGCATCCAGATTAGACAGCGGCTCATCCATCAAAAAAACCTTCTGATCCTTTACGATCGCTCTTCCAAGAGCCACTCTCTGCCTCTGGCCTCCTGACAGATTTTTCGGTTTACGGTTTCGGTATTCCTCCAGTCCGAGAATATCAATTGCCCAGTCTACCTTTTTCTTGATCTCGTCAGCCGGTACCTTCATATTTTTCAGTCCATAGCCGATATTTTTCTCCACAGTCATATGAGGATATAACGCATAATTCTGAAATACCATGGAGATGCCACGATCTCTTGGTGCGACCTCGTTCATTCTCTTCCCATCAATATATAAATCTCCGGAAGTGATTTCTTCAAATCCTGCGATCATCCGCAGTGTCGTGGATTTCCCACAGCCGGATGGTCCAACAAATGCAATAAATTCTTTTTCATTGATCTCCAGATCAAAATCTGTCACTGCCTTTTTATCGGTACCTGGATACTGCTTGCATACTTTTTTTAATTCAATAAAACTCATGGCTTAACCCTCCTTTGAACCTGTGGAAACAACACCTTCCACAATCTGCTTTGAAAATAACGCATAAATGATGATAACCGGTATCGTTACCAGTGTAATGACAGCTAACGTCTGACCCATCGTTGTATTATCATTGGACGTGATCGCATTTAATCCGATCTGTGCCGTCAGAAGATCACTTGAGGTAAATACAAGAGATGGCCACAAATAATCGTTCCACACATTTAAAAATGTAAATACACTGACTGTTGCCACAACACTCTTAGACATTGGCAGCACCATGGTAAAGAAATACTTCACCGGACTACAGAAATCCAACTGCGCCGCCTCATAAACATCATCCGGAAGACTGACAAACACCTGCCGGAACAGGAATATATTAAACGGATTTACGATCATCGGAAGAACATATCCGATAATGTTATTTAATAGTCCTAATTTTGCAATAAACAAAAAGTGTATGGTAATGATCGTCTCCATCGGCACGATCATCAAAAGCATAATGATCAGAAGCCAGCGTTCCTTAAACGGAAAATTGATCTTGGCCAGTGCATAGCCTGCCAGCCCGTTTACAATGATTCCCAAAACGATCAGTACCGCTGCATAAAGCAATGTGTTTGCCATATAGCGAAGAAAACTTGTGTTAGTCAGAATGGTAATATAATTGTCGAAAAAACTGCCATTTAACGCCGGAGGAATAAACGCCGCCAGCGAATTCATATCTCTTGTGATCGCTGCATCCGTTTTAAAAGAATTGGCAAGCATCCATATTACAGGAAACAGGAAAAACAAAGACATGACGATCATAATAATGACAAGAATGATATTAATTCGTTTTTGCTTTTTTGTTAACATGTTTTTTTCCCTCCTTATCTTTGGTGAGTATTGTCTGGATTACCGTCAGGATCATTACGAAAAATGCAAATACAATCGCCATCGTGGATGCCAGTCCAATCTCCCAGTTTACCGTGCCGGTTTCATAAATATCATAAACCATGGTGTAAGTAGAATGAGATGGTCCTCCTCCCGTCATAACCATCGGCTGTACCAGCATACGGAAGGCTCCGATCGTGATCGTGATCAGCACAAAAATACACAACGGCTTTAATTCCGGTAATGTGATATCTTTAAACTTCTGCCAACTGCTGGCATGATCCATCTCAGCGGCTTCGTAAAGTGCCGGATTGATCTGTTGCAATCCGCCCAAGAAGATCAGCATCTGATAACCGACTCCCTGCCATGCACTCATAATCGCAATGGATGGCAAAGCCTGATCTGCACTGTTGATAAACGGCTGTGCGTTGATTCCAATGTGTGCAAGAATGGAATTTAAAATTCCCTCCGGGCTGTAAATCTGCACCCAAAGTGTAGATACAACCGCCAGAGACATAACAACCGGAATAAAAAATGCCACCTTAAAATACGCCTTACAATATGTCACCTTATTGATCAGAATTGCAAGTCCTAACGCGCCCAGTCCCTGTAACGGAACAATGATGATCACAAATTTCACGGTATTGGCAAATGCCTGTCGGAAATCATCGTCCTTGAATACCTGAAAATAATTGTCCAACCACGTAAAATGCGTCAGACTTGGATTTAATGCAAAAAAATCTGTAAAGCTAAATACCAATGTCAATATCATTGACAGGAACAAAAACAATGTCAGTAAGATAAGTGCCGGACCAAAAAAGGCCATTCCCATAATTGATTCTCTTCTTTTTTTCATCATTCTAACGTATAACGCTTCAGCTTTGCGTTAATCCTTTCTACAGATTTATCCAGCTGTTCCTGTGGATCAAAGCCACTCAGAACACAATTTTCCAGTACCTGCTGAAATGATGTACTTACCTGTGGATATGCAGGAGTCTTTGGTCTTGGATGACCATAGTTGCTTAACTGATAGTAAAGTGCTTTATAGTTTTCGTCTTTTTGAAATACGTCGATTGTTTCATAAGCTTCATATGTGGATGGAAATGATTTTGACTTTTCCCATAAATTCTTCCCGCTGTCCACACCACTCATCCATTTCACTAATTCGGTCGCCCCTTTGATATTCTTTGTCTTCGAGGAAGCTGCAAAAGCCCAGGAACCGGTTGGAGCGTATCTCTCTCCATTCCAGGAATCCCCGACTACATATGGAGCCACACCGAAAGACACCTCCGGATAGCTGGTATAAAGTGTATTAACCTCCCATGCACCATCAATCTTAAATGCTGCCCTGCCGCTTTCAAACAGATGATCGATCGGCACCTTTGACATATACTTATTCTTCAGCAGCGACTGAAAATAAGATACTGTTTTTACATTTTCCTTCGAGTTAAAGACACCGTCTACAGTAAGTCCTGTCTCATCCACCATGTTCCCGCCATTCGACCAGAAAAACGGTGCATAATAATAAATGGTTGCCTCACCCACCGGGAATGTCATATCAAGGGCATATCCCTTCTTTTTGTCCATAACCGGTTTCAGCTTTGCAAGAATGTCCAGAAACTGGGACTGACTCCACGGATGATCTGCATCCGGTATGCGGATTCCTGCCTCTTTCAATATGTCCTTATTATAGTACAGACCAACACTGGACTCCATTGCTCCCAGAGCGTATAACTTGTCCTTGTAGGTTCCCTGATCAATAATAGACTGTAGATAAACGGATTTTTCTTTTTCCGTCAGCTTTGCCAGGGGCTGAATGATCCCATTGGATGCATATGCTGCGATATTCGGTCCATCTACCGTCAGCACATCCGGAAGATCTCCCGACATGACGGATGCATTAATCTTATCAGAGTATCCTCCGCCACTGTCATTTCGCGGAATAAACTCAATATCCGCAAAATATGTTCCATCATACTTCTTGTTAAATGCATCAACTGCTTCCCGATAGCATCGGCCTTCATCGGTATCCTCAATGGAGTGTACCCATATGGACAGATACTGCTCTCCTTTATCATATCCGGCGATACTTCCGGGCTTCGGCGTACTTTTCTGACATCCGGTCAGGCTGAGTGCAAGTACGCCCATGGTCAGAGCCGCAATCACACGTTTTCTCATTCTGTTCTCCTTTCTTTCGTCGTGCTTCTATTTGTGTTTCCGTTTATGTAACCGGTAAAGTAACCGGTTACTTTGTGATTTAATGATACTATGATTCATATCGTTTGTCAACCTTTTTTGTAACCGGTTACATAACCGGTTATTTTTTCATTGAATTCACCCTCTAGTTCTGCTATACTAAGGACAGATTTATAGCACGAAAGATACACTCACAGCACAGAAAGGCATAAAATATGGATAACAAAAAGAAAAAAGTCACCTTTGACGATATTGCAAAATATACTCACTTTTCCAAAACAACCATCTCCAGATATTTCAATAATCCTGATTCCCTTACATTAAAAAACCAGGAGATCATCGCACAGGCACTGGTCGATCTGGATTATCAGGAAAACAAGCTCGCAAAAGTGCTGGCAAATGGCAAAAGCGAATTTGTCGGTATTCTGTTGCCCAATTTATTCCTTCATTATTACTCAGAAATGTTAAACCAGATCTTATCTACTTATGAAACTTTTGGATATAAATTTCTGGTGTTTACCTGCAACGGCTCTGAAGAAACAGAACGAAAATATCTTCAGGAACTCCTCGCCTACAAGATTGAGGGACTCATTGTATTAAGCCACACGATCCCGTCGCAGGAATTAGCTTCTTATCACATTCCTGTCGTCACCATTGAACGGGAGGATAAATACGTAAACAGCATCAATACCGACAACTATATGGGAGCCGTGCAGGCTTCCAGTCTCCTTGTAAAAAACAGCTGTGATATCCTGATCCACATAAATTCCGATGTTTCTCCGTCCGTCCCTTCCTACGGCCGTATCCAGGGCTTTCGTGACACCTGTCAGCAGTTCAATATCAGACACAAGATAATCCTCACAGATCTCGGCAGCAACTACCCGGAAACACAGCAGCGCATTGGTGAGGTCTACAACCTGATCAAAGAAAAATATCCGGATAAACGGAAAGGAATCTTTCTCGCCAATGACACCCATGCCAATATTTTTCTAAATCTGCTGATGAGAGATTACGGCACTTTTCCGGATGACTACCGGATCATTGGGTATGATGATTCCCCAATTGCCTCTGAGGCAATTATCCCGATCAGCACTGTAGGACAGCAGATTGACAAAATTGCACATGAAGCCATGAAACTGCTGGTTTCCCAGATGAATGAAATGAAAAAACGCCGGCCGGTTCCTCAGACCGAGATTATTCACAAAATGATCACGCCGATTTTAGTGAGACGAGATACAACAACATAAAAATCCCGGTCATACTTTTCAGATAACCGCAACTGAACCATTATAATTTCTTCCACTCCATCGGGTTGCTGAACACCTATTTTCTCTCATTATAACAGATCAATTTTGAACATCATCCCCTACTTTGTCCTGTCTGATCAAAACCTTTTTCCTTCAAATGCAAAACCATAGTGCCGGATCCGGTTCTGCCCAACTGCAAAGTTGTACATACTACGTTTCCAAATTTGTGCAATTCATCCAACTTAAATGTTATAGTAAATCATTTAAGTTGCAATATTTTTGTTATTTTTGCCGTTTTTATCTTATGAATTATTTTATATATGGTCATTTTGTACAAATCATGCTAACATTTATTTCAGGGTGAACAAAACAAAAAATATTTCGAAAAGGCAGAGCTTTTTCAAAGGAGGGTTTATGAGATTTAAAAAAATCTTCGCTGTCGTAATGGCAGCAGCTGTAACACTATCCACACTCAATGGTTTTTCTGCTCCAAAAACCGCAAAGGCAGCGAGCTTTGTTGATCTGAACCAGAGCCAGATCACAGCTGCAATGGGGGCCGGCTGGAACCTGGGAAATCAGCTGGAATCATCCCTGAACGGAACACCAAATGAAACAAGCTGGGGTAATCCTACGATCAACGCCAATCTGATCAAGGCAGTAAAAAATGCCGGTTTTCATTCCATCCGTATTCCAGTCTCCTATTTGGGCAAGATCAGCAGTAACTCAAATTATACCATTGATTCTTCCTGGTTAAACAGAGTCCAGCAGGTAGTTGATATGTGTATTGCCAATGACCTGTATGTCATTATTAACATGCACGGAGACGGCTATCACTCTGTCGATGGCGGCTGGCTTTTCTGTGACGGTTCCAACCAGACTGCGATCCGTGCCAAATACAAAGCCTGCTGGAAACAGATTGCCACACGTTTCCGCTCATATGACCAGCACCTGATCTTCGAATCCATGAATGAAGAATTTGATGGTACTTACGGAACTCCAAACAGAACATATTATGAAAATATCAACCAACTCAATCAGATCTTTGTAGACACCGTACGCACTTCCGGCGGAAACAATGCAAAACGCTGGTTAATGCTCCCGGGCTGGAACACTAACATCAATTACACCGTAGGCGATTATGGTTTCCGGGTTCCTGCTGACAATAACTGCACTTCCGGCGGAAAGCGCATCATGATTTCTGTTCATTATTATGATCCTTGGGGCTTCTGCGGAGAAGAAAGCACCACGGCAACCCAATGGGGAAGCAAGGCAAACAACAGATCAAAAGTCGATTCCTGGGGAGATGAGTCATATCTGAAATCCCAGTTTAACAGTCTGTATAACAAATTCTGCAGCCAGGGTTATCCGGTCGTTATCGGAGAATACGGTGCCATTGATAAATCTGCTTTTGATTCAAACAACACGGCATGCCGTGCAGAATTTGCTTCCAAAGTCTGCACTTATGCAAAGAAATACGGTTGTATTCCAATCTGGTGGGATAACGGTGTAACCGGTACATATGGTTTCGGTTTATTTAACCGCAGTACCGGTGCGGTTACAAAGCCAAAGATCATCAATGCCATCACTGCCGTGTATCCGTCTTCAGGCAATGCCTCTGATTCCACAAGCAGCATTGATACCGGCAAAACATATATGCTGAAAAACGTAAACAGCGGTCTGTATATGGATGTCTGCGGTGCGAAAGCGGTAAATGGTACAAATGTCATCCAGTACTCTGCTTCCAAAGCAAAAGCAAATAATACCTGGAAATTTGTTCCTGACGGAAAAGGATATTACTATATTTACTCCTGTCTGAGAGACAGCAGGACATTTCTTTTGGATGTTTCATGCAACAGCAGTGCAAATGGGACAAACATTGGAATTTACAAAAATACCAACTGCAGTGCCCAGCTTTACAAGCTTGTAAAAAATTCCGACGGAAGCTACAGCATTTATACAAAGTCTTCCGGCTGCAAGAGTGTTGTTGAGATTGCTAATGCAAACCGCAGCAATAATGGCAATGTACAGCAATGGGTTTATAACGGACATAACTGCCAGAAATGGCAATTGATTGCACAATAAATCTATCAAATAATTCAAAATCAACAGGGTTGTTGCCTTAACAGATGAAAATGTTCAGGCACAACCCTTTCTTTTTTCACAATCACTCTAAGCAATATTCATTTCCTCCAGAAATTCTTCTTCATCATCAAAATTAAATATTGATACACCATTACTGCTCAAATATTTTATAAATTCCTCTTCTGTCATCCCCGCAGTCTGCACACTATTCCTCCGAGATTACAAGGCAAATCATGAGTCAAAAAACGCAATTTTGTCAAATGCACAGGCAAACAACTTGTCCACATTTATAATCCTGTTTATGCAAAATATGGAATGACCATTTTAGAAATCTTTTTCCCATCTGCTGATAAAACTGCTACTGTACCAAGACTTGATTTTGATAATGACTTCCTTAACCACTTCATATTCCTGTTAATTACTTTGTAAGGCGATTCACTTCCATCCTCTATGAATACCTTTTTGCTTAGATCAGCTTTATACGCTTTTGTGCCTATGCTCCAAATACAGCCATCCGGTCCATAGCAGTGAAACTCATGATATACGATGGAATTGCCCTGTACCTTTGTAATCATTACAGGATTTTTTGATATGTTTTTCTTGGTTTTTGGTTTTAAAAAATCCATTTCCTTCCTCGCATAACATTCCTGCAGCATATATATATTCAAATTGTTATCATACAAATAAACTCTGCCGTCTTCTAATCTTTTGTACAGCTGTTTATATGTTTTACGCGGCTTCCCCGGTTTGTCCACAAGCATCTGAATTAATTGATTTTTATAAAAATATAATCTATACTCGGTTTTTCCTTTCGTTCCGTATCCAAACATTAAATCTTTGCCGTGAATATAATACTCCATATTCAACAAACCACCAATATAAATCTTTCTTTTCTGAATAGTCAGCTTCTCCAGTTTATTGTAATAATAGTCTTTAATTACTTTTAGACGCTTATTGATCATACCTTTTGAAAAACAAATATGTCCTGCAACACTCCTGCTTTTAGCATTTACTTTTTCAGGCTGCCCAAAATTTACAGATGCAAATATAATAACAATTGCGATCAATACATAAGTAATACCCTTTACACTTCTTGTTCTTTTCATAAATTCCATCTCCTTTGTAAAAACAATCTGATCCAACAAGTACATAAAATATAGATTATTATATATCTTTAATAAAAATACTAACCACGCTCTAGTGTATCATAATTGCTAATAACTTTAAAGTGGTTATAGAATTCCGATATGTGTGTCGATATGTCCTTACATTCAAACACTAATGTGGAGCACATTTTTCTTATGCATCAGATAAAGCAAGATATGTCTCCACATCCTCCCGGCTTTCTGCAATACCATCCATATCAACACCTGCAGCAAGTACATACCCGGCCACCTGACGTACCTGACTGGACTGTGCCCTTCCCGTTTTGCACCAGATGGCAAAATGCTCACAATTATTGCTGATCAGGCTGTATTTCTCCTCGCCTAACCGGCTGTACGCCCGCTGCACGGTTTCCTCCGGTGAAAAGACGTTCCATTCCTGCCGCTGAAATTTTTCGCTATAATAATCCATAACTCCATGAAAAAGAAACGATGTCTCCGAACGGATCTTCACCGGAAAGCTTGGCGTAAAACTAACTACAAAATAATCTTCTCCATGCTTTAAAAAATTATCGATCCGGGTTTCATGAATTGAGATTCTGCCGCCAAAATCTCCACCTTCCCCGGCATAGTGAATCACTCTCCCAGCCCCCACATAAATCCCATAATGCTCATACAGCCTTCGGGATACACCAATCACATCTCCCGGCCGCACAAATTCATCTGCCATGAGCCGATCCATTTTCTCGCTCATGACAGCAATGCTTCCATTGCCTTTCTGTCTGTCATTTTCATCCACGATACGTGCTTTCCCTGATAATGTTCTCTGCTGCAGTGCCCATCCATCCCTGCTCTGAATGGTTCTCCAAAGAAAGCTCTCTCCGTGAGTCTTATGTTCCATGTTGGGACAGTCTCCTATCCGATCCACCAGCTCCTGCTCCAGATTCAGAAATACGGTAATATCATCGGTAAGACCATTCGAAATATCATTATAATCTGCTGACATCATACTCCCCTTTTCTCAACCGATTTGGTTACAGAATCAAAAATCTTTCCAGAGATATTCTCTCGCAATCTATAAAAAAATCCCATTCCCGCACATATTACAATAATATATACACGGGAATAGGAAATGTGCCTATCTTTTGTGAGTCAAAACGCAAATATCAATATTCTGTTATTTCTACAATCACACCTTCAAACAAGCTAGTTCGTATATATTTTCATCGCATCATAGCAATTAGATACACTGGTATCCGCATCATTAAAATCACTTACAAAATATCCCTTTGGCTTTGTATAAGCATCCGTCTTATCATCTGATTGTTCATAAATAGCATTGTACCAAACATCATGTATCAATCCACCGGCCCTCTCTGCAGTCGCAGCTCCTGTCAACATTGTTGATACCGCATCGCTTAATTTTTCCTGATAATCCGTTCTTGCCTCCGCAGCAGTCTTTTCTGCCTTCTTTTGATCAAAATTCTTTTTCACTGCTGACAAAAATATAGAACTTATTGCCAGAATACATACTGCAATAATCGCAAATATAATTATTTTCTTCTTTTTTTCATCCACCGCCAAATGAACTTTGGTCACTTCAACCTGCTGTGGTTTTCGCCCATTTTGTAATTCATCATCCTCAATCGGACATCCACACTGCGAACATACTACATCCTCCTCACCTAACAATTCACCACATTCTGTGCATCTTCGTTCAATAATCCCTGTTTCCTTCAACGCATATCCACACTGAATACATGTCTCCGCCTTATCTGATACCATTTTTCCACATCCGGGGCAACTAATCAATGCCATTTTTATCACTCTCCTTAGTTATGTTTTTCATAAACAGCATTATACATAACAAATGTCCAATCATTTCTTATTTTTTTCAATCATTGTCACCCACCGAATTATAGTTTCCACCTATGGTAAACATACTGCAAAATTTTTAAACGAAAAATATCCGGCAGGAACTCCCCTGCCGGATATTGATCTTACATATCTTATTCTACCACACTCTAATGGCATTAATCACTGCGAAATCCTTCAGCACCTCTTCGCACTGCCTGTCTGACTATCTGTTACCACTCAGCAGACTGTAATTGTAGCTGCAGATGTCATCGAACTTACTTCTGATAGATGTCTGGTCACCAACACCGATTGAGTAATCCGGAGTATACCATGACTGATGATCAAAAAAGCTCTGGATCGTGCTGTTATTAAAACGGTATCCGTATGCAGCAAATAGTGTATTCATGTAATATCTTTTCTGCTCTGTTGAAAAACCTGCCACATAATTTGCATCAAGATAATTATAATAAACTGCATTATATGTATCGCTGTCTGATGCCCCTGTCTGATACCAGGTGTCATTTCCGCTTAATGTACGACCGCTGGAAACAGTCTTTGCTTTCTTTTTGCTTGCCTTTTTCAGCGTATCCAGACAAGCTTCATAATATGTCTTTGCATCGACATAATCGCCTTTATCCGCAGCCGCCTGTGCAAGCTTCTTGTTCTTCTTGTACTCTGTACCCTTTTTGGCTTTCTTGCACTTTGACTTCTTTTCATATTTTTTGATCTTATTCTTCAGACTATTGATCTTGTCCTTCGAATCGGACTCAATAGAGCTTTTCAGATCATTTAACTGATCATAATTATATTTACAGTTTTCCAGATTCTTATTCTTCAGAGCATCCTCCAATGAATGCTTATACGTCTTTAACTCACCTTTCTTGGAAGATGAAACGATGAAACCGCCAAAGCTGTCATCAATACCATCATAATAACTCTGATATTCACTCAGACTAAGTGTATCCCCGGATGTTCCATCGCCTGAACCATCCTGACTCTCTACACCTGCTTTATCTGACAGGGTCGTCTTTGAAGACTTGTAACTGATCAGAGAACCAACGATCACTGCCAATACAACCGCTAATATGATCACCACTACGATCAAAACAATATTTTTATTACCGCTGCCGGATGGAGCCGGATAAACTCCTCCATTTCCATTGTTCGGAATATTGGAATACTGCTTATTTGGTGAGGGCTGTCCGCCGCCTAATGGTGAACCACAGTTTTTACAAAAAGAATCCATAGATGTATTTTTAGCCCCGCATTTCGAACAATAAACATCTCCATAATTCGTCAACGGACCACCACACTTGCTGCAAAAACTCATATTATCCGGAAACTGTGTTCCGCATTTTTTACAGATTTTCATGATTGTCTCCTTTTCCTATTATTTTCTGTTCTTAAAAATTTAGATAAAAAACCTTACTTATTGTAATATAAATCAATTCCGTTCGCAATACCCTCCGCCATATTTTTTTGGAACGAAGACTGCTGCATCCTCTGATCCTCCGATGGGTTGCTCAAAAAGCCCATCTCGATCAATGTCACCGGTATCTTACTCCAATTTGTTCCGGTAAGGTCATTTCTCTGATACAATCCTCTGCTACGCAGTCCTGTTTTTTTGCAATACTCATCCAAAACACACTGCGACAGCTTTTTGGACTTGTCACTCAGATTGCCTACATAGGGATTTGATCTGGATGGATATAATGCACTGGAACCATTCACGCTGCTATCACTGGAACCGTCTGCATGGATACGGATATAAATATCTGCTCCACTGTTATTTGCCGCCTGTGCACGTTCCTTATTCGATATACGCACATCATTCGATGTCCGTACCATATAAACCTGATACCCTCTGGCAGCAAGTATCTTTCTAAGCTTTTGTGCGACCTGCAGTGTCAGTTTATATTCCGGAACTCCCGAGCTGACACCGGTGGCTCCTCCGGATACCTTTGCCTTATATGTCCCTGATCCCGGTCCCTCCGGCTCAGTACTGCTGTCTCCTCTGGACTGATGACCGGCATCAATGGCAATTATTTTATTTACCTTACGTTTCTTTTTCTTCTTTTTTTTAGGTTTTGGTGAATTTGTCGGAGATGGAGACGGGGATGGCTCCGATGTCATTGCGGGAGAAGTCTGTGCTTCTCCGGCGGTTCCCGGTTCTTCCGATGCGTTTTGTGCCGTATCAGCAGAAATATCCTCTTCATTATTTTCATTTTCTGCCACAGATGTACTTTCTATATCCGCAGCATTTCCGGCATGCCCCTTCCCTGTATGTGCCTTTCGATAAGAAGCCACAGATAATGCCCCTGCTATCACGATCAGAATAACAAGCATTACGACCACTGCCTGCAAAAATCTGGTCAAAAAAGACGTATTTTTGTTTCGTTTGTTCATACAACCTCCTAATCCTATATATGCTGATATAGCAAATAATGTATATCTCTATATCTTCCTGTATTGACTGCGCCGATTTTATGTACGAGATTTATCATATCATACCGTATGCTGCATTGCAATGCAGATTTGCACGGTGACATTTTCTTATAATTTACGTTTATCCGTATAAGGTGTATTAATTATCATGCTGCCTTTTTGAATGGAGCTCCTGTTCCCACTGATGCAGTCTGCGTGCCCCCTCCGGGTTCTGCTTTTCCAGTCTCTTTTCCAATTTTTCCCGACGTCTCTGAAGCTTCTCCAAAATCTCCGGATGCTCTCGGCCAAGCTCTTCCCTGATATGATAACGGCGTTTTTCCAGCAGCCCAAGGATCACTCTTCGATGATCCTGATCTGCCAGCTTATCCGGCAGCTCATCCATATGTACCTCCATACGCCGCAAAAATTCATCCTCATCAATCGCACCCAGTCCATGCCAGTATTTCAAACTGCTTTCGAATCCCTGTTCAGCAAATTTCTCCCATTCCGGCATTCCATGAATACTTTCCAGCACCTGATGTACCCTCTTTTCGATCTGTTCGACTGTTTCATCCCCAAATGCCCATGCAAACTCTTCTAATGTATTTTCTGTTTCTGCAGATATGTTTAGTGCCTGTCCGTTTCTTTGTACAGAATATCCTTTTAACACATATGGTTCCAGATAGCCACTGTCATGGAGTGCCGCAGTGATCGTCCGGCGCACATTTCCCTCCTCGATCAAATGACCAATACCAAGCTTACGCATCTGTTCATTGACAGAAGCCATATGTTCCGTAATATAAAAGCGGATCCCCATTTTTTCAAACCTGCCGCACATCATCTCCAGTCTGTCAGCCGCAGTAATATCAATGCCTGTCATCGCACCGGCATCTACAATTATTACCCTGGTGTCTTCCTGAATACTATTCTCTATATCTTCCTGAAAGGTTTTTACATTTGCAAAGAAAAGGCTCTCACTAAACTGATAAATAATTACATGTTCAATTTCATGTGCATGATGATTTCTGCTGCAATCATAAAATCCCTCTCTTCCCGGGATAACACCCAAAAATGCTCTGGGTGGATTTGTTGCCTTGAGAACCACGGCGATAAAGGAAAGAATAATCCCTATAATGACACCATAAATTGTTCCAAGGATCAGGACTCCGAAAAATGCCGCCAGAAAAATGTAAAATTCATTTCGACTGACCCGGAATAATCTCTCTGCCAGATCAAACTCCACCACCTTCATCAGAGCAGATATAACGATCGCTGTCAAAACCGGCACCGGAAGATATCCGATAAATCCCGTACCAAACAATAACAACAATATCATCGCGACCCCTGCCACCAGTGATACCATCTGTGTCCTTCCTCCATACTGATCATTCATGGAAGTTCGGGAAATGCTTCCGTTTACCGGACAGCATCCAACAACTGCCGATGCGATATTTCCCACGGCACAAGCCAATATTTCCTGATTATCTTTTATCGTATAACCATTTCGAAAAGCAAAATTGTTCTCTGATAAAAGTGTCTCCGCCATGATAACCACCGCTACCATCAATCCGCGTCCTGCTGCCTGCGAGAGATCGACTGACCGAAATTGCGGACACTGTAGGTGAGGTATTCCCGGCTCTACGGCTGATAAAACTTTCACCCCATATTGGTCAATATGTCCAAATATCGTCAACAGCACCCCCGCTGCCATGACAACAATAACCATCGGAAATTTCGGTGCAATCTTTCTGGCCGCAACGATCACTGCCAGCGAACAGATTCCTAATACCACAGACATTAGATTTATATGAGTTGCAGCCTCTATCATTGAAGCAATAAGCTCCGGAAGCTCCCCTGTACCGGAGCCACCTCCCAGAATCTTCGGTATCTGCATCATAATGATCGTCACTGCAATGCCGCTGATAAATCCTCCCATTACCGGTGTCGAAATATAATCAACCATCCTCCCTGCTTTCAGAAAATAAAAAAGCAGAAGCCATATTCCGGCAAAAAATGCAGTCATTGATATAAACGCCATTGCTCCCGGTGATTGTGGCTGCAGACCTATACTGGCTGTTGCAGCTCCCACAATTGCCGCTGGTGCCGCATCAACACCAAAAATAAACTGTGGCGATGTTGTAAACATTGCAAAAAATAAAATAGGCAGTACCGAACCATATAATCCATAGACCGGCGGAAGTCCTGAGACTTCCGCATAGCCCATAGAGATCGGTATCGATACTGCTGCAATGATGATTCCTGCCAAAATATCTTTTGGCAGATATTTTAATTTGTATTTTTTTAATGTCCGGAATACTTGTATTTTCATAATTTATAATGCCCTTCCATGCTTTTTCTGTCTACACTTTCCACTCTGCTTTTTTACCATTGACAGCTTTTTCAGATTATAAAATCTATTCTACATAGTAGACATAATTGTCCTTGCGAGGTGCCGCCTCAGGCTCATCACCATCTACATATCCCAGCACACAATGTCCAATCCCTTCATAATCTCCCTCAACACCCAGCGATTTCAAAAGTGATTTTCCTTCTTCGCTTTCAAACTCCTCCTTGGCACGATGTATCCAACAGCTTCCCAGCCCCACATCCTTTGCCGCCAGCATCAGATTTCCCATGACCAGACTTCCATCATAAACATGGGTCGGCATGGATTTATCTGCCAATACGATCAATACGACCGGAGCTCCATAAAAAGGATCTGTCCCCTCTTCTGCCCCCATGATCTTTGCATTCATGTGTGAAAGCTTATTACGCACTTCCTTATTTAATACCGCAACGATAACCGGAGACTGACGTCCCATTCCTGTTGCCGCATAAGTCCCCGCCTCGATCACACGGTCAATTAATTCTCTCTCCGGCATTTTATTCTGAAATTTTCGAATACTCCTTCTGGTCCGTATTGTCTTCATTGTTTCGCTCATATTAAATCCTCCATTCCTTTCTATCCAACCCACAGACTTTGGTCCGCAGGCATAAATCTGCCATGTGAAAATTATTTTTCATGCTATCCTTTCCTTAAGCCACACTGCCTCTCCGGCCAGATTCTCCATGATCACATATCTGCTGAAATTCTTTTAATTTCTGCTTTGCCAGTGGACTCAGATTTCTTGGAATCTTCACCTGCACCGTGACATACTCATCCCCATAAACGGACGAATCTTTCATCGACACAATTCCCTTGCCGCGGAGCCGGATCTTGCTTCCTGCCTGCGTTCCTTCCGGAATCCGGCACAAAACTCTTCCGTTCAGTGTATCAACCGGAGCCTCACCACCGAAGACAGCCATTGTGAAAGGAATATCAATCTGAGTATATATATCCATTCCCTTTCTGTCAAATCCCGGTTTTTTCTGTACATGCACCTTCAGCAACAGATCACCTGCCGGTCCGCCTCCATATCCGGGCTGCCCCTTTCCGCGAAGCCGTACACTCATTCCATCATTGACCCCGGCCGGAATGTGTACCTGCAGTGACTTTTTCTGACCGGACCCATCCTGTGAAATCAGATGAAGGATCTTGTCACAGCCAAAAGCTGCCTCCTCAAAGGTGATATCTGTCTGTGCTTCCAGATCCTCTCCTCTGACTGAACCGGTGCTATGTCCAAAACCATCTCTCCTGCCATGGTAAAAACCGCCAAAGCTATCACCATGTTCACCATAAAAACCATCCGCAAAGCCCCAGCTTCCATGATGAAAAGCACCGCCAAAAATGTCATCGAAGATATCATCCATATTGCCACCCTCAAAATGATATTCTTTGTAATTTCCTGTCCCGAAATCGGGTCCCTCATAATTTCGATAAAAATGTGAGTCCTTTTGCGGACCTCCCCCGCCTTCTTCAAATGCAGCAAAACCATACTGATCATAAAGTTTTTTCTTTTCTGTATCACTGAGTACATTATATGCTTCTGTTACTTCCTTAAAATTCTTCTCTGCCTCTTTATCCCCCGGATTCACATCCGGATGATATTTCTTGGCAAGCTTACGGTATGCTCTCTTAATATCCTTTGCATCCGCTCCTTTCCGGATACCAAGGACATCGTAATAATCTCTTTTCTTCATCATCCTCACCTCCGAATAAAATAAAACTATCCATTTTCCTGCAGAAACACCGGGAAAACAAAAGCTTTGAAAATATACAGAAAAGAGGCATACGAACTGATTCGCATCCCTCCAAGGCTGTTAATAGGGTGATAGACCATCCAATATATCAACCCTGCTGTATTGCATTTTTACTTTCGATTATGTTATACCACTTATTTTAGCACTCGTCAAGCCTATCGGCTAATAATTTTAGTTTTATTTTCTATCTCTAATATCTGCTTTTTGAGTTGGCATATCTGCTTTTTCAAGACATTTCAGACATACCTGCCTTTCTATAAGGTCACGCTTTCTTCCCAAGCCATAGCCTCATTCCGGTAAGCACTGCCAGCAGGATCGCCGCACTTAACAGAAGCACGATCCACCAGATCTGAATAAATGCTGCCAGAATATAACCTATGACACAAACAGCCGCCACCACTGCAGCATAGGGAAGCTGTGTAGATACATGATTCATATGATTACATTGTGCACCAGCCGAAGACATAACCGTTGTGTCCGAAATAGGGGACACATGATCACCGCACACAGCTCCTGCCAGTACTGCAGACACAGAAATGATCATCATTTCCAGATGACCCTGCTCCGGAAACATAGCGATCACGATCGGTACAAGAATCGCGAAAGTTCCCCAGCTTGTCCCCGTGGAAAATGCCAGAAATATCGCGATAACAAATATGATCATCGGAATAAACATACTTGCTGATGCATTCTGTCCTACGATCCCTTTAACAAATGTGCTGATCTCCAGATGATCACCAATCCCCTTCAATGCCCATGCAAAGGTCAGGATCGCCATTGCCGGAACCATCAGCCGAAAACCCTCTACAAAGCTGTCCATAAAGTCCTGAAATGTCAGTACCTTTCTTGGCAGATACCAGATCATACAAAATACTATCGTTACAAGTCCCGCAAAGATTAGGCTTCTCTCGGAGTCACAGCCTGAAAATGCAGCAACCACATTAGTGGCTCCTCCTAAAAAGCCTGTATAGATCATGGCTCCGATCGCAGATACGATCAATAATAAAACCGGCAGGATCAGGTCCGCCACCCGTCCTTTTTCATTGACCTCTTCCTGTTTTTCCTCTTTGATATTCTCGGATCCGGAAGTGAAAAGATCTCCCTGCTCCGCATTGATCTCATGTTTTTTCATCAGACCAAAATCAAAGCCAGTCAAGATCAGATATAAAATCATAAACAATGTGAGGATCGCATATAAGTTATATGGGATCGTCCGCAGAAACAAACTGAAACCGGTCAGTGACGACCCTTTGGGTACATAAGAATTGACTGCTGCCGCCCAGCTTGAGATTGGTGCAATGATGCATACAGGAGCTGCCGTGGCATCAATGATATATGCAAGCTTTGCTCTGGATACCTTATAGCGGTCTGTCACCGGACGCATCACGGAACCTACGGTCAGACAGTTAAAATAATCATCCACAAAGATCAGTACCCCCAGTCCCATAGTTGATAATAAGGCGATCTTTTTATTTTTAATCTTGGAAATTGCCCACTTTCCATAAGCGGCAGAACCACCGGAACGGGACATCAGCACAACCACCATTCCAAGCATGACCATAAAAAACAAAATATTGATGTTCATGCTGTCCTTAATGGTGTCAAAAATCACGGTAAATGCCGTCCATGGGTGAAACTGCGCATACATAAAGGAACCTACCACGATTCCCACAAACAACGAACTGTAAACCTCTTTTGTAATCAATGCAAGTACGATCGCCAGTATTGGCGGCAGCAATGACCAGATTGTTCCTGTAAACATAATTTTCCTCTTTTCAATCTTGTTGTATTTGGGCAGATACTCTGCACCAAAATTCGTACATATATGATACTGCCCTGCTATCCATTATTTCCGGTTCTAAAGAGATTTCTCTCCCTTCACCGGAATAACCTCCCCAAAATTAAAGTCCACATAATCCTCCGGAGTAAACCGGTGATAGATTACATGACAGCCTTCAAAAGTAATACAATAACGGTAATCATTTGGTTTATTGTCCCGAAAATAGAACAGATAATCAAAATCATCCCCTGCATAACTTCCCTCAAATACCTGATCTGAATATCCTGCGAAAAGGTTTTCCACATCCTGCAGCGTGCAGCCATGATGAGCGATCGTCTCAATGAATTTCACCAGGAAATCGTCCTCTTCCTGATGCTCATGGACATACTCCACGCCCTCCGGTGGAATCTGAATACAGAATCTTTCATTTTTGGAAGATGCCGTAATCCCGCCGAAGTGTGTCCTTGTGGCTTCCGAAAACTCCTTCATCCGCTCCAGCATTTCCTCTTCGGTACAATCTACCTCCAGCAGATGATTCAGGGAAGACAACGGATAATATAAACGTAAAAGCTCCTTACGATAACCAAGCTTGACCTGCTCCTCCAGGATCAGATCCCTGAGATTTTTTTCTAATTTTTCTATATTCATAATCGGATTTCATCCCTTTCTTTCTACTGAACCGGCAATGGACCTGCCAGATCTTTCGTAACCTCCCCGGCAATGATCAGTCCCGCAACAGATGGGACAAATGCCACACTCCCCGGAATATCACGACGCTCTGTACATTTGTGCTTTGCTCCCGGCGGACAGATGCAATGTGTCCTGCAGCTGATGCTCATATCCTCTAAAGGACGAATAGACTTTTCCGTAGAATAGACCACCTTCAAATCCTTGACGTTTCTTTTGCGAAGCTCCCGGCGCATAACTCTCGCTAAAGGACATATTGTTGTCTCGTAAATGTCTGCCACCTGAAACTTCGTCGGATCTAGTTTATTTCCGGCTCCCATGCTGCTGATCACCGGCACACCTGCCTCTTTCGCCCGCATAATAATGTCCAGCTTGGCTGT
This sequence comes from Lachnospiraceae bacterium, assembly GCA_022774505.1. Lineage (GTDB taxonomy): Bacteria > Bacillota > Clostridia > Lachnospirales > Lachnospiraceae > Jutongia. The sequence continues at coordinate 23,579 of JALFLW010000038.1, forward strand.
CACGGTATCCACTGCATCCACCACATAGGAATACTCGGAAAAGTCAAATTCATCTGCATTTTCCGGCAGATAAAAACACTGTCTGACTTCCACCTGAGCCTGTGGATTAATATCAAGAATACGGTCACGCATCACATCTGTTTTATATTTTCCAACGGTACTGCGGGTCGCAATGATCTGACGATTGAGATTGGTCAGACATACCTTATCATCATCGACAAGCACAAAAGAACCTACACCACTTCTGGCAAGTGCCTCCACAACATAGCCGCCGACACCGCCAATGCCAAAGACTGCTACTTTGGCGGATGCCAGTCGGTCAATTCCTTCCTTGCCCAATAAAAGCTGTGTTCTGGAAAACTGATTTAACATATTATTACCCATGCCTTTCTAATCTCCTGTCAGCCTTAGCCCACAGGAGTAATTCTTTCGTAGCTCAAACTTCGCACAACCGAATCATTGTTGTGCGAAGTTTGAGTTTCGTAAGTAAAATACCTGTCTCAAGTAGACATAGCATTCCATAACCTCACTTAGTGTACCACAATCATTGATATTATGATATCCCTTTTTGCCTATTTTTAATGTATGGATCCACAAGCAGAGACCATCCCCAGCGATAGCCTGCTTCCTGCATCAAAAGTCCATAAGACATACTTACAAACAAATAACTCCCCATAATGGGCAAAGCCCGCCAGAATGCCTGACGGACTGTGTCCTTATGAAATATTCTCCTCTGGCTTTCCTTCCTTTTTCCAAAACAAAACATTTCTATTCTTTCTTTCCTTTCTTTCTCTTTCTCACTCACAGCGAGAAAGAAACACTATCTCCGGATATATCTCTCTGCCTCTGTTGCCGCATTGGCACCATCTGCTGCCGCCGTGATCACCTGACGAAGTGTCTTAGTCCGCACGTCGCCTGCCACAAAAAGTCCCGGAGCAGAGGTAATACCCTGCTCCCCTGCTGCCACATAACCATACTCATCAAGCTCTGCAACACCTTGAAGCAGTCCTGTCATCGGCTCCATTCCTACTGCAGCAAAGACTCCGGCCACTTCCAGTCTCCGGCCATCATCCAAAACCACAGCCTCTACCCGCTGTTCTCCCTGAATTTCCTGTACTTTGGTATTCGTCAGGATCTCAATATTTTCTGCATCCTTTACCTTCTGCACAGTTCCGGCATTGCCACGAAACTCGTCACGCCGATGGATCAGATATACCTTCTCACAGATCTGTGACAGATACCGGGCATCATCCAGGGCTGTATCCCCACCACCGATCACTGCTGTCGTCTTTCCCTGAAAAAATGCACCGTCACAGGTGGCACAGTAAGATACGCCTCTGCCGGAAAGTTTCTCCTCCCCCGGTACATTTAAATGGCGATGGGACGCCCCAGCCGCATAGATCACGGTCTTTGTCTCCAAAGCCTCCCCGCCTGCCGTGATCACCTTCCAATAGCCGTCAGACTGCTCCAGCTTCGTAACCTCTTCTTCCAGAAAGATTGTTCCCAGATTTTCGGCATGCTCACGGAATTTTTCTCCGAGTGAATACCCATCAATTCCCGGAATCCCCAGATAATTATCAACCTGACCGCTCTCTGCGATCTGCCCGGTTCCATAATATTCCTTTTCGACCACAAGAATATCCAGACCGGCACGCCTGCCATAAACTGCTGCCGACAATCCCGCCGGACCGCTTCCTATAATTATAATATCTTTCATCGTAATCTTTCATTCCTTTCCCACCTGCCGGCTATAAGCCACAGATACAAATTTGCCATATACAAAATGCTGCTTTAGCAGTACTTTACATACCACGACTTTTTTATCAAAAACCAAAGATACCGATAATGTCTTACTCCCTCCAAGAAACATTATCGGTATGATCAGTAAAACTTTTCCTCACCAAGAATTACAGTATGCCCATAATATTTCTCATATCATGGAAATAGAATTGTGATTTTTGCCTCTGTAGGTGAATGAAACCGAGAGGCTGTGGTCTGAAAATTGACGCAGATCGCTAGGTTTTCTGAAAAATCTTTGCTTTGCAATGTTTCGATGAATACGTGTCTGGACGACTGAGCCTCTAAAGCGGGCTCAGTTATTTCAGTGGGCACGCTCCCGCTACGTCGACCACGCAGTGGTGCATAATCCCACAAAAAACGCGGGATAAGTGCCAGCGGGGGCAAAGTGCCTTGCGAAATACCTGAATCCCGCTTTGAGGCGAGTACGGGAGGACACGTTCATCAAACATCGAAACTGCAAAGCAATTAGATTTTCCGAAAACCGTAAGACGACAAGACAATTTTCAGACACAGCCTTCGGACTTCAAAAAACTTAAAAGGCAAAAATCACATTTTTATTTCTATGATATAATAACTCCAAAATCCAGATGCTTCACATCTGTCGCACGTTGTGCTTTAAGATTTTGTCGTTCACAAATTCTGCGCAAGTGAACAAGCTCCCTTGCGTTGCGAATTTGTGATATGAGAAATATCATGGGCACATGTCATTTCCCGAAAGTTTTTACTATTATTTTATATTACATAAAATCCGGCATCTTCCGTCTGCTCTTCTTCCCAGTCCAAAAGGTCCTGCAGTGTGATATTATCCACAATATCATTGACCGCTTTTCCCATTCTGTCCCATATGCGATTGATCACGGAAGCTTTTTCCATCTCATTGGATGTGTCCGAAGAAAGGGACATCAAATCGCCCTCCGTCTGCCGCAGGATCATTCCTACAGTGTATTCCTCCGGTGTTTTTTTCAGCAGATAACCACCCTGAGGCCCACGGACGCTCTTTACAAAACCAGCTTTGTTGAGCACGGAAATAATCTGCTCCAGATATTTTTCTGAAATCTGCTGACGTTTTGCGGTTTCTTTTAATGGTACCGGCACGCCACGATTATGATTCGCCAGATCCAGCATCAGGATCAAAGCATATCTTCCTCTGGTAGAAATCTTCATAT
>JALFLW010000060.1 GCA_022774505.1 Lachnospiraceae bacterium
AAGTTTATCCATGAGCAGTCCATAACCGGAGGAAGCTGACAAAGAATCTAAAATATAGATCTTTCTATCGGGAAATTCCTCTTTTAGAGTATTTGCTGCGATCGTGGCAGAATTGATGGTTCCTGATATACCGGAGGAAAGCGTTAAATGAAGGATATCAAGTCCCTGTTTGAGAAATCCACGGAAATATTCTTCATATTCATCAGCATTTACCTGAGAAGTCTTTGTATCGGAACCGGTTGCCATACGGTGATAAAAGTCTTTAAAATCTATAGATTGTCCCAGATCATCCAAATGATTTACTCCATCCAGTTCATAGTGGAAACAAATATATGAAATATTACGTGCTTCAAAATGTTCCCTGGACAGATCAGCGGTGGAACAACAACTTAAAATATATTGATTCATAAATATCCTCCTTTATAAGATATTGTTACAGATTTCTCTTGTTTATACCAAAAGATTGTTTCAATTGAATACCATACCCATGCAAATTATATCATGAAATGAAATGGGATACAAATAACTTCTGAATATAAGAGTATATATATAAGCTATTACTATTTTCATTGACTTTAATTTTGCGTATGTTTATACTGCATAAGGTGCGGTCTGTCAGTTTTGATGAAGGCAGATCGTATATGGAGATTATATTATAGAAAAGAGGCTGTTTTCATTGAACAAAGGAAAATCGACATTGATGAAAATTTTACCGAAGCATCAAATGTCAGAGGCTTTTATAAATACTTTTTTTCTGGCACTCTCGGGGGGATTTCAGGATGCGTATACCTACAATTGCAGGGATGAGGTGTTTTCGAATGCTCAGACAGGAAATGTGGTCCTTATGAGTCAGCATTTTATGGAAGGAAGATGGTTTGAAGGGATTCGTTATCTTCTGCCATTATTATCCTTTGCAGCCGGTGTACTGCTTGCAGAAAATGTGCAGTACCGTTTCCGGAATGCGAGAAAGATCCATTGGAGACAAGGAATCCTGCTGGCTGAGATTTTGATACTGGCATTGGTAGGCTTCATTCCGGATTCTTATAATATGGCGGCAACGATCATGGTATCTTTTGCATGTGCCATGCAGGTGCAGACCTTTCGAAAGGTGGGAGGATATTCTTATGCAAGCACCATGTGTATCGGCAATCTGCGTAGTGGTATGGCTGCCCTGTCTTTGTACTTTAGGGAGCGTAAGAAGGAGCAGCTGCGGCAGATGGGATATTATTTCGGGGTGATAGCAACATTTGCCGTGGGGGCAGGTATTGGTGGAATATGTTCTGTACGGTTTGGGATTCATGTGATCTGGATGTCCTGTATATTACTGCTGATCAGTTTTGTTTTGATGTCTCTCGAAAAATTAAAATAAACACTCCATTATGTGACCTTCCGGCAATTTCATTCGTATATTGAGTGAAAGGGGGAACAGAACTTGAATACAAAAGAGTTTGAGAGCTGCTACCATAAACATTTCAATTTTGTTTACCGGCTTTCCTTTACCTATATGAAAAATCAGGCAGATGCGGAGGATGTGACGCAGGAAACATTTTTACGTCTGTATCATCAAAGGGGAGGGTTTGAGTCGGAGGAGCATGTCAGGCGCTGGCTGCTGCGTGTAGCGATCAATCTGTCCAAGGATCAGCTGAAGTCTCATTGGAAGCAAAGGAGACAGGAGTTGGATGAAAATATGTTTGAGACAGGATCCGGCCGGCAAAATGATCAAAAAGAAATCTGGCAGGAAGTAGCAGCATTACCGGAGAAATATCGTCTGGTATTGTATCTTTATTATTATGAAGGATATAGTGTACGTGAAATTGGACAGATGCTGCGGTGTAGTATATCGGCGGTAAAGATGCGCCTGAAACGGGGCAGAAAATTACTTCGATTGGAATTGGAGCCGGGCATTGAGGAGTGGAGGTCAATATGAATATAAGAACATATAGAGAGATGTACGATCATATAGAAGCATCAGGGGAACAAAAAAAGAAAATATTTAATGAGATTCTGGATGCAGACGAAAGCAAAATGTGGGAGAATAAAAATCTGCATATCCTGATGGCAGCAATTGTTGTCATAGCTTTGGTGGTGATCCTGCCGGTGGGTGGATATGCGGCACAAAAGCTGAATACACATTTTACTTATAGTGTGCAAAAGCCGGGAAAGGATCATAAGGCAGTTTTACATATTAAAAAGAAATACGGAGAGATACTGGGATATGAATATACTATGGAAAAGACGAATAAGAAGACGCTGGCAAAGTATATACGAAATGCCCACCCGAATTATTTCGTTAAATTGTCGGTGGATAAGAAGGTGGTAGGAGATGATTACATTCTTTATAAACATCCTGATCCGAATAGCTGTGAAGTATATGCTATGAATATTTTTCAGTATAAGGGAAACAAGAGGTGGAGGCTTTTGGAAAAGGCAGAGGATGATCCTAAAAAGGGGGAAAAAATAAGAAAGAAGTATTATGATAGGGATTTTTGTATTAGTGTGTATTATGTCAACCGGTCCAAAGACATAGAAATGACGGAGACGGAAAATGTCAAAAAAATGACTATAGGGGGAAACGAAGCATATTATTTTAAGGGGATCGGAGCAAAGAAAGGACAGACGAAGAAGCAGAAACGGCGGGCAAAGGAGAAGCAAGTGAATACAATTTGGATTTTTGATAAAAAATACGGATATTGTATTGAAATTACCGGAGAGGGTCTTCTGCCCGAAAAGAAATTGATGAAGATCGCACAGACAGTTCGATTGGAAAAGACAACCAGAAAAAACAGTATGGAATTTTCTGTGATATCTGCTCACTATTGATGGATATTGATAGATATTTTGCAGCTTATGGACATTTATAGATTGCTATTTTTGCGGGACAGTGGTAGAATCAAGAAAATGTTTGTTTTAAAGGAGAAAAGAGAATATGTGTGGTATCGTTGGTTATATAGGAAGCAGACAGGCGGCACCGATTCTTCTGGATGGCCTGTCAAAACTGGAATACAGGGGATATGATTCTGCAGGGATCGCTGTACGCGAAGGAGCGGATAAGGCAAAGGTAGTCAAAGCAAAGGGACGCCTGAAAGGTCTGCTTGAAAAGACAGACGGAGGCAATGCTGTGAAGGGAACATGTGGTATCGGGCATACCAGATGGGCGACACACGGTGAACCGTCTGAGATAAATGCTCATCCGCATGTCAGTGATGATGGAAATGTGGTAGGTGTTCATAATGGCATTATTGAAAACTATCAGGAACTTAAAGAAAAACTGTTAAAAAAAGGATATGAGTTTTATTCATCTACCGATACAGAGGTGGCTGTAAAGCTTGTTGATTATTATTATAAGAAATATGAGCATACGCCGGTGGATGCGATTAATCATGCCATGGTGCGTATTCGTGGATCATATGCACTGGCTATGATGTTTGCGGAATATCCGGATGAGATTTATGTAGCCCGCAAGGACAGCCCGATGATCATTGGTGTGGCGGATGGTGAGTGCTATGTGGCATCTGATGTTCCGGCTATTTTGAAATACACCCGAAAGGTATATTATATAGGAAACATGGAGATCGGCCGTCTGGCAGATGGCAAGGCTGTTTTCTATAATCTGGACGGTGATGAGATTGAAAAGGATGTCGTGGAGATCAAATGGGATGCGGAGGCTGCTGAAAAGGGTGGATATGAGCATTTTATGATGAAAGAGATCCATGAACAGCCAAAGGCGATCCTGGATACGATGAATTCCAAAATAAAAGATGGACGTATCGATCTGTCAGATGTAGGTCTTAGCGAAGAGGATATCAAAAATATCGGTCAGATCTTTATTGTAGCATGTGGTTCGGCATATCATACCGGAGTTGTGACACAGTATGTCATGGAGGATCTGGCAAGAGTGCCGGTGCGTGTCGAGCTGGCATCAGAATTTCGTTATCGTAATCCAATCCTGCATCCGTCAGACCTGGTGATCGTGGTCAGTCAGTCGGGTGAGACAGCAGATACGTTGGCAGGGCTCAGACTGGCAAAGGAACAGGGAGTAAAGACTCTCGGTATTGTGAATGTTGTTGGATCTTCCATTGCCAGAGAGGCTGATAATGTATTCTATACGCTTGCCGGCCCGGAGATATCGGTGGCAACGACAAAGGCATATAGTGCCCAGCTGATCGCCGGATATCTTTTGTCGATCGAGTTTGCCAGAGTAAGGGGGACTATTACGGAGAAGCAGTATACAGAGTATATCAATGAGCTGCAGACTCTGCCGGATAAGATTGACAAGATCATTGAGGATAAAGAGCGTATTCAGTGGTTTGCCGCAAAGCAGGCAAATGCATCGGATATATTCTTTGTGGGACGCGGGATCGATTATGCGATCTGTCTGGAAGGAAGTCTTAAGCTGAAGGAGATCAGTTATATCCATTCAGAGGCATATGCTGCAGGAGAGCTGAAACACGGTACTATCAGTCTTATTGAGGATGGAATCCTTGTGATCGGTTCTCTGACCCAGGATGATCTGTATGAAAAAACCATCAGCAATATGGTAGAGTGTAAGAGCCGTGGAGCTTCTCTTATGGGACTTACCAATTTTGGCAATTACTCAATTGAGGATACAGCCGATTTCGTGGTATATGTACCGAAAACGGATCCTCATTTTGCAGCAAGTCTTGCAGTGATACCGCTTCAGCTGCTGGGATATTATGTGTCTGTAGCGAGAGGTCTGGATGTAGATAAACCTCGTAATCTTGCAAAGAGTGTGACTGTAGAATAAAAACGGCAAGACCAGCGTTTTTCTCCAAGAGTTGTTTCGTGATTTTCGTTGGATGTCTTATATACTAAAAAAGTGATTTTAGATTATAATTTATGATTTCAGGATCCGATGAGGATCAAAATAAGAAAGGGAGCAAAAAGGAATTTACATTGCTCCCTTTTTGCGTTAATATGATTAAGCAAACAAGACAGGAGGCGGTTGAAATGGATCTGATGGTTGGCAGTATTGATGTTGTGCGGCTGCGCAGGGATCTGCTGCGTCAGCTTAGGAGTATGCCGAATCAGAAGTCACCGGTCATAAAAAATAAAATTTATACAGCACAGCTGGCGGATGAGCAGACTTTGATCGCAATGGCGAAAAAAGAGAGCATGGACATCCGCAGATATATACGATGATAGAGGAGAATGGGAATGGAGATGGAGAATCAGAATCCGGGGGAGGAGTTGTATAACCTTCTGGCAGAGCTGCTAAACAGCAAAATGAACCGGACTGTTTTGGACAGTATTCGCGGGGAATATGGAGTTTTGAGGTATTTGTGCTATATTGAAGATCATGTACATGCGGGAAAGCTGACGGAGCAGCTGCATGTTGTTCCGGGAAGGATGACAGACATTCTCAATAGTCTGGAAGCAAAAGGTCTGATACAGAGAGTACGGGGAGAGTCGGACAGGCGTCATGTAAATGTATGTATTACCGATGAGGGCAGGGAGCATGCGGTACAGATGAGGCAGATGATCAGTAAGGAGTATGAAGGGATGTTTCAGATACTTGGCCGGAAGGATATAGAGGAATTGATCCGTTTGCTGAAGATTGTATTGTCATATCCGAATGTAAAAGGCTAAAGCGGGGAGATCATAGAAATGAACCGGAGAAAACTGTATAATCAGGGAGAATTGTACTTATATGTGGAAATGTCCGAAGCCGGAGGAGTTCGCCTGATACGATGCTATGGTGTATCTCCGTCTGTTGTTTTACCGGAGGAGATCGCGGGAAAAGCACTGACAGAGATTGGGGAATATTCTTTTGCGGATTCGCCCCGGGCACCCCAAAGGCCGGATGGAATGCCGGAGTATGTAAGAGAACTGGCAGGAGAATATATCAGGGAAATAGAACTGCCTGACAGTGTGGTGCAGATAGGAAGTCTGGCTTTCTATAATTGCAGAGAATTAAAGAGGCTCTCCTTTGGCAGCGCGTTGACAAAGATTGGCAGTGACATATTTATGAACTGCAGGTCGTTAAAGGATTTCCGGGTGAACTGCCATGTAGGAGACAGCACAGGATTAAAGCAGCTGCTGGCACAGAAGATGACAGATGTTGAAGTGACGTTTGAAAGGAACGGGGAATGTCAGGCACGTCTCTTTTATCCGGAATATTCGCAGGTTTATGACGAGATAGGTCCGGCACATATTTTTGCAATGAATATCCGGGGGGAGGGCTTCCGGTTCAGACAGTGCTTCAGAGAGGGTATCATTTGTTTTCGGGATTATGATGCCGTGTTTGAACAGGCATGCACGGGAGAAACAGTTGCGACACTTTGCAGGCTGGTGGCAGATCGTCTGGCATACCCGGTGGAGTTAGAAGAGGAAGCGGCACATAGATATACTTCTTTTGTGCAGCAACATCAGGAAGAATTGGCCGGATTTTTGGTAGAGAATGAGAATATAGAGATGATCCGGATATTTGCGGATAAGAAAATATTATCGGGATCAGGACTGCAGACAGCGGCAGCTATGGCTTCTGCAAGGGAATGGATTCCGGGGACAGCTGCTATAATGAGACTGCAGCAGGAACAAAATGAAACCGGAAAACCGGATGGCAGATATGATTTTGAGGAATGGTAGATGATCAAGAAGAAGCATGTTTTAACACAGACGGAATGGGAAGCACAAATGGCATTAAAGATATTGGCTTATACAAGGGATGCTCTTTTTGTGGATTTCAGATATATGGGAAGAGTCTTTCAGATCCTGACACCTCAGGCAGATGACAGACTGACCACTCTGGCGGTGGATGGAGAATTACTGCGGTATTCCTCCGAACAGCTGATACGTGTATTCCGGCAAAATGATCATTATCTGAACAGACTGTATTTTCATAGTATCCTTCACTGCCTTTTTCAACATCTGTGGATCGGTGGAAACAGAGAGCGGGATCTGTGGAATACAGCTTGTGACATAGCGGTAGAATATGTCATTGATCATACGGACAGATCCTCGGTCAAAAGGATTCTCGGATGGATCCGGGAGAAGACATATAATGAGCTGGAGGAGCTTGGCGGAGGAATTTGCGCTGCGGTGGTGTATCGCTGGCTGAAAATGAAAAGTGAGGCGGAATTAAACAGTCTGAAACAGGAATTTTTTGCAGATGATCACAGATATTGGCCCAAGGAGGAAAAGACCGGGGCAGTGCCTTCTTTGACAAGAAAAAAGTGGCAGCAGGCGGCAAGGCAGATTTCGATGGAACAAAAGAGGCAGGGAGATGACCGGGCAGAAGGTCAGCAGCTTTTTGGACAGCAGATCAGAGCAGGAGCCCATCAGCGAAGCTATGGTGATTTCCTGCGAAAGTTTGCCATATACAGGGAGGAGCAGAAAATAGATCCGGATGAGTTTGATCTGGGTTTTTACACATATGGACTTGCTTTGTATGGAAATCTTGGGCTGGTTGAGCCGGTGGAGAGCAGAGAGGTACATAAGATTCAGGACTTTGTTATTGTGGTTGATACAAGTTATTCCACAAACGGAGATCTTGTCAGGAAGTTTGTACAGGAAACCTTTGATATTCTGACAGGTCAGGACAGCTTCTTCCGAAAAGCCCGGATACTGCTTTTGCAGTGTGACGAAAAAGTGCAGAAAGAAGATGTGATAAACAGCCGCAGGGATTTAGAATATTTTTTTGAAAATTTCAGGATCTATGGTGGAGGAGGAACAGATTTCAGACCGGCCTTTGTAAGAGTGGGAGAGCTTCTGAAAGAGGGATTTTTTGAGCATTTATGTGGTTTATTATATTTTACGGATGGAAAAGGGGTATATCCCGGGGAGAAACCGCCCTATCCCACTGCCTTCCTGTATCTGAACGATTTTGAGGAGGAGAAGGTGCCGGCGTGGGCTATGCGGATGCAGATTGATGAGGAGAGTATACAGTTATCATGAATATAAAAGAGGCAAAGAAAGAGATAAAAAATACAGTTCAGGCATATTTGACAAAAGATGAAAATGGCGATTATGTGGTTCCAGCCGGTAGTCAGAGGCCTGTTCTTTTAATAGGACCACCCGGTGTGGGAAAAACCCAGATCATGGAACAGATTGCACAGGAGTGCAAAGTTGCATTGGTGGCGTACAATATTACACATCATACCAGACAGAGTGCCGTGGGACTTCCGTTTATCCGACAGGTATCTTATGGAAATAAGGAATATTCCGTTACGGAATATACGATGAGTGAGATTATTGCCAGTGTTTACCGGCGGATGGAGGAAACAGGGCTTGCACAGGGAATCCTGTTTGTTGATGAGATTAATTGTGTGTCGGAAACACTGGCCCCCACGATGTTACAGTTTCTTCAGCAAAAAAGGTTTGGAAACCAGAAAATTCCGGAGGGGTGGATCATTGTAGCTGCCGGCAATCCTCCCGAATATAACAAATCCGTGCGGGATTTTGATATGGTTACCCTGGATCGTGTGAGAAGGATCGATGTGGAAGCGGACTATGGTGTCTGGAAAGAATATGCCAGAGAGCGGAAGCTTCATGGGGCACTTTTAAGTTATCTGGAACTTCGGCCCAAGAATTTTTACCGGGTGGAGGCAGATGTTGATGGCCTGCAGTTTGTTACGGCACGAGGCTGGGAGGATTTAAGCAGACTGTTGTATGTTTATGAAAAAATGGATATACCGGTAAATGAAGAGATAATTTATGAATTTTTACGCCATAGAGATATCTCTGAGGACGTCGCTGCATATCTGGAATTGTATTATAAATATCAGGACGACTATGGCATTCCGGATATTCTGGCGGGAAATGTACGGACAGAAATATATACAAGGCTTTTTCAGGCCGCCTTTGATGAAAGAGTCAGCGTGGTCAGCCTTTTGACCGATGGGCTGCAGCAGATTTTTGGGAGAACGGCCGTGTGCAAGAAACGGGTGGACCGCTGGTATGACTATTTAAAGAGTTATCAGCATATGCTAAAGGAGGAGAGGACCGGGCGGACACCGGCACAGATATATAAGGAGCTTTTAGAGGAAGAAAAAAGCAGAATAGATCAACTGGCTAAAACCGGTGTTGTACAAAAGAGAGACATCAGGGAGCTTGAGACAGTTCTGGACAGTCTGGGCAGACATGTACCATCCGCAAAGCTTCCTAAAGAAGCCTTCCGGGAGGCGGGAGAGGGATTTGACCGCATCAGACAGCAGCTGGAGCAGGAAGAGGCAGAAACAGCAGAAGCACTGGAGGCCGCCTTTGATTTTATGGAAAATGCATTTGGCAGTGGTCAGGAAATGATATTGTTTGTGACGGAATTGACATTGATGCCGGAGGCCGTAAGCTTTTTGACACAACATCCATGTGAACGCTATATGAAGTACAATCAGGAGCTTTTGATCGGCACGCGCAGAAGGGAACTGTTAAACGAATTAAATCAATAGTTCACGGTTGGCTGTACTGGACGAAATAGTAAAAACATGTTATACTTTTGCAATATGGGTCTTGCCCTATAAGAGAGAGGGGGATGCAATGACACGACAGGAGGAATTACGTATTCGTGCACGGCGTCGTCAAAGACGCAGACAGGCCAGAATGGTCCGTCGGATCATATTTTCCGTATGTCTGCTGGTCATCCTGATCTTGTGTATTTATGGACATCACAATCATAAACGGGTGGAGAATCTGGGCAGCAGGATCAATAAGCTGGAAGAGCAGCTCAAAAAAAATCAGTCCGAACGCGATAAGCTGCAGGAACAATTGGATGATACCAAAAAGCAGCTTAAGGAGAAGCAGGAGGAGCTGGAGAAAAATCAGGCGGCTGTTGCAGATGATCCGAACAAACCAAATGTTTATCTGACCTTTGATGATGGTCCCAGTGAGAATACAGATAAGATTCTGGATACACTGGCAAAAAATAATATCAGAGCTACCTTTTTTTGTATCGCACAAAAAGGAGCAGACAATGAGTCCAGATACAAGAGAATTGTTAAGGAAGGACATACATTGGGGATGCATTCTTATACGCACGATTACAAGACGGTATATGCAGATCTGTTCTCCTTTGAGAAGGATGTGACAGATATCAGTGATTATCTGTATAAGGTGACAGGAGTGCGTCCGAAGTATTATCGTTTTCCGGGGGGCAGCAGTAACCGGGTGAGTAAGGTGCCGATGGCAGAGTGTATCCGTTATCTCAATCAGAGTGGATTGACATATTTTGACTGGAATGCACAGAATGACGATGCCACCGGAAAGAAATACACATCGGCTCAGCTGATACAGCATGCAATGAAAAATGTCAGGGTTGCAGGGAGCAATGTGGTGCTTTTGATGCATGATGAACAGACAAAGACAGCGACGGCAGAGGCTTTACCAAAGCTGATCAGGCAGTTGAAAAATGCCGGTTATGATATATTGCCGATTACAGATAAGACGCCATTGGTGCAGCATGTATCAAAGGATTCTGTAAGCTGACGAACAACAAGAGAAAAAGAGGCGTGTGGTACACACAGCATATTTGTGCCTGATGAGTATAGGATTATCTGATTCAGGCTGAATGGAGGGTTAATATGAGTGAATTTGAAGATGCAAATGTAGATAAGGATATACTTAGCCAGATTTTTGGTGATGATATGGCTGATGATACCAAAGAAGAGAAGGCAGAGGATAGTTTATTTGCAGACAGTTCTGCAGATGAAGAGACAGTAACTGCAGAAGAGGAAGGCAAGGAAGATGATCCGGAGACAGAAGAGGAAGAGCTTTCTGTGGAGGATATCCTGAAGGCTGCCAAAGAGGAAGAAGAACCGGAAGCAGTGGAGGAAGAGCTTTCTGTAGAAGATATTCTGAAAGCGGCCAAGGAAGAAAATACCAGACCGCAGGAGCCGGTTAAGGCAGCACAGCCGGACGGTGATGATGAGGTGACTGTGATCACTAAGGGAACTACTATTAATGGTGGTATTTCTTCTGAGGGTTCTCTGGAAGTAATGGGTACTATTACAGGAGACGTTGACTGTCTGGGCAAGGTTGCTGTTTATGGAACGATCTCAGGAAATGTATCAGCGGCAGATGTGCTTGTAGAAACGAAACGTCTGGAAGGAAATATAAAGAGTGAAGGTGCTGTTGAGGTTGCCGGTGGAACAGTGGTGATCGGAGATATCGAGGGGACATCTGCGACAGTGGCAGGTGCCGTAAAAGGAAATATCGATGTGAACGGTCCGGTGATAGTAGATTCTACTGCAATCGTACAGGGAAGCATCAAGGCGAAATCCATTCAGGTAAATACAGGTGCAGTTGTAGACGGCTATTGTTCATTAAACTACGCAGGAGTGAATCTGGACGAGTTTTTTGAGGATAAATAAATTATATTATATGGGGATGGACAAAGATTATGGCAAAGTATAAGAGAGTTTTATTAAAATTGAGTGGTGAAGCACTTGCGGGACCGAATAAAACCGGTTTTGATGAGGCAACTTGTCTTGGGATCGCAAGACAGGTGAAACAGCTGGTAGATCAGGGAATTCAGATCGGGGTTGTAACCGGTGGAGGAAATTTCTGGAGAGGCCGTACCAGCAAAAATATCGATCGTACCAAGGCAGATCAGATCGGTACGCTGGCAACGGTAATGAATTGTATTTATGTATCAGAGATATTCCGTTCTGTGGGAATTAAGACAGCTGTACTCACACCGTTTGCATGCAGCTCCTTTACAGAGCTTTTTTCAAAAGATCTGGCAGTACGCTATATGGAACAGGGTGTTGTGACATTTTTTGCGGGAGGAACAGGACATCCGTATTTTTCAACCGATACGGCACTGGTACTCCGGGCTGTTGAGATGGAGGCTGATATTATACTTTCCGGTAAATCCATTGATGGTGTTTATGATTCTGATCCTGCAGTAAACCCGGATGCCAAGAAATTTGATGAGATCGATATCAATGAAGTGATCAATCAGCGGCTTGGTGTGATCGATCTGGCGGCTGCAGTTTTGTGTATGGAAAATCATATGCCTATGATGATATTCGGGCTTGATGAAGAGGACAGTATTGTGAATACAGTACAGGGAACCACACATGGAACTTTGGTAAAAGCATAATGTTTGATTGACAAACAAATATAATAAAAGAAATGAGGATAATTATGAGCGTGGAATTAAAACAGTATGAAGAGAAAATGAATAAAACGTTAGACAGTCTGTCCGGAGAATATACAACAATACGTGCAGGGCGTGCAAATCCCCATGTGCTGGACAAGATTACGGTAGATTATTATGGGACACAGTCCAATCTGCAGTCGGTGGCAAACATTTCTGTATCAGAGGCACGTACGCTGGTGATTCAGCCTTGGGAGGCAAGTCTTATTAAGGAGATCGAGAAGGCGATCATGACATCAGACCTTGGACTGACACCAAACAATGATGGTAAGGCGATCAGACTGACATTTCCGGAGCTTACGGAGGAACGTCGTAAGGAGCTGGTGAAGGATGTCCGCAAAAAAGGTGAAAATGCGAAGGTAGCTATTCGAAATATCCGCCGTGATGCGAATGATGCCATTAAGAAAGAGCAGAAGGCAAATGAAATATCTGAAGATGAAGAGAAGACTCTTCAGGATGATATCCAGAAGCTTACGGATACTTACATCAAGAAGGTTGATGGTATGGTAGAAGATAAATCAAAAGAGATCATGACTGTATAGGATTCAGACAGGGATGGGCGGAAGTCTGTCCCTGTGTTTCTGATTTCTAAGAAAATCAGGTTGTTTTACAGACCTGTTGTGGCAGGATACACGCAGAAAGGATAATATACAGATGGGTGAGAATATAAAAAAAATTCCACGTCACGTTGCAATCATTCTGGATGGAAACGGAAGATGGGCCAAAAAACGTATGCTTCCACGAAATGCCGGTCATGCAGCGGGAAGTAAAAACGTTGAGAAAATATGCGAGGCGGCATGGGATATGGGCATAGAATATGTAACCATGTATGCTTTTTCTACGGAAAACTGGTCTAGACCGCAGGAAGAAGTAGATGCATTGATGAAGCTGCTTCACAATTATCTTAAGGACTGCATTAAGACCAGCAAAAAAAATAATATGCAGGTGCGGGTGATCGGTGATATCAGCCGCTTAGAACCGGATCTTCAGGCAAAGATAAAGGAACTGGAAGAGGTATCTGCACAGAATACGGGACTTCATTTTCAGGTGGCATTAAACTACGGTGGAAGAGATGAGATACGGAGAGCTGTCCGGAATATGGTACATGATGCCGAGACAGGAAAGCTCCATGAATCAGATGTTTCAGAGGAAAAGATTGCAGATTATCTGGACACCCAGGGAATCCCTGATCCCGATCTGATGATCCGTACCAGCGGAGAACAGAGATTATCAAATTATCTCCTGTGGCAGTTGGCCTATGCCGAGTTCTATTTTACGGACACATTATGGCCGGACTTTAATAAAAAAGAACTGGAGAAGGCAGTGGAGTTTTATCAGACAAGAGACAGGCGTTTTGGCGGTGTCTGAGAAGCGTTATTTATATTCAATAAATACAGGAAATGGAGAGTAACATGTTTTGGACAAGATTAGCGAGTGGAATCGTATTGGTTGCGGTCACAATAGCATTGATGGTAAATGGCGGGTGGCCATTATTCTGGGTAGTAACGGCAATATCGCTGGTTGGGCTGTTTGAGCTTTACAGAGCGGCGGATATGCATAAGACACCGCCTGCTGTTATTGGATATATATCCAGCGTGATTTTGGATATCCTCATATTAGATAATTATTATGAATATCTAATAATATGGCTGATTCTTACGCTGATGGTGATGATGACCTGTTACGTGATTGCTTATCCAAAGTATCATTCAAATCAGATGACCCTTTTATTTTTCGGTCTGGTTTATGTGACATTAATGCTGTCCTATTTGTTCAAAGTACGTTTCCTAAAGGGCGGTATTTTGACTGTATGGCTGATCTTTGTGGCATCCTGGGGGTCTGATACTTGTGCATACTGCGTAGGAAAACTTTTCGGAAAGCATAAGCTGCCGTCCAAATTAAGTCCCAACAAGACAGTCGAGGGGTGTCTTGGGGGAATTATCGGAGCAGCCTTGATCGGCTTTTTATTTGCATTTGCATTTTATCGTCAGGATACCGAATTCTGGTGGCAGTTTGCCCTGATCGGAGTAGTGGGTTCCGTGATCTCCCAGATCGGAGATCTTACGGCATCTGCGATTAAGAGAAATCATGATATTAAGGATTATGGAAAGCTGATTCCGGGGCATGGAGGAATCCTGGATCGGTTTGACAGCATTATTTTTACGGCCCCGCTGGTGTATCTTCTGGCGACGCTCTTTCAGTAGGGGGGAATCTGAGTGAGACATTTAGCAGTTTTGGGTTCAACGGGATCCATAGGAACACAGACTTTGGAAGTTGTGGATAATAACAGGGACATGAAGGTGGTGTCTCTGGCAGCAGGCAGTAATATTGATCTGGTAGAAAAACAGATTCGAAAGTACCATCCGGAGGTTGTCTGTATTTTTAATGAACAGAAGGCAAGAGAACTGGCGAGGAGAGTTGCCGATGAAAATGTTTCCGTGCTCTATGGCATGGATGGGCTTATTGCATGTGCGACAGTATCTTCAGCGGATGTTGTCGTTGCTGCAGTAGTAGGAATGATCGGAATCCGTCCGGTGATCGAGGCTATCCGGAATGGCAAGGACATTGCATTTGCAAATAAAGAGACACTGGTTACTGCCGGACATATCATTATGCCAATGGTACAGAGATATCAGGTTTTGCTGACACCGGTAGACAGTGAACATGCAGCAATCTTTCAGTGTTTAAACGGCGAACATCATGGCGAGATCAGCAGGATACTGTTGACGGCTTCAGGAGGACCGTTTCGTGGCAGGAAGAAAGAAGAACTGGAGCATGTTACAGTGGAGGAGGCATTAAGGCATCCGAACTGGTCTATGGGTAAAAAGATTACAATTGATTCCTCAACGATGGTAAATAAAGGGCTTGAGGTTATGGAAGCCAGGTGGCTTTTTGATGTAGATTATGATCATATCCAGGTGGTGATCCAGCCACAGAGTGTGATACATTCTATGGTGGAATTTGTGGATGGTGCTGTTATGGCACAGATGGGGACTCCGGATATGAAACTTCCGATCCAGTATGCATTGACATATCCGCAGAGAAGAAATCTGCCGGGAGAGAGACTTGATTTTTCAAGGCTTACAGAAATTACTTTTGATAAACCTGATCCGGAAACCTTTCCGGGGCTGCAGCTGGCATATCAGGCAGGCAGAGAAGGCGGAAGCATGCCTACGGTTTTTAATGCAGCGAATGAAAAAGCAGTAGCAATGTTTTTAAACAGACAGATAGGATATCCGGATATACCAAGGATTATCGGGGAAGCTATGGAGACGCATGAGAAGATATCAAATCCAACCCTGGATGAGATATTGGAAGTGGAAGCGGAAGTATATGCAAGAATAGAGAAGAGATAAGAAAGGCTGGTTGTGGGATGAATATTATTGCAGCGTTATTGATATTTACCGTTATAGTGGTAGTTCATGAGTTTGGTCATTTTCTTCTGGCCAAGAAAAATGGCATTGAAGTGACAGAATTTTCTGTGGGAATGGGTCCGAGACTTATAACTTTTTGTAAAACAGAAAAGGGGATGACTTATAAGCTGCTGTGCAGTCAGAAGCTTTTTGAAGAGAGAAAGGATTGGGAACATATTACAAAATATTCCTGGAAACTTTTTCCAATAGGTGGTTCCTGTGCCATGGTAGGAGAGGATATGGAGGATGATTCCGAAGGTTCTTTTAACAGCAAGGGGGTCTGGGCAAGATTTTCTGTTATTTTTGCGGGACCATTTTTTAATTTCGTTTTGGCATTTTTGTTTTCCATTATTATTTTAGGAAATGCGGGAATTGATGTACCGGAAGTGGTACAGGTATTTCCGGGGCAGCCGGGAGTGGCAGCGGGAGTACAGGAAGGCGATCTGGTAAAGAGCATTAACGGTCATAAGATTTCAATCGGGCGTGAGATTACCACATATCTTCAGCTTCATCCCTTGAATGGTGATACAGTAAAAGTAAAGGTAGAGAGAGACGGAAAAGAAAAAACACTTTCTATTGATCCTGATTACAAGACTTACCTGTTTGGATTTAATTATCCTTCCGATGAAAAATCAAAGGCAGAGGTATCCGGTGTCAGCGAAAAAGGGGCATTTGAAAAGGCAGGGATCAAAGCTAATGATCTGATATTGGAGGTGAATGGTAACAGGGTCTCTGACAGTGGACAGCTTAGTACAGTGATGAACACAGTCAAGGATGGAAAACAGGTGACGTTCCTGATCGACCGCAAAGGAAAGAAGATGACATTTAAAGTCACTCCGGAACCTTATGAGGGAAAAACATTGGGATTTGCTGCATCCAAGAATGTCATGAAGGGACCGGGAGCAGTCCTTAAATACAGTGTCATCGAGGTGAAATATTGGATTGAGACTACAGTAGCAAGTCTTGGACAGCTGATCAGAGGAAAGGTTTCCAGAAATGATGTTTCGGGCGTGGTAGGAATTGTTGATGCCGTAGGCGGTGTCATTGACCAGAGTGTGGAATATGGAGTAAAGACAGTTATTATCAACATGCTTTATATGTCGGTACTTCTCAGTGCCAATCTTGGTGTCATGAACCTGCTTCCTTTGCCGGCATTGGATGGTGGAAGATTAGTCTTTATTCTGATCGAAGCAGTCCGCGGCAAGCCGGTTGACAGAGAAAAAGAGGGATTTGTCCATATCATCGGTTTCTTTTTGTTGATGATACTCATGGTATTGATAATGTTTAATGATATCTGGAAGATCATTCATTAAAAGCAAAAATTTCTTCATTTAGAAAGGTGCGGTGAAAATGTATAGGGATCATACAAAGGTAGTTCATATTGGAGACAAGGCCATGGGGGGAGGAAACCCCATCGCCATTCAGTCTATGACAAATACAAAAACAGAGGACGTTGCAGCAACAGTAGCCCAGATTCATGAATTGGAGGATCTGGGCTGTGATATTATCCGCTGTGCTGTTCCGACCATGCAGGCAGCACAGGCACTGGAACAGATAAAAAAACAGATTCATATTCCATTGGTAGCAGATATTCATTTTGATTACCGGCTGGCGATTGCTGCAATGGAGCATGGAGCAGATAAGATCCGTATCAATCCGGGAAATATCGGTGATAATGACAGAGTCCGTGCTGTGGTGGATGTCGCGAAAGAGCGGAATATTCCGATACGCGTGGGTGTCAACAGCGGTTCATTGGAAAAGGAATATATTGAGCAGTATGGTGGCGTGACTGCAGAAGGAATCGTACAGAGTGCTCTTGGAAAGGTAAAGCTTATCGAGGATATGGATTATGATAATCTGGTGATCAGCATAAAATCCTCGGATGTACTTATGTGTATTAAAGCTCATGAACTTATTGCGAAGCAGACAGATTATCCACTGCATGTAGGTATTACAGAATCAGGTACGGTGCTGTCAGGAAATATTAAGTCAGCCATTGGGCTGGGCAATATTTTATATCAGGGGATTGGTGATACGATCCGTGTATCCCTGACAGGAGATCCGGCGGAAGAAATCCGGTCGGCTCGTTTGATACTGCGTACATTAGGGCTTCGCAAAGGCGGAGTGACAGTAGTTTCATGTCCGACCTGCGGAAGAACGCAGATAGATCTCATTGGTCTGGCAGGCCAGGTAGAGGATATGGTCAGGGATATGGATCTGGATATAAAGGTTGCGGTCATGGGGTGTGTAGTAAATGGACCGGGTGAGGCCAGAGAAGCGGATATAGGAATTGCAGGAGGAAAGGGTGAGGGCCTGCTCATCAGGAAGGGTGAGATTATCCGAAAGCTGCCGGAGGAGCAGCTGCTTTCGGCACTTCGGGAGGAATTGATCAAGATGCAGTCATGAGTGAGATAACAAGAGGTGGTAAGGAATGGAACAGACTTTATTAGATACATTTCAGGGATTAAAGATGACAGATCGTCAAAAAAATCTATTTGCAGATGTTGTCGTGGACCGGGTGCGGGTTCTTCGAAAGCAAAAGCTGATGTGTGTAAATTTGAAAAGCAGTCACATTATTCCTTACCGTGAGATCCGTCTTGTCCGTCATAATCTGGAGGCAGTCATGGGGCCTCTGGGATTTTCGGTGAAGGTAGATGATTGTTATAAACTTTCAGGACAGTATCGACCGGAGGATTTTTGGAAAGAATATCAGGAAAGTGTGATGGATATTCTGAAAGAAGAAAATATTCTTGATTTTAATATTTTATACAGAGGGCAGGCAGAAATGAAAGAGTCTGTGCTTTGTATACGCTGTGAGGATGATTCTATGTATCGTGCCAGACAGGAAAAGCTGATACATAAAATACAGGATATTTTTGCCAGGAAAGCAGGTTTTGACATTGATGTTGAAATAAAATATACAGAACCGGTAAAGCTTGCAGAGCCTTCACAGGAATACGAGTATATTCGTTTGGAGCATAAGATCAGCCGGAACACGGAAGAGGGAAATACATCTGATCATTCCGATGCGGTAAAAGGCGTACAGGGAAGTACCGTCTCCGGAGAAGAGGTGCCGTGGGATGTGGAGACGGCAGCGGATAAAGGAAATAAAAAGAGTGGTGCAGCAGTCAAAAACAGTGCTGATGAAGAGGCGGCAGCGGCAGCAGCCGCAGCTGCCGCCGGTACTGCAGTATACGCTGACTCTCAAAAAACAGGGGATTCCAAAGTTTCGGAAAACAGTGCGACACGCAGTCCGGAAAGCCGGAAATCAGGAGGAAACAGAGGAGGCTATGGAAATTCCGGTGGTTATGGTGGCAGAAACAGCTGGAAAAAGAAGGGCTCTTATCGTGGAAATATTGATGAGGAATGCTTCTATGGCAGAAACTGTGAGGGAGATCATGTGAAGATCTCAGAGATCCAGGATGAGATGGACGAAGTGGTTATAGAAGGCATGGTCACAAGTGTAGAGACAAAGGAGCTGCGCAGCGGCAAAATTTTATTGATGTTTAACATAACAGATTTTACAGATACAATATCTGTAAAGATTTTTATGCAGCCGGAACAGAATGCGGAGATAGAGGACAGTGGTAAGCTCAAAAAAAATGAATTTGTCATAGTTAAGGGGATGCCGTTAAGAGATAAGTTCAGTCATGAGATCAGTATCGGATCGGTACGTGGGATCAAACCGGGCCATGATACGAGAATATATCGCATGGATAATTATGAGGGAAAGAAACGCGTAGAGCTTCATGCACATACACAGATGAGTGAGATGGATTCTGTAATGGATGTGAAAGCATATGTG
This sequence comes from Lachnospiraceae bacterium, assembly GCA_022774505.1. GTDB lineage: Bacteria > Bacillota > Clostridia > Lachnospirales > Lachnospiraceae > Jutongia. The sequence continues at coordinate 19,331 of JALFLW010000060.1, forward strand.
AAGACTGCCTTAAAATGGGGACATAAGGCCATTGCGATCACAGATCATGGGGTAGTGCAGTCCTTCCCGGATGCAGATCACGCATTAAAACCGGATGATGACTTAAAGATCATATATGGAGTAGAAGCATATCTGGTGGATGATCTGTTAGAGACCGTGACAAATGATAAGGGACAGAGTCTGGAGGATCCTTTTGTTGTTTTTGATCTGGAGACAACAGGAATCGGTGCAAAAGCGAATGAGATTATAGAAATAGGTGCAGTCAAGGTAGTAGATCAAACAATAGTTGATCGTTTTAGTACATTTGTGGATCCGAAACGGCCTATCCCGTATAAAATAGAACAGCTTACCGGGATCAATGATGAGATGGTGCAGGGAGCACCGGAAATCACACAGATCCTTCCCGAATTTTTGAAATTTTGCGAGGGCTGTGTGATGGTAGCTCATAATGCATCCTTTGATATGGGATTTATTCATCAGAAATCAAAAGATCAGGGGATCAATATTGATTTTACGGTTGTTGACACAGTGTCTATGTCCAGAGCATTGCTGCCACATCTGTCAAAGCATACATTGGATCATGTGGCAAAGGAGTTAGGCGTGTCTCTGGAAAATCACCACCGTGCTGTGGAGGATGCAGAGGCAACGGCAGAAATTTTTTTACGGCTTTCTCAGAGACTTACCGATAGAAATATTACAACATTGGCGCAGTTAAATGAATTTGGAAGGCCTACGGAGGAGATCATCAGGAAGCTGCCATCTTACCATGCGATTATTCTTGCCAAGAATGAGATAGGACGTGTGAATCTGTATCGTTTAGTATCAGAATCTCATTTAAAATATTTTAACCGTCGTCCAAAGCTGCCCAAAAGTCTTTATCTGAAATACAAGGAAGGCTTATTGATGGGTTCCGCCTGTGAGGCGGGAGAACTTTACCGGGCGATCCTGGAAGGCAAAACAGACGAGGAGATAGATCGTCTGGTCCGTTTTTATGATTATCTGGAAATACAGCCTCTGGGGAATGATGCTTTCATGCTTCGGGATAGTGATAAATTTCCACAGATCCAGGATGAAAATGATCTTATGGAGATCAACCGGCGTATTGTTGCACTCGGAGAAGAGTATCATAAACCGGTTGTGGCCACTTGTGATGTACACTTTTTGAATCCGGAGGATGAAGTATACCGCCGGATCATCATGGCAGGAAAAGGATTTTCAGATGCTGACCAGCAGGCTCCTCTTTTTTACCGGACCACCGAAGAGATGCTGGGAGAATTTCAGTATTTAGGATCAGCGAAGGCAGAAGAAGTTGTAATTACCAATACAAACATGATCGCAGATATGATTGATTACATTCATCCGTGTAGTCCGAGAAAATGTCCGCCGGAAATTGAAAATTCCGATCAGGATCTCAGAGATATCTGTTATAACAAGGCACATTCCATGTACGGAGAAAATCTGCCGGAAATAGTAACAGAACGTTTGGAAAGAGAGCTGAATTCTATTATCAGCAATGGTTATGCAGTAATGTATATCATTGCCCAGAAGCTTGTATGGAAATCGGTGGAGGATGGTTATCTGGTTGGTTCCAGAGGTTCCGTAGGTTCCTCATTTGTTGCAACCATGGCAGGGATCAGTGAGATCAATCCATTGCCGGCACATTATTATTGCGGAAAATGCCATTATTACGATTTTGATTCGGAGGAAGTCAAGGCTTATGCCGGTTCATCGGCATGTGATATGCCTGACAAGAAGTGTCCGGTCTGTGGAGAGATGCTGATCAAGGAGGGACATGATATTCCATTTGAAACCTTTTTGGGATTTAAGGGAAATAAGGAGCCGGATATTGACTTGAATTTTTCGAGTGAGTATCAGAGTAATGCCCATGACTATACGGAGGTTATCTTTGGTGCGGGACAGACCTTCCGAGCCGGAACGGTAGGAACTTTGGCAGAAAAGACGGCATTTGGATATGTAAAAAAATATTATGAGGAGCATGGGGAGTCGAAGAGAACGGCGGAGATTGAAAGAATTGCCAGCGGTTGTGTCGGAGTGCGCCGCTCGACAGGGCAGCATCCGGGTGGAATCGTTGTTTTGCCGGTGGGAGAGGAAATCTATACTTTCACTCCGGTGCAGCATCCGGCCAATGATATGAAAACAAGAACGATCACCACACATTTCGATTATCATAAGATCGATGCGAACCTGTTGAAGCTAGATATTCTGGGGCATCAGGATCCTACGATGATCCGTGAGCTGGAAGACCTTACAGGAGAAGATGCTTCTAAAATACGCATGGATGATCAGGATGTACTTTCATTGTTTGAATCTACGAGAGCGCTCGGAATCAAACCGGAGGATATTGGAGGCTGTACACTGGGGAGTCTCGGGCTGCCGGAGCTTGGAACACATTTTGTAATGAACATGCTTGAAAAAACAAAACCAAAGAATTTTTCCGATCTGGTCCGCATATCCGGTTTGTCTCACGGGACGAATGTATGGCAGGACAATGCAGAATATTTTATATCAGAAGGGTACTGTACATTGTCTACGGCTATCTGTACCCGTGATGATATTATGATCTATCTGATCCATCAGGGGGTTGAAAATGAGCGATCCTTTAAGATCATGGAGAGTGTCCGGAAGGGAAAGGGACTGGATGAAAGTATGATTGCTGATATGAAGGCTTGTGATGTGCCGGACTGGTACATCGAATCCTGTCAGAGGATAAAATATATGTTTCCGAAGGCACATGCGGCAGCATACATTATGATGGCGATGCGTGTAGCCTGGTTTAAGGTACACCGTCCTCTGGCTTATTATGCCGCATATTTTAGTATTCGTGCCACGGCATTTAATTATCAGCTCATGTGCCTTGGAAAAGAACGGCTGGAGTATTATATGGCCGATTATAACAAACGTTCAGATTCGTTGTCCGATAAAGAAAAGTCAACACTGGAAGATATGAAGATCGTGCAGGAAATGTATGCCCGCGGCTTTAGCTTTGTAAAGATTGATCTCTATAAATCCAAGGCAACCCGTTTTCAGATCGTGGGAGACAAGCTGATGCCATCGTTTTCCTCCATAGACGGTCTTGGGACAGTCGCTGCGGAGATGATAGAGGCAGAAGCCCAGAAAAGCAAATTTCTCTCACGGGAAGATTTTAAAAACAGGTGTAAAGTCAGTGCCACGACAGTAGATGCCATGGCAGAGCTTGGTTTACTGGGAGATATGCCGCATACAAACCAGATGTCTCTTCTTGACTTTATGTGACAGCCGTATAGTTAAAGAGGCTATTGCCGTATTATTCGTCATTTTCCGCTTTCATCGGTTCAAAGGTGCGTTTTGCTTTCTGTTCTTTTTTGCGTTTGTTGGCATTTCTTACGGCCTCCTGTTTGAAATAATTTTGTGCACAGATCTTCTTACGGCCTCTCAGATCCTGTTTCAGATAGGTTCCGTCAGGCTGTAGAATATGTGCTTTCAGAGTATCCTGCAGCTGGATATCCAAAATATGGATCACTTCCTGTTTCAGGGCATCGTCTTCAACAGGAAATAATATTTCAACACGCTTATCAAGATTGCGGGGCATCCAGTCGGCACTTCCCATATAGACTTCTTCATGACCGTCGTTATGGAAATAAAAGATTCGGCTGTGCTCCAGAAAATCTCCCACGATAGAACGTACATGAATGTTTTCGCTGATTCCCGGAATACCCGTTTTCAAACAGCAGATGCCACGGACAACAAGATCGATCTGAACACCTGCGGAGGATGCTTCATAGAGGGCTGCGATGATCTTGGCATCGCACAGGGAATTCATTTTTGCTTTGATAAAGGCTTTTTTGCCGGCCTTTGCAAAATGGATCTCCCGGTGTATCATTTCGGTGAAACGGTCACGAAGCCAGAGAGGAGCCACAGCAAGCTTGTTCCAGACAGCTGGTTCGGAATATCCCGAAAGCATATTAAATACTGCTGTAGCATCTTCCCCAATGGCTTTGTTGCACGTTAAGAGTCCCATGTCAGTATAAAGCTTGGCGGTGCTGTCATTATAGTTTCCGGTACCCAGATGGACGTAGCGGCGGATACCATCTTCTTCGCGGCGTACTACAAGGGTGATCTTGCTGTGTGTTTTTAGTCCGACCAGGCCATAGATTACATGGCAGCCGGCCTGTTCCAGTTTTCTTGCCCATATGATATTATTTTCCTCATCAAAGCGGGCCTTTAATTCGACCAAAACAGTAACCTGTTTGCCGTTTTCTGCAGCAGCGGCGAGAGAGGCAATGATCGGGGAGTGGCTGCTGACACGGTAAAGTGTCTGTTTGATCGCCAGAACATCGGGATCCTTGGAAGCCTCCCGGACAAAATTTACCACCGGATCAAAGGTTTCATATGGATGATGGAGAAGGACGTCATGGTCGCGGATCTGTGCAAAGAGATTTTCCTCCATATCAAGCCATTTTGGAGCCTGCGGGGTGTATTCGGGCACACGGAGGTGATCATAGCCTTCCATGCCGGAAAGTTTCATAAGGAATGTCAGATCCAAAGGACCTTTGCTATGGAAAATATCATCTTCTTTGATATGGAGTTCTTTTTTCAGAACTTTTAATAATTTTTTGTCAATTCCATCTTCTACCTGCAGGCGGATTGCTTCGCCCCACTGGCGTTTTTTGATCTGTTTTTCTATTTCCATCAATAGATCGGCGGCCTCATCTTCTTCGATCGTCAGATCTGCATTTCGCATAACACGATATGGAAATGCACATAAAACTTCATAATTTACAAAGAGCTTGTGGATATTTCTTTCGATGATCTGCTCAAGCATGATATAGGTTCTGTCAAAGCCCGGAGCAGACGGGATCTCTACCACCCGTGGCAGAACAGACGGAACCTGCACGGTAGCAAAGTCCGTGTCAGAGCTTCCCTGCTTTTTGGTGCCGTTGTGTGTGATATATAATTCTCTGAAATGTCCGTTTTTGGCATCCCCCGGAGTTGTGGTCTTCATTTTCAGGATGGCACCGATATTCAGGGAACGATTCCGGATCAAAGGAAATGGTCTGGAGGAATCTACCGCCATCGGTGTCAGTACGGGATAAACCTCAGAGATGAAATAATCATCAACAAATTTTGCCTGTTCTTTATTGAGAGATTCATAATGCGAAAGAATGGCAATGCCCTCTTTTTTTAAGGCAGGGATAAGATTATTATTATAGGTCTGATACTGCTCTTTCATGAAGTCGTGGGTTATCTGACTGATCTGCTCCAGCTGCTGTGCAGGAGTCATACCGGAGATGTCCTTTTTGTTATATCCGGCATGTACCATATCCTTCAGGGATGCCACACGCACCATATAAAATTCATCAAGATTAGATGCGGTAATGCTGAGAAATTTGAAACGGTCCAATAATGGAATGGATTTGTCTCTGGCTTCGCCCAGGATCCTGTAATTAAAAGAAAGCCAGCTTAATTCTCTATTATAAAAATATTCCGGTTTTAAATATGTTGATCTGTTCATACGTTGCCTCCGTTCTTCCTTTTAGGAAATTCTGCATGCTTTGGTGTCATGGTTTTTTTCTGCTTAAGGACGGGCTGTATGCCGAAGACCTCTTCAAAAAAGTCGGAGTGTCTTAAAAATATACCCTGTTCCAGTGTAATATCATATAATGTAGTTCCGGTGATCGTTAATATCTGGTTTCGCAATGATGTGGTGATCGTTGTGAATTTCTGTTTATGGCTTCTGTCCATTGCATCTGCAATACGCAGGATAGCATTGATCTTGGCAATACGGATATAATCTTCGCGGTCAAAGCCTTCACGAAGCTCATTGTATTCCGGAAAATAATCGTGGAGATAACGGACAGCCGTTGCAACGATCATACGCTCCTTGTGAGAAATACCTATTAATTCTGTAGACATAATGATCTTATAGGAATTTTCACCGACATCATTCAGATTGATATAGCTTCCGCAATTGTGGAGGATAATGGCAATCTGTAATAAAAGACGGTCATGCCTGGTAAGATTATGCTGGCGTTTTAATGCATCAAATATTTTAAGTCCGGCATTTTCGATATATTCCTCATGTGCATGACTGCATCCATAGCGGTCGGCCGTGCTGCGGGCGGTATGGATGATATCCTCCTGAAAGCTGTGGGCGGGCGTGATTTTTTCTTTTCGTTCAGCAAAATCAGCCGCCATTCCCTCGCAGAGTGTAATCCCGGAAAGCCACATCTGCTCAGCACCTGTCTCCTCGAAAATATTATGATAGATCATAGCAGTCGGGAGCAGTAAGGATGCCTGATCCATGGAGGTATTTAACTCTCGGGCCAGATCTTCTGGGTGTTGGGAAGAGATTGCTTCATAAAATTCATCATATTCCTGTCGGCTTACGGAATCTTTCTTTTTTCCACGGCTGTCAGTTGGCTGGAGATGTCCGAAATTGTGGACAGATAGATATTTCACAAATGTGTGGAGCTGATTGCCGACAGCAATGATATTTTTGACCCTGTGTTCCTTAAGATACTGTTCGGAAAAAGTGTGCAGGTCATTGGAAATATATTCATATACAAGATTCTGGTAATTGTCTGTATGCTTCTGCATATCCTGCAGAAACTCCTGAATACGCAGGGAACCAAGCAGGATATTTTGAGTACAGATCAGGTTGTTTTTGTCGAATAAGGAAAGCTGCATGCTTCCACCACCTACATCGACCAAAAGAGTACCCTTTTGAATGAGTTTGTGAAAAGAATTTTCTTTTAATGCAATTGATTTATAACAAAGATATCGCTGTTCGGAATTACTCAGGATCTTAATCCTGAATCCGGTGCGCTGCCGCACCTGATCCAGCACGATAAGATTGTTATCTGCCTCACGCAGGGCACTTGTACTGGCGATCATATAATCCGTAATACCATATTCTTTCATTTTATCCTTGAAACCATTCAGTATCGTGCATAATTTATCAATGGAATGATAGCTTATGTGTTTGGTAGAATATGTTTCATATCCCAGACGGGCACTGTGATGTACATAATCTAATTCGCGGATACCGATCTTTTTTGATATTTCATATATGCGCAGTGAGGTTTCGTGGGAACCTACATCAATTGCGGCAAAGGTGGTGATAGCCATATTTGATTCCTCCTTGATCTGCAATTTCCACAGCCGGTGTGAAAATTTATAGTGAACTATAATTATTGTACGTTATTCCGAAAAAAATAACTAGCTTTTTTCACAGATTATTTCATATTTTACAATAATTTCAGATTCATTTTACACCGGATTTCCATTGGAGCATTTTTACATAATATTTACAAAAGGGTGGATTTTTTCGGGGATAAATAGTATCATTGTAAAATGATATGTTTTTTGAAAGGAAGTATACAGATGAAAACAGCGGATTTTGATTATGATCTGCCTCAGGAACTGATCGCACAGGATCCTTTGGAGCAGAGAGACTCATCCAGACTTTTGGTATTAGACAAAAAGACAGGAGAAAGAAGTCATAAGATTTTTCATGATATTATAGATGATCTATATCCGGGAGATTGTCTCGTGATCAATAATACAAAGGTTATACCGGCCAGACTGATCGGTGAGCGGGAGGAGACAGGTGGAAAGGTTGAGGTGCTTTTATTAAAGCGCAGGACAGATAATGTCTGGGAGACGCTCGTTAAACCTGGAAAGAAGGCAAGACCGGGGATGCGGCTTTCTTTTGGGGGCGGTTTGCTGCATGCACAGGTACAGGATATAGTCGACGAGGGAAACAGACTGATACGGTTTGAATATGAGGGGATTTTTGAAGAGATCCTTGACCGGCTGGGACAGATGCCGCTTCCACCTTATATAACTCATCAGCTTAAGGACAAGAACCGCTATCAGACGGTATATGCGAAATATGAGGGATCAGCGGCAGCTCCTACAGCAGGACTGCACTTTACGGAAGAGCTTTTGAAAAAGATACAGGCGAAGGGGATAAAGATCGCCAGAGTGACACTTCATGTCGGTCTTGGAACTTTTCGTCCGGTGAAGGTGGATGATGTGACACAGCACCATATGCATACGGAGTATTACAGAGTTTCCCAAGAGGCCGCTGATATTATAAACGATACAAAAAAAAGCGGCGGAAGAGTAATATGTGTAGGAACAACCAGCTGCCGTACCATAGAATCTGCTGCTGACGAAAATGGAATTGTCAGAGCAACGGAGGGGGATACGGATATTTTTATATATCCGGGGTACCAATTTAAGGTGTTAGATTGTCTTATAACCAATTTTCACCTGCCGGAGTCTACACTTTTAATGCTTGTGTCTGCATTGGCAGGAAAAGAAAATATAATGGCGGCGTATAAGGAAGCGGTAGAGAAAAAGTACCGATTTTTTTCCTTTGGAGATGCTATGTTTATTAAATAGGGCAGAGATGATCTTTTGATCATTGAGAAGGATGCATAGAGGGTACGACAGAAAGGATTTGGTGATCATATGGACAGGCATTATGACGGTGAACAGGAGAAAATGCGGAAGACATTATTATTCATTTACAATCCAATGGCAGGAAAGGAACAGATCAAAAACAAACTGGCAGATATCATACAGGTATTTTGTGAGGCGGATTTTATGGTGACTCTGATGGCAACAAACCGTCAGAATGATGCAAAAAATGCGGTAATAGAATATGGAGCAGATTATGATTATCTGGTATGTTCCGGAGGGGATGGAACCATGAATGAGGTTGCAAACGGGATGATGCACCTTAAGGAAAAACCAATCTGCGGATATATTCCGGCCGGGACAGTCAATGACTTTGCTTCCAGTCTGAGGATTCCCAAGATCATGCGCCATGCTGCGGAGCTTGTTACACAGGGAAAGGTATTTCGCTGTGATCTTGGTTCATTTAATGACAAGTTTTTTACATATGTGGCAGGGTTTGGTGCATTTACGGAAGTATCTTATACGACGCCTCAGGAATGGAAGAATATGTTAGGAAAGACGGCATATTTTATTGAAGGCTTGAAGCATCTGGCAGAGATCAAGCCACATCATATGCATATTACTTATGATGATGGAGAGATGGATGGAGATTTTGTTCTCGGTCTCGTTAGTAATTCTGTATCTGTGGCCGGATATAAGGCGTACAAGAAGGAAGATATAAAAATGGACGACGGACTCTTTGAAGTGCTTTTTATCCGGGATCTGAAGAATGCCTTAGAGCTTCAGGAGGTTTTGAACGCATTATTGACGAAAAAACTGGATGCGGCCAAAATGTTCCGTTGCAGCAGCAAGCACCTTCATATCAAATGTGATGATGAGGTGCAGTGGACATTAGATGGAGAGGACGGAGGAAGCTGGAATGAGGTGGATCTGTTTAATCATCAGCAGGTTCTTCCGATCATCTGTGGAGACGAGGCGATAGAAGATATTTCCATGCAGGCCGGAGAGGAAATCGAATAGAGATATGACACAAATCACAACAGGGGAATTTTCCCCTGTTGTTTTTTCTTTTCAGACAAATAAAGCTGCACCTGCTCTGACAATTGGGTGGCATAAAACTTAGGAAAGCTCAGCAATCCGGGACACACCGACGTAGATATCGCTGATACGATACCAGGTAGGGTAGTCGACAATACCTGTCTGCGGCAGATTAAATACTTTTTGGAAGGTTTTTACAGCATTCGCGGTGTCTTCTCCATAGATTCCGTCTGCTGCGATCTTTGGGATCAGAGGATATCCTTTTGAGATGGTATTTAACTGGTTTTGCAGCTGACGTACCTTTTCGCCGGTGGAGCCAATAGTCAGATCATATCCGGGCCAGGAAGCCGGAATACCGGAAATTTCTTCTGAGGAATTGATAAATACGGAGTCTCCGTAAAATCTGCGCAGGATCTCAATGGCAGAATATCCCTGATCTCCCAGTGTCTTTGATTCCCATTGACGCATCCAGCGTGGACAGGAAACACGTTTTCCGTCACAGTATTGAGTGAAAAGAGGTTGCGTTATATTCGGTCTGGATATATAATTGGAAAATATCGTATCTACTGCCTGGGAAATACTTTCAAAAATATTGCGGCCCGGCATAAATTTCTGGTCGTAAGCAGTAGAGCTTGTGATGGTGAAATCATATCCGCGGTTGCGATACCACTCTGTATATACACGGTTTAAGGTTATGGACTGGATAGCCAGAATGTTTGCCAGAAGAGCAGCTTCCGGCCATGTGGCATAGATTTCACTGGATGCGACATTTTTGATGTAGTCCTTGTATTTTACATAGTAATTTTTGGCACCGGAGTCACTGGGAGGACCATCGTGTACGATTACGTATTCGGGGGCTGCTGTATGATAATAGAAATGAGGGATAGAAATATATGAGAGAGCAGATGTCCCGCAGGGAATTAAAATGGTCCAGACTGGATAATACGGCAAACCTGTTTCCTGTTATTGCGACAGACAGGATGACCAATGTCTATCGTTTATCCATGACTTTGATGGAGGATGTGGACCCTGGACTGCTGCAGCAGGCATTGGACAAAATACTTCCAATGTTTGATTCTATGAACGTACGGTTAAGGACAGGAGCTTTTTGGTATTATTTTGAGACAAATCGTAAAAAGGCACCGGGAGTAGAGCAGGAAAGTGAGTATCCGTGCCGGAAGATGGAACCACAGTTAAACGCACAGTATCTGTTTCGGGTCAGTTATTATAAGAAACGGATCAATCTTGAGGTTTTTCATGTGTTGGCAGACGGTATGGGTGGAGCTACCTTTTTGAAGGAATTAACCTGTCAGTATCTCAGGCTGGCACATCCGGAATTATGCAGTCTGACAGGAGATCATTTATCAGAACAGACATCTCTTAATACAGAGGATAGTTATTTAAAAAATTTTCGTAAGGGGGAGCCGAAAGGATACAAGTCCCAGCCGGCATTCCATATGAATGGAGAAAAACTCAGGGATGGTGCTTTTGGGGTGATCCAGGGATACTTATCGGTATCTCAGGTAAAGAAAGCGGCACATGACAGAAAGGTAAGTATTAATGAATATCTGGCAGGAGTGTATGTTTACAGTATTTACAAAGAGTATCTTCATGGAGCGGTTTCCCATAAACCAATCGTATTGTGTGTGCCGGTCAATCTGCGGCCTTATTTTGAATCCATAACAACCAGAAACTTTTTTGCTATGGTAAGTGCGGCATTCCGGCCGGACAGGGAGGATTATACCAGGGATGAGGTGGAAAAGATTGTTGTGCAGGCACTAAGGGATCAGATAAAAAAAGAAAATTTAGAAAAACTTTTCTCGTATAATGTATCTAACCAGAAAAATCTCATGCTTCGTGCGGTCCCGCTGATATTAAAGAAATTTGTGATGCAGTGGGTTTACCGGATCAGTGCACAGGCAACGACAACCACGATGACAAATCTTGGAGTTATGAAGGTGGACGAGGTTTACCGGAAGTATATCCGGCGTTTTTCGGCAGCATTATCTGTTTCACAGGGACAGAATACGAAGATGACCATATGCTCTTATGGAGATGAAATGGTTGCGGCGTTTTGTACGATATTAAAGGATACATCTGTACAAAAAAGGTTCTTCCGGATATTGGCAGAGGATGGTATAGATGTAGCAGTGGAGAGTAATCTGTAAGGATACATGGAGGGGCATAATGAAATTCTGTAAAAGATGTGGAGTAGAGGTTTTGGGAGACAGGCAGGTCTGTCCGCTTTGCAACAGCGTCCTGCATGTAGAGGAGGATATCGAAGAACGGGGAGCAGATACATTCCCTGATATTGCGGCCAAAAGAAAGGTGCGCAGAAAAATATTCTGGACATGCACATACATCTGTATTTTGTTCGAGGCGGTTTTTATATTTCTTAACCGCATTTTCTCGCCACAGGTGAGATGGTCTCTGATTACAGGGGTTTCGGCAGCATATATATTAGTCAGTCTGTGGCAGATGCTTTCCCGGAGAAAGGGACATATCAGTAAATTGTATTTTCAGGCGGCTGCATTGCTGTTACTTTTGCTGGGGATCGATTATGCACTGGGCTTTCGGGGATGGTCTGTAAAATATGGGATCCCCTGCATATTGCTAAGCTTTGCTTTGATCATATTAGTATGTATGATCATAAATTTTGCAAATTGGCAGAATTATCTTACGATGCAGATATTCATGGTGATATTCAGTGTTATATATCTTATTTATTCGTTTGTTGGAAAATGGGGAAACGGGATACTTTCCTGGGTCAATTTTGGGACATATATGACCCTGTGGGTTATGACGATGATATTTGGAGGACGGAAGGCGGAAAATGAAATACGCAGAAAGTTTCATTTATAGCCGGAGGATTATTATTGCCTGAGGTTTGAGAACTGCAGGTGTCAGAAAGGCGGGATTAGTTACTGATGAGTGTTAAGGGAAAGATTGTCACAGACATGATCCGTTTTTTTACTTCCCAGAAAATGCTTGGTCCGAAAATTCAGGACGGCACAATCCGGAAGAACCTTATAGAACCTCCCTGGCACTGTCCGGAGGAATATATTAATCTGCCCATCCATTTGCGGCAGTTTGATATGGAACTTCTGACTCCGAAAGGAGAGGATTGTGGCAAGGTTATTTTGCAGCTTCACGGGGGCGGATATATTGCAAAGATCAGGAATGCATATCGTGATTTTGCTGTGCGTTATAGCAGGATAAAGGGATACAGAGTCCTTTCCGTGGATTACAGGGTGGCACCGGAGCATCCGTATCCGGCAGCATTTCAGGATGCCGCAGATGCCTACCGGTGGCTGCTGTACTCCGGATTTACGGGAGACCGGATCATTCTGGCAGGAGACTCGGCAGGGGGAGGTCTGGTTCTTGCTCTGGCAATGTATCTCCGGGATCAGGGCATGCCGATGCCGGAAAAACTTGTTATGATGTCACCTTGGACCGATCTGACTGCTTCAGGAGCTTCGTATCAGGAAAATTACGAAAGAGACCCCCTGTTTGGCAATACAAGAGAGAGTATGATCTATAACGGTGATTATGTCGGGAAGCAGGATCCGGCACTTCCGTACATATCTCCGCTGTTTGGAGATTTTCATGGACTGCCTCCGATGCTGTTTCAGGTGGGAGATCTGGAAATGCTGTTAAGTGATTCTGTTTTGGCAGCAAAAAAGGCCAAAGAGGCAGGCTGTGATGTTAAATTGTCTGTTTACAAGGATATGTTTCATGTATTTCAGCTGAGTATGGATAAGCTGGAGGAATCGAGAAAAGCCTGGGAAGAAATCAGGGAATTTCTGATATTTTAGGAAGTGATCATGTTCTTTTTGGTAGATATTCTTCATAGGATAGCTAATAAAAGGCCGGAGGAATGTCCGGCGGAAAGAAACAATATGGGAGAATATATTTATAAAGGTGAATATGAGGGATATAAGGTGTATGTATCCTATGCAGAGGAGGGTCCGTCTGTGGAGGAAGCGTATGCTTTGTATGAAGAAGCGCATCGGAATATTCTGTATCAGGGTTTGGCACAATTGTCGGAGGAGGTACAGGAATGATCCGGTGCGTATTTTATCTGCGCTTGTCGAGAGAGGATGGAAATGGTGAGAGTGACAGTATACAAAATCAGCGAAGTATCCTTCAGAGATATCTTGCAGAGCATGAGGACATGATAGTTGTAGGAGAATGGGTCGATGACGGATGGAGTGGGAGCAATTATGAACGGCCGGGATTTCAAAAAATGATGGAAAAGGCAGTGACAGGGGATTTTCAGTGTATTTTGTGCAAAGATCTGTCACGGCTTGGAAGAGAGTATATACAGACAGGTTATTACCTGCGTAAAATATTTCCGGAAATGGGAATACGTTTTATTGCCGTGGCAGACAATTATGACAGTGCGAAAAGCGGATTTATGGAGGATTCACTGCTCCTTCCGGTAATGAATCTTATGAATGATGCATATTGTCGTGATATTTCCAATAAAGTGCGCCTGCAGCAAAAAACAAAGAGAGAAATGGGGGAGTATATTGGGGCCTTTACCTGTTATGGCTATCGCAAAAGCGGAAAGGATATCCACAGACTTGAGATCGATCCGCCTGCAGCAGAAATAGTCAGGATCATTTTTTATTTGAGAATAAGCGGCATGGCAGCGGAAAATATTGCTAAAGTCCTAAATATGGGACAGATATTCAGTCCGTATATGTATAAAAGGCTGACGGGGAGCGGGTATTGCTGTGGATTTATAGCAGGAGGGCGGGATGACTGTCAGAAACAAAAGTATCTCTGGAGTCCGCAGGCAGTAAGGCGGATATTATCGAACCAGATGTATACAGGAGTGATGATACAGGGAAAAGACCGTAAGATCAGTTATAAATTAAAAAAAAGGGTACCTGTACCAAAGGCGGAATGGTGCATGGCGGAAAATGCAGTTCCAAAGATCATATCAAAGTGGATATACGGTTCTGTGCAGGAACTAAATAAAAAAAGAATCCGCAGCAGGAAAGGCCGGGATTTCTGTGATGTGTTTGCCGGTTATGGGCTGTCTTTGGGACAGCAGATAATATGTGAAAAAATATGGAGGGCGTGGGAAGGAGAAAAGGCAGTAAAAAAGGAAAGGTGGATGGCGCGTATGCAGGCAGCCACGATTATTAAAAATATTGTTTTTTATGATAAAGAAATCTATGTTGATTTTCATATAACTGCACCTTTCCGGGAGGAGTGATCACAAATTTGCAATATTATGTGGGAATCTATGCAAGGCTTTCCGTAAAACATAGAAATGACAAAGATAATAGCATAGAAAATCAGATACGTATATCAAAAAGCTGGCTAGATGATACAAAAGCAAGATCATCGGATAAATTTTATCTTGTTGATATATATAAAGATCTGGGATGCAGCGGGACTTCCTTTTGCAGGAGAGAATTTCAACGGATGCTGTATGATGCAGGCATGGGAAGGATTAACTGTATTTTGTGCAAGGATACATCAAGGCTTGGCAGGGATTATCTGAAGACGGGGGAATATCTGGAAAAGGTATTTCCGACACTGGGAGTCCGGGTAGTATGTGTGGGAGAGGGGTATGACAGTGCAAGGGATATGCCGGGAAGCTTATCAGGAAATCTGAGAAATCTTATGAATGAATGGTATGCAAGGGATATCAGCAGGAGAGTACGTCTGGTGAAGGAGCAGAAAAAAATGCAGGGGGAATATCTGGGAAGTGCCGCACCTTATGGGTGGCAGATCTATAAGGAAAAGGGAGGTCGTTATCTGAAAAAAGATAGCAGAGTGGAAAAGATTATTGAGCAGATATTAAATATGCGTGAGCAAAGATTATCCTATCAGGCGATTGCAGGAGCTTTGGACGAGAGGGGGATAAGTACACCACAGCTGTACCGGATGACCGGAAAGGTATATCAGTGTGGGGAAGAGCCGCAGGAGCAGCGTATGCATTGGAATGCTTCCTCGGTCCGGCATATCATTTTGTCGCACAGCAGAGGGGATCACTACACGGCTTAAAACGATCTCTCCCGTCTCACTGATATCTTTGATCTCGCTTTCAGGAATCTTTGGTGGGTAATCTCCATAGAGCGTGTGTGGAGGGATGACATAGAGCTCGCTGTCTTCGTTTGGTGTTTCAAACTGCGGAATCAGAGAGATATTCTGGAGAGCAGTCTGCCCGGAAAGGATCTCGGCACCGGATATGGTAGTCGGTTCATAGCCGGGAGCTGTGATCCTTAGGTTGAATACGGAATACGGCTGTGCCGACAGGGGTTCGAGACTGTATTCGAGAGGGGGAGCCGGGAGATCGATCGTATCGGTTTGTCCGTTAGAATCGGTAGAAAGTTCATCCATGATGATTTCGGGGTCGTTGCTGTCAGTGATCTGTACGGTTGCGTCAGGAACAGCTCTCGAACTGATCAAAGAACTGACATTAACCAGCAGTCTGCCGGAATCAGGACGATCCTGTTGTGCTGCATATAATTTAGACATAAATAGCCTCCGTTAGGAAATATTCTTTTTTAGTATATGATAGAAATACAAAGTGGTGAATGAAAGCGGGGCAGACAAAAACATATGTTGTCATACAGGTAGAAAATCAGTATAATGATTTGGAAAGTCTTGGTAACAGATCAATTCGGGAAAGTGAGGATAAACATGGAAAATATAAAAGTGAAATATTTTACGGATAAGATCGACAAACTGGAATATATTGATGGAAAATCGGATTGGATCGATCTGCGTGCATCAGAGGACGTAGTATTGAAAAAGGGGGACTTTGCCTTGATTCCTTTGGGAGTGGCAATGGAACTTCCTGAGGGCTATGAGGCACATATTGTGCCTCGCAGCAGTACTTATAAAAATTTTGGGATCATTCAGGCAAATCATTGTGGCATAGTCGATGGTTCTTACTGTGGTGACAATGATATGTGGAGGATGCCTGTGATCGCCATGAGAGATACCAAGATCCGGATGAATGACAGGATCTGTCAGTTTCGTATTATGGAAAATCAGCCGAAGCTGGTATTTCGGGAGGTCGAAAGACTTACCGGAAAAGACAGAGGGGGCTTTGGAAGTACCGGAAAGCAGTAAAAGCCGGCACAAACACAGCCGCTGCCGGTGAGTATGTATGAAATATCTGTTATATCAATTACAGGATCTGCATAAAGTAGATACAGTAGTTATTATATGACAGGGAGAAGAATACATGGAAAATGATCAGAAACTGGATGCACAGCTGCAGTTTGTACTGAATCTGCCTGCAGGAGAAAGAATGCAGAGCAGTACGTTAAATACGGGATTTGATGAAGGTTCACAGACTTGGCGGGTGATCGTTCGCTATTATGGAGATCTTTATGAGGTGGAGAGACAGATCCCGGGCACTTTGGTGATACCGCTTTTTCATCAATACGGAATTGTGAGGGTTCCTGAGCAAGCCTTGGAGGAATTAGCAGCGATTGTGCAGATACAATATATGGAAAAACCAAAGGAGGTATTCTTCTCTCTGGAGACAGGAAGAAGTGCCTCCTGTATTAATTCTGTACAAAGCGATCCGGCATATTTGGATGAAAGGCCGGCCGGTCTCACCGGAAGAGGAGTGATCATAGGAATCGCAGATTCCGGTATTGATCTGACCCATCCCTCGTTTCGAAATGAAGATGGTACGACACGCATTTTGGCATTGTGGGATCAGGGGGGGACACCGGATCCCTTAAACGGACTGGAGTCACCGGAGAGATATCGTCAGGGCGTGGAATGGACAGGGCAGCAGATTGATCAGGTGCTTATGGGAGAACGAACGGATATAAAACTTCCGGGCGATACGGGCTCCGGACATGGAACGGCAGTGACCGGAGTGGCAGCCGGAAATGGGGCAGGCTCAGAGGGACGCCGTTACCGGGGCATTGCCGTGGCGAGTCCTATCATATTTGTGAAATTGACCACCAGCGGAGAGGGATTTTCAAGGACAACGGAAGTCATGGAGGCTTTGGACTATATAGTGCGTAAGGCCGAGGCGTATGGCATGCCTGTCTCCATAAATGTCAGTTATGGAAACAATAATGGTGCTCACGACGGAAGAAGTCTGTTTGAGGGATATATCTCACAGTTAGCGGGAGTATGGAAAAATGTAATATGCATAGCAGCCGGAAATGAGGGGGATGCCAGACATCATGCGAGATACCGGCTGGACAGTGAACCTCGATATATTCGTTTTGTTATAGGTCCCGGAGAAAAGAATCTGAGTATGCAGATATGGAAACAGTATACGGATGATTTTACAATTTTTCTGGAAGCACCGGATGGCAGCAGAGTACTGATAGAGGATACGGATGATGTAAGGCGGTATGAACTGCAGGATACGATGGTTTATGTATATTATGGAAATCCGACACCGGCACAGATTACACAGGAAATATATTTGGAATGGCTGCTGGCAGAGGGAAGGGAGGGATATCTGACACAAGGTGTGTGGAGGATCTGGCTGATCCCTGAAAAGATTGTGGAAGGAGTTGTTGATATGTGGCTGCCGGCTACGGAACTGATAGGATTATCCACGGGATTTTTAGAGCCACAGACAGATACCACATTGACGATACCGGCTGCGGCAGAGGGTATTATCAGCGTGGGAGCGTATCGGGCAGCCAATGATGTGATTGCGGCATTTTCAGGAAGAGGAGATACTGCAGACGGCAGAAGGGCACCGACACTTGCCGCACCCGGGGTGGATGTTATAACGGCCGCACCCGGAGGAGGATATATCGCACGCACGGGGACCTCTATTGCCTCTCCGTTTGTTGCCGGAGCAGCAGCCCTTATGATGGAATGGGGAATCGTACAGGGGAGAGATCCCTATTTGTATGGGGAAAAGGTCAAAGCGTATCTGCAAAAGGGAGCCAGAAAGCTGCCGGGGCAGGAAAAGATCCCGGATAAAAAGGCAGGCTGGGGAGCGCTATGTCTCGCCGACAGCCTGCCAAAATAAAAATATATGGTCAGATGTTAGTGAAAGGATCAATTTACAAGCGGCCATTCTTGATAAAACCGGCCAGTTCCTCGGCAAAATAAGTCAGATAGATATCAGCACCGGCTCGTTTTGCGGCAATGGCTGTTTCGCAGATGACAGCCTCTTCGTCAATAAGACCAAGACTTGCAGCCCCCTTGATCATGGCATATTCGCCACTGACGCTGTAGGTTGCCATCGGGACATTTGTCTGATCTTTGATCTCACGGATCAGATCACCATAGATCATGGCCGGTTTCACCATGATGATATCGGCACCCTCCCGGATGTCTGCCAAAGCTTCCCGGACAGCCTCGCGGCGGTTGTGATAATCCATCTGGTAGGTGCGCCGGTTTCCAAACTGGGGAGCTGAATCAGCGGCATCACGGAAAGGACCATAATAGGCCGAGGCAAATTTGACAGCATAGGACATGATCGGTGTACCGGTATGTCCGTGTGTATCAAGACAGTGTCTTATGGCAGCTACACGACCGTCCATCATGTCAGATGGTGCAACCATGTCAGCTCCGGCTTCCACCTGGGAAAGGGCTATCTTTGCAAGATATTCCAGAGTGGCATCATTGTCAACATCATGATCATGGATGATTCCGCAATGACCGTGTGAGGTATATTCACACATACATACATCGCCGATCAGATACATTTCAGGATACTGTTTTTTGGCTTCCCGGAATGCACGTTGGACGATTCCGTCCTCTGCGTAGGCCTGACTTCCAATCTCATCTTTGTGATCGGGGATACCAAAGAGAATGATCTTGTTGACACCGGCATTTAAAAGCTGCTCCAGCTTTTCTCCCATGCGGTCAACCGTATAACGCTTTTGACCGTACATGGAAGGAATTTCTTCTATCTTGTTGTGACCATCCATTACAAATATTGGATAGACCAGATCAGAGATATCCATATGTGTTTCCTGTACCATTTTCCGGAGGCGTTCATCTGTGCGGAGTCTCCGTCCTCTCATAAATTCTGTCATGCTTTAAAACCTCATTTCTTATTTTTTTTTATGATCTCAAACTTCGTACACCAGAAAATAAATTGTGCCCAGACTGTTTCTGATGTGGCACGGTTTTCGATATGATTTTTGGCTTCTAAAGAAGAATGCACCCGGAAGGCTATGATCTGGAAATTGCCGCAGATCAGTAGGATTGCCAGGAAGTCTTTGCTTTGCAATGTTTCGATGAATACGTGCCTGGACGATCGAGCCTCCAGGGTGGGCTCAGTTATTTCAGTGGGCACGCTCCCGCTACGTCGCACCACGCAGTGGTGCATAACGCTGCAAAAAACGCAGCGTAAACACCAGCGAGTGCGAAAGTGCCCTTTGAAATACCTGAATCCCCCC
>JALFLW010000120.1 GCA_022774505.1 Lachnospiraceae bacterium
AAAAATTGACGCAGATCAGTAGGATTTCTGAAAAGACTTTGCTTTGCAATGCTTTGATGAATACGCATCTGTACGTCTTAAACCCCATAGGTGGGCTCAGTTGTTTCGGACGGCACGCTCCCGCTACGATGCACCACGCAACGGGACATAACGCCCCAAGCTTTACAATTAAAACACTGTTTGTAAAGCTTGGGGCGTAAGTACCGGCGGGTGCAAGTGCCTCTCGCCCCCCTGATTCCCACCTTGGGGTAAATACGGGAGGATGCGTTCATCAAACATCAAAGCAGCAAAGCAATTAGACTTTTCGAAATCCGTGAGTGACAAGACAATTTTTTTAGTCACAGCTCACGGATTAATTTGTTTTCCAGGCAAAATGCTATTTCACCTTTTCAAAAAATGTTCCTACCGGTTTATCCTCAAAAAGATCATATAATCTCCGTGGATTTTTCCCATTCATAAGTACAACATCTATATCTGCCTCATAAGCAAGCTCTACAGCCCTGATCTTGGTTGCCATTCCGCCTGTTCCCAGGGAAGAACCGGCACCTCCCGCCAGCCGGCGTATCTCCTCCGTGATCTCTCCTACCTCCGGGATCAGCCGTGCATCTTCATGAACATGCGGATCTTTATCATACAATCCGTCAATATCAGACATGATCACCAACAGATCTGCATTGGCAATATTTGCGACCATCGCCGCCAGTGAATCATTTTCTCCTACCTCCAGCTCCAGCTCATCAATGGCCACTGTATCATTCTCATTGACAATGGGGATCACTCCCTGTGACAAAAGACGTTCCAGGGAATTAACAACATGCTCCCTGCGATCCTCCAGCAGTATGTATTTCGTCAAAAGCATCTGTGCCACAACCAGACTGTATTCTGCAAAGAATTTATCATACATATACATCAATTCACATTGTCCTACTGCAGCACATGCCTGCTTTCCCGGTGTATCCTTTGGCCGCCTGGTGAGTCCGAGCTTTCCCATTCCAAGGGCGATCGCCCCACTGGAAACCAATACGATCTCATGCCCTGCATTCTGCAGGTCAGCCAGTGTCTTTACCAGATTCTCCACACGACGGATATTTAGACATCCGGTACGATGTGTCAATGTTGATGTTCCGACTTTTACTACAATCCTCTTTCTCTCACTGATCTTTCTCACAATCTTTTCTCCTCGCATTTCATAATAACACAGATCTCTGCCTGTCCATTTCTGTCACCCGTCTATCTTACCCCCTCTCTTTCCTCTCCGTCAATAGAAAATTCAAGTAAATCATTTATAATATCGTTTCATTCTATAGGCAGCAGACAATAATAAAACGGACGACAGCACCACCTGTACACAGATACTGATGCCGCACCAGTGATCTAATACGACTTCCGGCACCGGACCAAGGGCAGTCAGTAATTCACAGAATTTTTCATTATACCCCATCTGTCCGGCCAATAGTGACGCTACCGTGATCAAAGGATTCCCCAGTAAAAGCAGCATAAAACCTCCCAGACGGCCACGGTCTGCAGCCGCCGTTCCATATGAATGACACACCAGATAGATCCCTGCCTCCAGAATGATACTTCCGATACAGACCCCCAATGCTGTCAGGTAACTCCACATACCGGCTGAGTCCATTCTCTCGGATGCCGCAGAAAAACAGATCCCGATACATCCCAAAAAAACTGCTTCTATAAACAAAACCGCCAGCAGCTGCAGCAAATGACGCTTTTCAACCCCTCCAAGAGTAAATGCCATAGCCAGGAACGGAAAGGCGGCTGTCACCAACAGAAAAGCAAAGCAAAGTGCCGCCATCAGTTTTCCTGTCAAAATACGTCTGATCCCCAAAGGTGAAGACATTAAAAGCTCCATCGTGTGATTTTCCTTTTCTCCCACTATGCTCCCCGCTGCCGGCAAAGGTACCATAAGCATCACCGTCACCGCCAGTATTCCGGCCAAAACAAAATACATATATGCCGCTGACGAATAGTCGATCCTGTAATTCCAACTCCGCTGAAAAACGCCCCCATACCCTGCAGCCGAAACAAATGCAAAAAGTGCCTCATACAAGATCAGACCGGTAAAAAAATGTCTGGAACGGACATGTCTTTTCATTTCTTTCTTTAAGATCGGATTCATATGATATCTCACTACACGACTTCCTCCTTTCCATTGGTCACTTTCCAGAAAATCGTTTCCAGATCGCTTTTCCTGCGTTGAAAAGATACCACAGGAACGCCCCTGCTTACCATATTCTGAAGAATCTCTACCTGCTGTTCCTGATTTCCTTCGAAACCTGCCAGGATCCTGTCTCCCTCAATAGATATGCTGGTGACGGATGGTTCGTCCTTTAATACGGCAACTGCCTCCTCACTTTTTCCTTCCACAACCAGTTCTAACGGATTCGCCCTGCTGATCTGACCAATAATCTCTTCAATCGTTCCCTGCAGAAGCATCTTTCCCTCCTGTATAATACCGATCACAGCATTTAATCCCCTCAGTCCTCCAAGTACTCTGGTAGTAATAATGATCGCTTTCCCACGATCCCGCAATTTTAAAAGCAGTGATACAAGCTTTTCTCTATCGCCCGTCTGCAGCCCTGTCATGAAGTCATCCAGCACAAATATCCCCGGATCCGTCAGGCAGCATGCAGCCAGAGCCAATGTTCTTTTGTCCGCCATCTTCAAAGCATCTGCAGGATCCTCCTGCCGGCCTGACAACCCGGACCATTCCAGAAGCTGTCTCTGCCTCGTACTGCTCTCCTCCCCGGAAATATTATAAAGCCCTGCATAATATTCCATATACTCCTCCACCGTCATATCCCCATAGCTTCCAAACACAGCCGGAACATAACCAACGATCCCCTTTTCCTTTTTCTGCGGATCCCACTCCTGACTGTCAACATATATCTTCCCCTCATCCCAATCGGCGAGCCCTGCGAGTATCCGGCACAATCCGGTTAATGCTTCACTCTGCCCACCGGCAATCCCGTAAATACTTCCATCTTCCACTATCATAGTGAGATCACCGATTATTCTTTTATTTTCCTCAATTTTTGTTAAGCCTCGTATTTCAAGCATTTTCCCCTCCTGACAGTTTAAACGTTTCATTGGTACCGGTCAGTCATTTTCCGAAACTGTCTGTAACACTTCTCCATCTACCGGCAGTTCCACAGCAACCCCCGTTTCTCCATACTTTTCCCCTGACAGCTGCTCTATTCCTGCCAGTATATTCTGCTGCTTCGCCTTATTGGTATCATACCAGCCTGCAAGCTCCGTTGCCGCAGGGACAAATCCATAAAAAAATGCTTTCTTTTCCTTTTTTTTACACAGATATGACTGCAGCATGATCCATCTTTTCTTTCTGACTTCCTTAGAAACCGTTCCCCTCTTTACACGAAACAGTTTCTGTGCCAGCAGATCATAATCTCTGCTGTAGTCCTCCAGTACATATCTGTCAAATACATACTGATCCTGAAGACTCGTTGACACCTCTCTCAATCTGATCGTCTCCTGCTTTTTTACGGATCCCATATAATACAACACACCATTATAATATAAGACACAATCCTCCAGAGGATATTCCAGATGATTTTCAATCCTTCCACCCAACTGCATATTAGCCATAAAAAGCTTTCCCGTCAGATTTCCTTCAAAACGCACCGTATTTACGGAACGCATATCAATCCCCTGAAAGCTTGGGATCTCTCCCAGCTGCAGGGTATTTTTTCCTTCTCCCTGCTGTAAAAGAAGCTTTCCCCGGATTTTCTGACTGTCAGCATAATCCATCAACATCCCCCCGGATATAGCTGCTTCCTGAATTTTCCGGCTGCCATTTATCATACGAAAACGGCTTTCTATATTACCAATGCCATTCTCATCCAGTTCAATCTGATTCATATAATTTACATATGTCGATTCCAGTCTCGTACTTGTACCTGTAAGATAAATAAGCATTACAAAGACCCCTGCCGCTACGGGTATCACCGCCCAGACTATGATCTTTTGTTTTTTCCCGGAAATCCACCACCAAAGTACCGGTCCGATCAATAAGATATAAATTCCAAAGAGAACACTATATAGTTTAAGATTCGGCATCTTGTTCCACTCTGTGATCTGCAGTCCCCTATCATACAGCTTATCTGCATTTTTCCTATCTGTGGCAGTCTCAAAAAGCTGCTGCCCTGTCGTCCTGTTATCCAACAGGAGATTTCTGAGACTCCTTCCCTGTACTTCCCATACCTCTGTCGGGAGTGCCAGAGATACACCGCTGACTAAAACTGCCCCTTTTCCGACTTCCTTTTTCTGTATGATGCTTCTCTCTTTCCGGGATTTTAAAAGCACCTTACTGCCTTTTATCTCCAGCTCCTGCAGGTTTCTTTTTACCTCTTTGGATTCAATCTCTTCCAGAGCAGCCTTCTTTTCTGCACGGGTCAGTGTGAGAGGCAGAAATTCACTCAAAACAGTACGACTGATAGACCTGCTTAGATAATTATAGATCTCTCCTCCCTCCTGCAGGCAGCTTACATCATTCTGTATATTGTTTATCTCTGACTTCCATTTTTCATATAATTCATCGGACAGATTATTTCTTAAATATTCTTTTACCTCCTGCTGTTTCTCCTTTGTCCTCTCCCTGAGGATCTGACTGCGTATCTTGTTCATTCCCTCCTTGTCTACTCCAAAGGAGGTCTTTATCCTGCTGCTTCCCTGTTTTTTCCATTCAATCAGCCTGCCACGAAATGCTGTGATCTCTCTCTCCTCTCCGGAGTCCGCCAGTACAAGAGTTCCTCCGAGACGGACCCAGTTGATCAATGCCTGACTCTGTTTTTCCTGCATTGTCTGCAGATCTGCACTATCAATGATCAATACATCTAACAGATTCAGTCCCCGGAAATCATCAGGTATATCCCTTTCTGACAGGTATATAACATTTGTCTCCACACTGTCCATATATCTCAGTTCATCCTGCCGGTCACTGTAAATCCCTACATACACGATATCCTTATCCTGTTTGGGCTCCAGCCGTATCTTTCCTTCATATATCTGCCGATCCTGACCATGGTACACAGATACCTGCAGGACTTCTTCTCCTTCTGTCACCGGCAGATACATCTCATACTGTTTTTTTGCATGACTGTCTATCTCAATTTGTTTTTCATAGACCTTTCCGGAATTTTCTCCGACTCCTTCGACCCGCAGCGAGCCTGTAAAGCGTTTTCCCATATTTCTGACAGACGCCGTCAACTGCATATAACGATCACACCGAACCTCTTTTTCCAAACCACATTCTATTTCTACATGGAGATTTTCTCTGTTAAATAAAAGACCTCCGACAGAAGCAGAAGTCTCATTTGCAGCCCGCTTTACTTTGTCCGGATGTCCGTACAGATGCAAAAACAGACATCCCCCCACAAAGATCAATAAACAAAAAAGAAATCTGGTGATCCTTTTATTCTTTTTCATTCTTTCTCACTTCCTCCTCTGTATTTTTCAGGCAGGAACACGCGAAATACCGTCCCCTCCAGGCTGCTCTCGGCTTCGATCGAGCCTCCGTGGAGTTCGATAATCTCCTTTGCGATGTTCAGCCCCAGTCCGGTACCTCCCGTACTGCTCGACCTCGATTCCTCCACCCGGTAAAACCTGTCAAATATAAGCTCCAGGCTTTCCTTTGGGATTGTCAGACCATAATTTGTCACAGAAAAGCAGATTCCTCTATCCTTTTTGAGATTGATCAAAATCTGTTTTCCATCCTTCCCATACTTCACAGCATTACTCAGCAGATTTTGTACAGCTCTCGCTATGAGATTCGGATCCAATTCAAGCTCCATGCTTCTCCACTCTGTATCAAAATGACACTCTAAATGGTTCTCCTGCAAAAGAGGATAAAATTCCTCAATCATCTGCTCGATCAGTTTCACAAAGTCTATCCTTTGACGGTGCAGCGTGATTTCACCACTCATAAGCTTAGTATAATCAAAAAGATCACTGATCAGACCTTCCAGCCGGTCTGCCTTTTGCAGGGCAATCTCAGCAAAATGATAACGCTGCTCCGGCTCATAAGCTTCCCTATCCATAACCAGATTAAGATAACCGATCAGGGAAGTCAGCGGTGTCCTCAGATCATGCGCCAGACACGCGATCATTTCTTTATTGGTCTGCATGGCTTCCCTCTCCGCATCTACCAGTCTGGTAAGCTCCTCTGTCATTTCATTGACTGATCTGGCAATCTCACCGATCTCATCCTGTCGGTCTGTCGGCAGTCTTTTGTCTGAGACATCTCCGGTGACAGAAGTTATCGCCCCGGCAATATCTGACAGATCGCGGGTGATCCCTCCGGTCAGAAATATAAAATATGCCACAAACAGAAACAATCCCCCTATAACAGCGACTGTGAGCATCGTATATAATGTATCATTTCCTACATTTTCCAATAACCGCAGGATCCTTGCCGGTCCCTCGGCCATTTCTCCCGAAATACTGCTCTGTGCCATGTCTTCCGCAAGATATGGATTTTCTCCCTGAGACACACCCAATACTGTTGACATCAGATATAGGAGAAGTGCCAGGATCCCTTCCGTCAAAAGAGCCAGTATCAGACTCGCCCCTGCATAAAATACCAGTTTTACCTGCAGTCCCTTCCAAATGCTTTTATGCTTCAATCTTATACCCCACTCCCCAGACTGTCTTTATGATCTGTCTTTCTCGGGATCCTCCTGTCAGCTTTTCCCGCAGTCTCCTGATATGCACCATGACCGTATTACTCATTTCAAAACTTTTCTCCTTCCAGACCTTTTCAAATATCTCATCCGTGCTAAATACCTTTCCCGGATTGGATGCCAACAGATACAGGATATCAAACTCCAATGGCGTCAGCCTCACATCACGTCCATAAGCCTGCACCTTATGTGATTCTTTTTCCATATACAGATTTTCCAACTTTACGACATCTGTTCTCGCTGCACGGTCCTGCACACCAAACCGCTGATATCTTCGCAGCTGGGATTTTACCCTTGCTGCCAGCTCTCCTGTATGAAAAGGTTTTGTCACATAATCATCTGCACCAATTCCCAGACCTGATACCTTATCTGCCTCAGAATCCTTGGCACTGAGCATGATCACCGGTATAGTACTGATCTCCCTTATCTTTTCACACACATGTATTCCATCCAGCTTTGGCATCATAATATCCAGGATTGCCAGATCAATGTGCTCCCTTGCAAATACCTGAAGGGCCTCCCTTCCATCATATGCCTTAAATACCCGAAACCCTTCACTGGCCAGATGAAGCTCCACCAGTTCTGCGATATCCGGATCATCATCTGCCATCAGGATCGTTGCTGTCTTTTCCATGCTTTTTTTCACATTCCTTTCCCCGTCTGCAGGCCGTCGGCTGCAAACACAGTTTCAAACCACCAAAAACATCCGTCAAATATATTCCTTTATAGAATAACATATCTGACGGATGTCATAAATTACATTTTTATTAAGATTGCTCCGGACTCCGTTATCACGACTCAGACAGCTTCCGCAGCAATGCGATCTCTGCACGGTATCCCTCATCATCATTTGGCGTTTCCAAAATAAATGGCAGTTCCTTTAATGCCGGATGATTGATAATACGAGTGATCGCTTCTATGCCAAGATGCCCCTGCCCGATCTTTTCATGGCGGTCTTTATGTGCCTCCCGGGGGTTCATACTGTCATTTAGATGGACAGCCTTCAGACGATCCAATCCAATGATATCATCAAACTCCTGTAATACATCATCCAGATGATCAACGATATCATACCCTCCATCCCAAATATGGCAGGTATCCAGACAGACACCCAGCTTTTCATCCAGCTCTACCCGGTCAATGATCTGACGCAGCTCCTGAAAACTCCGCCCAACCTCACTTCCTTTGCCGGCCATCGTCTCCAGCAATACCGTAGTCTGCTGCTGTTCAAAAAGTACATCATTTAATGCTTCAGCGATCATTTCAATTCCTTTTTCTGCCCCCTGTCCCACATGGGAACCCGGATGGAAATTATAATAATTTCCCGGAACATATTCCATACGCTGCATATCATCCCGAAACATCTCTATGGAAAAACTGCGGACGTTTTCCTTGGCCGCACACAGATTCATTGTATATGGAGCATGTGCCACCAGTTTTCCAAACTGATGCTCCTGCATAAGCGTTAAAAGCTTATCCACATCTTCCCGATCGATCTCTTTTGCCTTGCCTCCCCGTGGATTCCGGGTAAAAAAGGCAAAGGTATTTGCCCCCAGCTTTAATGCCTGTTTTCCCATAGCCTCAAATCCCTTTGAGGCAGAAATATGTGCTCCTATATACATCTCAAATAAACCTGCCTTTCTTATTTTTAGCAGCTCTCATCTTTCATCGAAATTTTCAAAAGCTCCTTATCCTTGCCTCCAAGCTTCGGTGTACTCCGGTCTGCCAGACTTTCATACGGCTTCTGCACCATAATACTCTGATATGCCGGACGGATGATCTTGTCTACATTGATAAGCTCTTCCATACGATGTGCACTCCATCCGACAATACGTGCCATTGCAAAGATCGGTGTAAACAATTCCGTCGGTATTCCAAGCATAGTATATACAAATCCACTATAGAAATCCACATTGGCACTTACACCCTTGTAGATGGCACACTCTTCACCGATCACCTCCGGTGCGATCCTTTCGATCATCGAATAAAGCGCAAAGTTTTTATTTTCATGTTTTTCCTTGGCGAGCCTCTCCACAAATCCCTTGAAAGCTACCGCACGAGGATCTGAAATAGAATATACGGCATGTCCCATTCCATAAATCAGACCTCTGTGATCAAAGGCTTCCTTATGAAGGATCTTTTTAAGATATGCCCTCACCTCGTCCTCATCTGTGGTATCCTTAACATGCTCCTTGATATCCCGCATCATTTCCACTACTTTGATGTTTGCTCCACCATGCTTTGGCCCTTTCAGAGAAGAAAGTGCTGCGGCAATGACAGAATATGTGTCTGAACCGGCCGAAGTGACCACTCTTGTGGTGAATGTAGAATTATTTCCACCACCGTGTTCCATATGAAGGACCAGTGCCATATCAAGAACCTTTGCTTCCAGATCTGTATATTTCTTATCCGGACGAAGCATTCTCAGGATATTCTCTGCTGCAGAAAGATTGTCATCCGGACGATGGATATAAAAGCTCTCATCTCTCTCATAATGATTATATGCGTGATAGCCATACACAGACAGCATCGGGAATACACTGATCAGCATCAGACACTGTGCCAGCACATTCTCCAGACTGATATCAGACACCTTTTCATCATAGGATGCCAGCGTCAATACACTCTTTGTCAATGAATTCATGATATCATGACTCGGTGCTTTCATGATTACATCACGCACAAAGTTCGTTGGCAGTCTGCGGTTCTTTGCCAGTATCTTACTAAACTCTCTTAATTCATCCTTTGTAGGAAGATTTCCAAACAGAAGAAGATACGTGATCTCCTCAAAACCAAACCGCTTATCATTTCTCATTCCATTTGTCAGATCATAAATATTGTAACCGCGGTAAAAGAGCTGACCGTCACACGGAATAACCTTTCCATCCACGATATCACTTGCCTTGATCAAAGAAATATTCGTGATCCCGGAAAGTACACCCTTTCCATTTTTGTCACGCAGTCCGCGCTTCACCCCATATTCAGCAAACAGACTGCTGTCGATCGAATTATTCTGAATGCATACATCTCTGTACTTCTGTGTAAAATCATCCATCATCTTTTCAAAATTGTCCTGCACAATATCACCCTTCCTTCCTAAAAAACAATTAACTGTTTCATTCCATCGCATCTGAAATATTCTGGTGTATCTTATGAGCAACATTTTGAATGATCTGAAGCTCCTCCTCGCTAATCCCCCTGAATATTGCCTGAAACATTTCCCCCTGACATTTTCTTGCCATTTCCAGGATCGGTACGGCCTCCGGCTGTACCGTCAGATGAATGAACCGTCTGTCCTGATCATCATACTGTTTTTTCAGATAACCTCTGCTCAGCAGATCATCAATTGATTTTGACACATTTGATTTGGTAAAATGAAAGATCCTTACCAGATCCTTTGCAGTATTGCTGCTGCCATGCGAATCAAAAAAAAGCAGGATACGAACCTCCAAAAGCGTCATATGAAATTGTTCAGTAATTTGGGAATATACAGCTTCCTGATACTTTTTAAAATATTGACCACTTAATAATTGTTCAATCCTGTCATCCATAATGATCTCCCTATCCCACATATCATTGGTAATTTATCTGCCTGCGGACAGTTCACTTTAGAACTATTATATCAGAATTTCATTTTATCGTCAATTCTATCTGCCTGCGGTAATTCTAAAGCTTTTATAAAGTCAAAAGGGCAAAACCGGCGTTTTGCCCTCCAAGAATTGCTTCGCAATTCTCGCTGATTTTCCTTTATGCTGCGAGCATTTTCATATATACTCCAAAAGGGCAAAACCTCACAGCGTTTTGCCCTTCAGATCTTATATCAATTCAGATATACCGGAACAAAGTCGACGTTTCCGTGCTCTATATTCATTACCAGATAGGAAGGCTGATGCCCCGGCTGTCTGGGCTGGGATATACTTCCGGGATTTACGACATATACTCCGTCTCTCTGTTCTATATGAGGAATATGAGTATGACCACACACAACAATCTGTACATCATTGGCCCGTGCCATCTCACTCATATTTCCAATGCTGTCAAAGCCTGCATATTGATGACCATGCGTCAGCAGTATGCGGTATCCGTCAATCTCCACGATCTTTGACAAGGGCATCCCGCTTAAACTGCTGTCGCAATTTCCCCTCACCATATCCACGGGAACTCCTGCCAGATCACAGATCACCTGCGGATCACATTGAAAATCACCTGCATGCAGCATTCTACAGTGAGTTCCCCTCATATTGGCAACCGCTTTTCTCAGATTGTCATTCCGGCCATGAGAGTCACTGACGATCAATATTTTTTTCTGACCTGATCCTGCCATATCGATCCCACATTCCTTTCTATCCTGTTTTTCGTACATATATAACCTGCAGCTTTCTTTGTTCAGACAATTTTATATTCTTTCATCTTTTCATACATAGCAGTCAATGCACGGCCGCGGTGGCTGATCTTATTCTTTTCTTCGGGAGGCAGCTGTGCTGTTGTGCAGCCAAGCTCCGGCACATAGAAAATAGGATCATATCCAAATCCGTTTTCTCCCTTTTCACTATATCCGATCTGCCCCTCAACCACTCCCCGGCAGGTAAAGCTTCTGCCATCCGGAAAGACACAGGCGATCACACAGACAAACCGGGCACTTCTGTCATCCCCCTCCACATCCTTCAAAAGCTCTATAATATGATTATTCTTCACCGTATATGGTGTATCCTCTCCCATATAACGGGCTGAGTAGATCCCCGGTGCCTTGTCGAGAGCATCCACCTCCAGTCCCGAATCATCCGCCAGTACGATCTGTCCGGTAATCTCTGAAATCTTACGTGCTTTTATCAGAGCATTCTCCTCAAATGTACTGCCATCCTCGATAATCTCCACATTCTGTAAACCTTCATCCTTTAATGAAGAAAATACAATATCCTCTCCCTGAAGGATCTGACGAAACTCCTTCATTTTTCCTTCATTCCCGGTTGCTACGATTATTTTTTTCATGATAACCTCCATTCCGCAGACGCTTAGCGTCGAAGGACCGCGAGCAAAATGTCAGATTTTGCTCTGCGATCAAGGCTACTTTGTGGCGCCTGCGACACAAATAGTCCGTGCGAAAAATACTGCATCAGCAGGATTTTTCACACTAATATCCTCTTTTCTGATAGCATTATTTTTTATTCTGCAGCCCCACCCTCACATCTGCTATGGAAGCTGCAGGCTTTCTTTCACTCCGTTATATATTCCCTCGGCAATCCTCTGCCGGTTTTTCTCTTTTCTAAGATAATCCATATCCGACTTATTCGTCATATACCCGGTCTCAACGATCGTAACCGGCACCTTGGAATGATGCATCAGATACAAATGATCCCTCTTTATTTTCTTGCGCCGTTTTCTCCCTGTCAGACTGCATACATTTTTCAGGATATTCTCCGCGAGATCTTTACTTGACACTCCATTGACCGTCGTCTGTCTCCGGCTTGAATATAATGTCTCGATTCCTCTGGCGGTAGTCTCCGTCTGATCCGAAACATTACAATGTATACTCACGAATGCATCTGCCTTCACATCATTCGCCAGAGAAACTCTGTCTTTTTTGGAAACTTCTCTGTCATCAAGCCTCGTATAATATGCCTTTACATTTGTCCTATCCAGAATATCCTTCAGCGTATAAACCAGCTTTAACGTATATTCCTTTTCCCTGTATTTCCAGCCGACAGAACCTCCTCCCTTGTCACTGCCTCCATGTCCCGCATCCACTACCAGCACATGCTCATAGACTTCGGAGGGTCTGCGAAGCACAATATAAAAAGCTTCCTCTGTCTCAAAAAGCTCTGTTTCGTAGACATGATCCATTCGAAACAGGTATCTGGCGCTGTCCCCTTTATGATACAGTTTACTCCAATTCACAAGCAAAGTACCTGTTTTTCCTTTTTCATTATAAACAAGCTTTATCTGATCTTTTTTATATTTTTTTACCGATCTGCCACGAAGCCTCAACGTCAGTTTTCTCGTCATATAATCATTATCCAGACGCGCACTGACCGCCTGCCCCGTAGCCACCTTTTTTATTTCAATATAACGCTTTCCCAGCTTCTTTATATCATCCTTCTGTACACTATGAGCCTCTACATGCTCAATATTTGCCAGGCTCTGCGTCTTTGGATCATGAGACGTCCCTGTCCCACTGCTGTCTGTGCCTTTGACCGCTCCCTGTCTTCCGGCATAGCTGACCGCCAGACTGATCACCAGCACAAATACCAGCATGCCGATACTGTGCAGTGCCAGTTTTCTCCATTCCCGTATCTCCAATCTATTTATCCCCCCAGACCACTTCTCCGTATCGTCTTATTTTCCTAACTAAGACTTTCCACACCCAAATCCGTAAGTGACAAGACGATTTTTTAGTCACCGCTCACGGATTTAAAAGTACTTGGAAAGGCAAAATGCTATTGTATGCAAGCGGACATAAGACATATTCTGGGTATATATCGGTTTTGGGTGTGGGAAGTCTTAGTAAAATAATATACGAAAAACACAGGTCATACCCTTTTATCAGGAGTACGACCTGTGTCTGTTTATCCATGAATTGTTTGGTCTGCGTTTCCAGGATCAACGATTTGATCAGTCTGCGAAAAGCTGTGTGGACAGATATCTGTCACCTGAATCCGGCAGAAGTGCCACAATGACCTTTCCTTTGTTCTCCGGACGTGCTGCCAGGATTGTTGCTGCTTTTAATGCAGCACCTGATGAAATACCAACCAGGATTCCCTCGCTCTGTGCAAATTTTCTGCCCTCTACAAAGGCATCATCGTTTGCTATCAGAAGAATCTCATCATATACATCTGTATTCAGTACCTTTGGCACAAAGCCTGCTCCGATTCCCTGAATCTTATGAGCTCCCGGTGTTCCACCGGAAAGAACAGGACTGGTCTCAGGCTCTACTGCTACGATCTTGACATTCGGATTCTGCTCCTTTAAATACTCGCCGATACCGGTGATCGTTCCGCCCGTACCTACACCTGCTATGAAAATATCTACTTTTCCATCTGTCTGATCCCAGATCTCCGGGCCGGTTGTTGCCTTATGTGCTGCCGGATTGGCAGGATTATCGAACTGTCCGAGGATGATAGATCCCGGTGTATTTGCCTGAAGCTCCTCTGCCTTTGCGATAGCTCCCTTCATTCCCTTTGCTCCTTCTGTCAGAACAAGCTCTGCTCCATACGCCTTCAGTAATGTACGACGTTCAATACTCATGGTATCCGGCAGAGTAAGTACCGCATGATATCCTTTTGCCGTAGCTACAGCAGCCAGACCAATACCGGTATTACCGGATGTCGGCTCAATGATGGTTGCACCCGGCTTTAAGATTCCCTTCTTTTCAGCGTCCTCGATCATTGCCAGACTGATACGGTCCTTTACGGAACCTGTCAGGTTCAGATATTCCAGCTTCGTCAGGATCGTTGCATCCTTAACGCCTGCTGCCTCACTGTATTTGCTCGCCTTTAATATCGGTGTTCCTCCGATCAGTTCTACTGCACTCTCTTTGATCTTAGCCATAATAACGTCCTCCTTCATTCTCTAAACCTTCTGATTTTCTGATCTCTGTACTTCAGATTTCTTTCTGAAATACAAATAAATCAGCCGTTTTTCTTTATTTATACTATTCATACCGTGTTTGTATGAATTGATTTTATAATGGTATTATATTCCTTCAATTCCTATCTGTCAATAGGAATTTATAAATTCTTTGTTAAAACCGGCTGATCTCCTCTGATTCATCATCGCTCTTACGGATCTCGCGGATGACCACATCATATTTGATCCCGTTTTCCAGTTCGACCGTGACGGTATCTCCCACACAGTGCTTTAGAAGGCAGCGTCCCATCGGTGATTCAATACTGATCATATTATTCATGACATCAGCACGGATTGTTGTGACGATCTTATACTCCTCCTCGCAGTCATCCTCCGGCACATATACCACAACCGTATCATTCAGGCCCAGTTCTTCCTCTCCCGCATCATCCTCTACGATCTGTGCTGTCTTGATCATTCTTTCCAAATAACGGATCCTACTCTCATTACGGTTCTTTACCTTTTTGGCAGCCTTGTACTCAAAGTTCTCACTGAGATCTCCCTGTGCTCTCGCCTCCTTAACATCCTCCAGAGCTTCCTTGCGTACCACCAGCTTACGATGCTCCAGCTCCTTTTCCATCTTCTCCACATCCTGTCTGGTCAAACGGTCATACATATTTTATCCTCCTCATATAATAAGTCTTAGTTAATAAAAATATAATTCCCATTGACAGGTGCGTCAATGGGAATTTCACATTTGTATTCTAATGAAGGATTAGCGATAAATGATCTCACTTCTCTTTGGTCCGTTAGATACCATTGTGATCGGTACTCCGATCTCTTTCTCGATAAACTCGATATAACGGCGGCAATTCTCAGGAAGCTTATCATACTCTGTAATACCTCTGATATCACAATTCCATCCCGGCAGTGTCTCATAAACCGGTTTTGCTTTTGCAAGCTTTGCCGTAACCGGGAAGTCCTTTACTACTTCGCCATCGATCTCATAGCCGACACATACAGGAATCTCTTTGAGATAGCCAAGACAGTCAAGCACGGTAAGTGCAACCTCTGTAGCTCCCTGGATCTGGCAGCCGTACCGTGATGCTACCGCATCAAACCATCCCATACGACGTGGACGTCCTGTAGTGGCACCGTACTCTCCGCCGTCTCCACCGCGCTTACGCAGCTCCTCAGCCTCGACTTCATCATGGATCTCACTGACAAACTCACCGGCTCCTACAGCACTAGAGTATGCCTTTACAACCGTGACGATCCTCTTGATCTCATATGGAGGAATACCTGCTCCGATCGCACCATATGCAGCCAGTGTGGAAGAAGATGTAACCATCGGATAGATACCATGATCCGGATCCTTCAGAGAACCAAGCTGTCCCTCCAAAAGGATTCCCTTACCTTCCTTGATCGCCTGACGAAGATATGCAGATACATCACAGACATATGGAGCAACCATATCACGATACTCATGAAGTGTATTTGACAGCTCGTCCGGATCAAGCTCCGGTTTATTGTAAAGATATTTCAAGGTAACATTTTTCTGCTCACAGATACGTGCGATCTTGTCCTTTAATACATCATCATCAAACAGTTCCGATACCTGGATACCGATCTTTGCATATTTATCTGAATAGAAAGGTGCAATACCGGACTTAGTAGATCCGAAGGATTTCTTGCCAAGACGCTCCTCCTCATACTGATCAAACAGGATATGATACGGCATCAGGATCTGTGCTCTGTCAGATACCAAAATCTTTGGCTTTGGCACTCCCTGCTCTACCAAAGAATTAACCTCTTTGAACAGATATGGAATATTGAGTGCAACACCGTTTCCGATCACGCTTGTGGTATGATTATAAAACACACCGGATGGCAGAAGATGCAGTGCAAATTTGCCATAATCATTGATGATCGTATGACCGGCATTGCTTCCTCCCTGAAAACGTACGATGATATCTGATTTCTCACCCAGCATATCGGTGATCTTACCCTTTCCTTCATCGCCCCAGTTTGCTCCAACGATTGCTGTAACCATAATAGCCCCCATTTCTGTGCTGCCCTGACCACATTCCCCATGCCCGGCAGCACTATGATGACATGGGTATGAAGCATTTTTACTTGTTGTCCGGCAGACCGGACAGCTGCTCCGGTAATTGATTCCTACACATTTATTTCTGATTTCATTCCAAGGATCTCCTGATTCTCATCGAGAATCGGCTTAACGATCTCCTGAACAAACTCCTCCACCTGCGAAGCAGAACGGCCTGTATATCTGGATGGCTCCATCAGTGCCTGAAGCTCCGGCAGAGTCATTGGGAATTCATCATCTGCAGCAATCAGCTCCAGAAGGTTGTTTTCCTTTCCTTCCTGCTTTACATTTTTGCCTGCTTCCATGGAAAGCTGACGGATCTTCTCATGAAGCTCCTGTCTGTCTCCACCGGCCTTTACGGCATCCATCATGATATTCTCTGTTGCCATGAATGGAAGCTCTGCCATCAGGCGTTTCTCGATAACCTTATCATAAACAACCAGACCATCTACGACATTGAGTACCAGATCCAAAATACCGTCTGTGGCAAGGAAGCCCTCCGGCACACTGATACGTTTATTGGCAGAATCGTCTAATGTACGCTCAAACCACTGACATGCGGAAGTAAACATTGTATTTGTCACATCAGCCATCACATAACGGGATAATGATGCAATACGCTCACTTCTCATTGGATTTCTCTTGTATGCCATCGCAGAAGACCCGATCTGATTCTTTTCAAACGGCTCCTCAATCTCTTTCAGATGCTGAAGCAGACGGATATCGTTTGAAAACTTGTGAGCACTCGCTGCGATTCCCGCCAAAACATTGACAACCCTTGTGTCAAGCTTTCTGGAGTAGGTTTGTCCTGATACCGGGAAACATTCCTTAAAGCCCATTTTCTTGGCAATGATCTGATCAAGCTTCTTTACCTTTTCCTCATCTCCATCAAACAGCTCCATAAAGCTTGCCTGTGTTCCTGTAGTTCCCTTAGAGCCTAACAGCTTCATATGATCGATCACATGGTCCAGATCCTCCAGATCCATAAGAAATTCCTGCAGCCACAAAGTCGCCCTCTTACCTACTGTTGTTGGCTGGGCAGGCTGAAAATGAGTAAACGCCAGAGTCGGCTGTGACTTATACTTCATCGCAAATCTGGAAAGCTCATCAATGACATTAATGAGTTTGTTGCGGATCAGATGAAGTGCCTCTGTCATAATAATAACATCCGTATTGTCTCCGACATAACATGAAGTCGCTCCCAGATGGATGATGCCTTTTGCCTTCGGGCACTGTACACCGTATGCATACACATGTGACATGACATCATGACGTACCTGCTTCTCTCTCTCTTTGGCAACATCATAATTGATATTATCTGCCTGAGACTTTAATTCCTCAATCTGTTCCTTTGTCACGGCAGGATTGCCATTCTCATCCAGAAGACCAAGTTCATTCTCCGCCTCGGCAAGCGCGATCCATAAACGTCTCCAGGTTTTGAATTTCTTGTCCGGAGAGAATATGTACTGCATTTCCCTGCTGGCATATCTCTCAGACAGTGGACTTGTGTATCTGTCGTTACTCATATCTAACCTCATTTCTGCGCAGCTTTACGCACGCCTTTGTTATAAATTGTTTTATTGTTTATTTATCATAGTCTCCGCGGATATCCTCCTTGGGTGGATCCAAAGGATATTTTCCGGAGAAACAAGCATGACAATATCCCTGATCTCCGTCGATCAGCTCACTGAGCCTGTTCAGATCGAGATATCCCAGAGAATCCGCACCGATCATTTCCGCGATCTGCCCGACCGTATGGCTGAACGCCGGGAGCTGGTCGCTGGACGGTACATCTGTTCCAAAGTAACAAGGATACTTAAATGGCGGGGAACTGATACGCACATGTACCTCACTGGCCCCTGCATCCTTTAACATCTTGACAATACGGGCACTGGTCGTTCCTCTGACGATCGAATCATCTACCATGACAACACGCTTGCCGTGCACTATCTCACGAAGAACATTCAGCTTCACCATGACACTGGACTCTCTGGCAGACTGCTTAGGCTTTATAAATGTCCGGCCTACATAGCTGTTTTTTACAAATGCCGTACCATACGGAATCCCTGACTCCAGAGAAAATCCCATGGCAGCTGCATTTCCTGACTCCGGTACTCCGACGACGATGTCCGCATCAACCGGATGTGTCTGTGCCAGGATCCTTCCTGCGATAATACGTGAGCTGTGGACACTGATCCCATCAATATAACTGTCCGGCCTTGCAAAATAAATATATTCAAAAATGCATTTTGCATGAGTCTGTGTCATCAATGACCTGTCGGAAGAGATACCCTCCGGTGTGATCGTGACGATCTCTCCCGGTTCTACATCCCGGATAAACTCTGCGCCAACCGTATCTAATGCACAGGATTCACTGGACAGCATATATGCCCCGTCTCTCTTGCCGATACAAAGAGGACGGAATCCAAAAGGATCTCTTGCACCGATCAGCTTACGCGGGCTGGCCACGACTAAAGAATACGCACCCTTTATCTTTTTCATGGCTTCTTTTACGGCATCCTCAACCTTACCAACCTTTAGCCGCTCTCTGGCGATCAGATAGGCGATCACCTCAGAATCGATGGTTGTCTGGAAGATTGCCCCGCTAAGCTCCAGCTCACGACGAAGCTCCAGTGCGTTCACAAGATTTCCATTATGTGCCAAAGACAATGTCCCTTTGATGTAATTTAATACAAGCGGCTGTGTATTTTCAGCGACACTTGCCCCTGCAGTCGAATAACGAACATGGCCTACGCCAATATCCCCTTTCATTCTGCCAAGGTTCTCTGCATTAAATACTTCATTGACAAGTCCCATTCCCTTCACACAGGAAGAGTTTCTCGGTGGTCCATCCGTGCGGCTTACTGCAATGCCACAGCTTTCCTGACCCCGGTGCTGGAGGGAAAATAATCCGTAATAGATCGTGGAAGCCACATCCCTGCCTTCCATATCATACATTCCAAATACTCCGCATTCCTCTCCAAGCTTCGTCTCTTCTGCCTGATCAAGCAGACAGCCGGAACAATGGCATTTTTCACATGATGTCTGTTTGTTACATTTGGTATGCTCGCTCATTTTTGTCTCCATTCTTATGCAATTGTCCTAATACCCCTATTAACACAAGATATATTATATCAATTCCACAAAAAATCTCAAGAGCAAAATTACATTTCCTCTACATACCTTATATCCGAACATAGCTGAGTATCATATCCTTCAGCAAAAGCAGCTCTTTCGTATAATCTTTATTTTCCTCTGACCCCCATATGAAGCCCCCTGCATAATGTGTACAGGCTGCCATCATTGTCTGTACTGTCACATGCATAAATTCGTCCTCCGGAATGTCCGTCCGAAAGCTGTGATCCTCCTTTGCCTTTTCATACATCATATGAAATCTTGTATCTGCGGACCAGAGCGATTGATGAAATTCCACAAGCTTATCATCCTCTTTTCCCTCCAGACGGACGAAATGATTGAAATTGTCATTATATATAAGGAGGTCTTTGTGATTCTGATACATATCAATATACTGATCCATCGTAAATATCAGCCGGTCCAGTGCGGAAATATTGCCAATGGAGCTGATGGGACGCACCCTGTCCAGTTCATCCAGATACTGCTTCCATTTCCTGCTGCAGACAGAGATTGCCAGATCACGTTTGTTCTTATAATATCTGAAAACAGTCGCACGTCCCACTCCCGCGGCTTCTGCGATCTCATCCATACTAACTGCTTCTATTTTTTTCACAACAAAGATATCAAATGCCGTATCGAGAATTAATCCGTCTCTCTCCTCCATCTCCTTCTTAACCTTTTCAGGGTCTCTCACGATCTGTTTCCTCCTTAATATAAAGTACTATTTTTTATTTCTTCGCGCCCTTGCTCTTTTAATACCTTTTCCGTTTATTTCGCAGAGGACTCAGGAACCAGTGTTTCTGTCGGTGTTTCCATGTCTTCCAATGTCATGATCCCTTTCTTAAATTTTAATTTAAGTATCCTCTGTACCGTATCATTCAATCGTTTTTGTGTGATCTTTCCCGATTGAACCTTTTTTAAAACAGCCTCATACGCTTTCGGCAGATCCTCCGGCATCAATATGATATCTGCTCCGGCATCAAATGACTTTACGGCAGCATCAACCGCACTGTATTTTTCTGTGATCGATGCCATATCAAAGGCATCTGTCACGATCAAGCCGCCAAAATTTAATTCCTCACGCAGTATTGTCGTCATGATCAGCTTTGACATGCTGGCAGGCTCACTTGTCTCGGTAACACGGCTTACCGAAATATGGGATATCATCACAAAATCGGCACCGGCATTCATTCCTGACACAAACGGCACAAAGTCAATCTTTCGCAGCTTGGATATACTGCTGTCCAGATCTACGCTTCCCTGATGGGTGTCCCCGCTGGATGCTCCCTGTCCCGGAAAATGCTTTAATGTTGAACAGACATTCTGACTTTCCAGCCCTTTTACATAGGCACTGACAAATTCTGCCACCTTGTCCGGATCATCACCAAAGGAACGTGTGCCTATCTCACTGTTCATCTCACTTGTCTTTACATCGGCCACCGGTGCAAAATCCACATTAAAGCCAAGCTTATAAATCTGCTTTCCTATGGTAGCTGCCATTTCATATACATAATCCGCATCCTTGTTTTCTCCGATCTCTTCCATGGTCGGAAATGTCGTCGTTTTCATTTTCTCATTGTTTCCGATTCTTGCCACATCACCGCCCTCTTCATCGACAGCGATAAATAACGGCGTCGTCGAATTTTTCTGAAGCTTACGGATCAGCTTTTTGGTCTGTTTACGGTTCCATATATTTCTGGAAAACAGGATCACTCCCCCCACACAGTATTTTTCCAGAGATTTCTTCATTTTTTTTGTTATTTTGCGATGTTCAAAATAATCTCCCTTTGTATTGTCCAGACTTTCCAGATTCACTGTAAAGAGCTGTCCTACCTTTTCCTCATCACTCATGGTATCCAGATATTCCAGAGATGCATATGTCGCATCCTGCTCACTCATTCCCGGCTGCTCAGGTTCCTCCGTCTGTGTCCCGGCCGTAGTCTCCGGCGGAATATACTCCTCTACTTTTTTCTGTCCCGGAAGAGTACATCCTGTGAGTACCGAAGACAAAAGGATGCTCATACTAAGACCGACTGCCCATAGTTTCTTGCGAAAATAGCACCCATGGCTGAAAATATCTTTTCTTTCGTTTTGGTATATCATATTTTTCCATGCCTTTCTATTGAGAATATGAATTTTTATTTTTACATTTTCTGCAATTTTGATATTTTTTTTTACTTTTTGGAAACTGTCCAAGCGTCCCCGCATAACTTTAAAATGTATATAATTCCTGTCATATCAAATGACAGAACGGAGGTTTTTATGAGCGATTTAGCAGCTACTGACTGCGGATGCGGATGCAGCAACAATAACGAAGGAGGATGCAGCTGGATCATTATCCTTCTCCTGCTGTGCTGCTGTTGTGGCAATAATGACAGCGGATGCGGACTTTCCAACGGATTCGGTGATAACTGCTGCAGTTCCATTATCTGGATCTTACTTATTCTGTGCTGCTGCGGAAACGGTTTCTAGGAATTGTCTGTTTCCGTCACATATCGGAGGGCAAAACACTTGTTTTGCCCTTTTGCAGTATATATAAAACTGCTGTTTCCTAATTTCGTGAAGCATACCGGTCCTGCATCCGTTTTCTGCATTTTTCACATTCCCGGTCAATCTCGTAAACAGTATCCTCATCAATGATAAGATCTCCATCCCATCCGTCCGTACTGCCGATATCTGTCTGAGCTGCCTTATATTGTCTTTCATGATCAGTCCCATAATAAAAGTATCTCATACTGCCTCCATTCTATCCACGGTAATTATCACCAATGGATCCGTTATGTATCATGGTAAACAACATCTAAAAACGCTTTCAAAAACTGATCATGTCTCCATTTATATTTTCTGTTTATATCATACTATGCCAAAATCCGCTTTTTGTCTCTAGAAATCCTACTGATCTGCAACAATTTTTTTAGTCATTTTCCGGAAACTGTCCAAGCATACATACATATGATAGGAATGTAAACAAATTTACTGTCATGTAAAGTGACAGAATGGAGGTTCTCATGAGCGATTTAGCGGCAACCGGTTGTGGCGGTGGATGTTCATCAAATGAAGGGGGATGCAGTTGGATCATTATCCTTCTGCTTCTGTGCTGCTGTTGCGGCAATGGCAACAGTGGTTTCGGCGGATTTGGAAACGGAGATGGCTGCGGCTGCAATTCCATCATCTGGATTCTTTTGCTGTGCTGCTGTTGTGGCAACGGTTTCTAAACCGACTACATTATATTCTGTATAGCAGTCATAAACTGCAGATCCACACCGGCTGTCCCTGGGACAGCCGGTTTTTCTTTCTTTTCAGCCCACAAGTCATCTGCCACACGAAGTACCTGTCATCTGTCCCAAAACTTTTTAATGAGCTCCACACGTGAGGTCATAGCCACCAGCAGCATATCCAAAACACAGATTGCTGTCATTGACTCCACAACTACTACGGCACGCGGCACAATGATCGGATCATGACGTCCTTTGATCGAGATCTCGATTTCTTCTCCATTCCGATTTACGGTCTTTTGTGTCCTCGCAATGGAAGGCGTAGGTTTTATCGCTGCCCGGAGTATGATATCACTCCCATCACTGATACCTCCCAGGATGCCACCCGCATGATTCGTGCTCTTTATTATATTTCCCGTATCATCTTTCCGGAATCCATCATTATCCTGTGAGCCAAAACTGTCTGCTGCCGCAAATCCGTCTCCGATCTCTACTCCTTTAACCGCACCGATGGACATAACTGCCTTTGCCAGATTTGCATCCAGCTTTTCAAACACAGGCTCTCCAACTCCCGCAGGCATGCCTTTTACCATACATTCTATAATACCGCCCACCGAATCCTGTTCATTCATTTTATTTTCTAATAAGATCTCTGCTCTGTCGGAAGCTTCCAGATCCGGCATATACAAAGGACTTTTCATGATATCTGCAAGATCTGCTCTGCCCGGATCGATCGCGATCCCCCCAATAGATCTGGTATAAGCCTGAACCGTGATCCCCATGCTCTTTAACAATTCCTCTGCAACCGCTCCGGCCGCAACCCTGCCGATCGTTTCTCTGCCTGAAGAACGTCCCCCTCCCCGGTAATCACGAAAACCATATTTTTGATCAAATGTATAATCAGCATGACCCGGACGATAATATTGCGCGATTTCCGAATAATCGGAGGATCTCTGTGTCTTATTATATACAACCATTGAAATCGGCGTTCCGGTTGTCTTTCCCTCAAAAATTCCAGACTGTATCTCCACCAGATCTTCTTCTTTTCTTGGTGTCGAATACCTGGTCTGTCCCGGTTTACGGCGGTTAAGATACTGCTGCACTGTCTTTTCATCAAGCTCCAGTCCTGCCGGACATCCGTCTACAATGACCCCGACTCCTCTTCCATGAGATTCCCCCCATGTCGTCACCTTGAAGATATTACCAAATGTTGATCCTGCCATTTTTTCTTTTCCTTTCTTTTGTCTTTTGCCAAAA
This sequence comes from Lachnospiraceae bacterium, assembly GCA_022774505.1. Taxonomy (GTDB): domain Bacteria; phylum Bacillota; class Clostridia; order Lachnospirales; family Lachnospiraceae; genus Jutongia. Next base: position 23,994 of record JALFLW010000120.1, read on the forward strand.
CAGACGAACGCAGCAGGAAATCCTTACTATGCAGATTTCCTGCTGCGATATGTTATTTATTAATGATTATCATAATTTGATCTTCTTGACACTCTGATCCAGACCATACGCAATATCTTTAAGCTGTGCCGCATTTTCTGAAATATCTGTCACAATATTGCTGACCTCTGATACAGATGCCGAAGTTTCCTGACTGCTGGCCGCATTCTGTTCAGCGATTGCCGAAAGGTTCTGAACCACATCTACGACTCTGCCACGGGAATCATCCAGTCTCTCTGTCCTGCCTGTAATATTATCTACACTCTCCTTTGCATTGGCAACTCCCACATTTACCTGCCTAAACATCCGGTCTGTCTGTGTCATCTTCTCACTTTGCTCATCCATAACATCGCGAACCTGCTGCATCGTATCTACTGCTCTGGTAGAGTCCTGAATAAGTGCTGAAGTAATATCATCGATCTGCACGGCAGACTCATTGGACTGTTCTGCCAGCTTCTGGATCTGAGAAGCCACAACCGCAAAACCTCTTCCCTGTTCTCCGGCACGGGCTGCCTCTATGGACGCATTTAATGATAAAAGATTTGTCTCTTCTGCAATCGATGCGATCAGAGTCGTTGCCTCCTTGATCTTTTGAGCCGATGCATTCGTAATATTGGTCTGTTCATAGATCTCCTCAATAGAAGCCTTTGTTCTCTCATTCACATTCATAAGCTCTGTCAATATCTCCATTGCCTGACTGCTGGAGGCTTCCATGCTCTTTGAATTATTCTCTAAGATCTCCGCTTCTTTATTTGTCTCTTCGATCATATTTCCCATATCAATGACATGCTCTGTGGCATTCTGTGTTTCCTGTGCCTGATTTGTGGCTCCGGAAGCAATATCTCCCACAGCATTTTCCACCTGACCGATCGTCTTGGAAGTCTCCACGGCATCCTTGTCCAAACGCTCTGATGCCGCAAACAGGTCTTCGCTCCTTGTCTGGATCTCGCCTACCATATTTACCAGACTCTTTCTCAGATTGGCAACGGAACGGCTTATCACACCCATCTCATCCTTGCGGGCAACCAGTTTCTGTGCTCCCTCTGTAGGCGTAAAATCCATTTCAGCCATCTTCCCCACGACATTGACAACCTGCCGCAGCGGTCTGAGACTCCGTGAGATCATCACAAATGCCAATGCTGTCATGATAACAAGAACAATAGCTACTACTCCGATACTCATATATGTAACCTTATAAAGCGGCCCCAGTACTTCACTCTCGTCCGCCGATACCACAAGCACTGATGAACATGCCTCATCCACATAATAGGCTGCATATTTCTTCACTCCGCGGAAATCATATTCTACGACCTTTGATTTCGGTCTCTTCCCTTCCTGCATCTGTGCCGTAAGCTTCTTCACTACCTCATTCTCCACAGGCTGGCCGATCTTTTCCTCTATCGGGTGATACTGCATGACTCCATCCTTAGTAACTACATATGCATAACTGGAATCGACACTGTCCAGACCGACATTCTTAAATGCCGCTTTAAGTGCATCTGCATTCTTGATCATTCTCTGCTTTCTCAACAATTCCAAAGTAGCCCCGTTGCCGGTGGTCACATCCAGCAGATAATTCTGAGACTGCTCTCGTATAATACCCTGTACCGCAGGAATTATCATCATCAATATCAATATTGCTGAGACAAGGACTGCTCCCATCATCATCAATACAACCTTGCATTTGAGGGAATGTAGAAAAGCCACCTTTTCCCTTCCGGAGTTTTCTTGGATTTTTTTTCTCTTTTTCCCCATAGTTCTTTCCTCCACCTTTTATCTCATAACCATATACATTTTACCACCGTACCACATATCTTGTAAAGCTTTCAATAAGCTTTTAATTCCTTCCACATATAATTGTAATATTCCTCCATATCCTTTCCCAGATAGCGGAACATCTCACAGTTTTTTACCACATCCTCCGACTGGAATATCACCGGATCCTCCTCTTTTTCCTCCGGATCGATCTGATCTAAAACAGCTGTATTCGGAGTCGAGTAATATACATAGTCAAAATTGTCTGCCGCTATGTCCTCCCTGCAGAGAAAATCCAGAAACTTCAATGCCCCTTCGTAATTTTCTCCGTTATTTGGAATGACCCAGCTGTCCATCCATACATCAGAACCTTCTTTGGGCACGACAAATTTTAATTTTTCATTATAATCCCTCGCCAGACCTGCCTCCCCGGAATAGATCACTGCCATGGCTGCCTGCTCATTTGCCATGTCATCCCTGACCTCATCTACCAGATAGGACTGTACCAGCTCCTTTTGTTCAATAAGGAGATTTTGTGCCTCTTTCAGCTGCCCTTTGTCTGTTGTGTTGATAGAATATCCCAGCTGTCTGAGTGCCGGTACAAAGCTGTCACGCACACTATCCTGCATGATTATATTGTCTTTGTAATCCTTTCGCCACAGATCCGTCCAGCTGTCGGGTTCAAAATCAAGCATAGACGGATTGTACAAAATCCCAACGGTTCCCCAGAAATATGGTACGCTGTATGCATTGTCCGGATCAAAATTCTTTGATAAATCCCAATAGGTTTCTCCTATATTTTTCGTATATTTCATCTTATCAAAAGCTATCTTCCTGACATCCTTTTCCTGTATCATTTTGTCCAGCATATAGTCCGAACAACAGATAAGATCATAATGGATCGTACCGTTTTTATATTTTGTATACATTGCTTCCGGTGTCAAAAACTCCTCATAAGCAACCGTGATCCCAGTCTCCTTTTCAAACTTTTTCAGGACATTCCTGTCAATATAATCACCGTAGTTAAAGACAACGATCCTTTTTTTCGATGCCCCTTCTGTACTTCCACATGCTGTAAGAAGCCAAGATGAAGCAATGAGCACAGCCATTGCCGATGCCGTAAACCGTTTCCATACCCCAAAGCCTCGTACCATGATCAGCTGTCTCCTTTCCTGTTATTGATTTTCTTCATTCTAAGCCATGCCTTCCGATTCATCAGAAATAAAACCAGAAGAACCAAAAGAAATACGATCGTTGACAATGCATACAGCTCTGTCTGTATCCCCTTTCGGTACTCTGCATTAATCATAGTAGACATGGTATGTATCCCCGGTGCTTTCGTAAAATATGTCACTGAGAAATCATCAAGGGACATGGTAAATGAAAGCATAAAGCCGGCCACAACCCCGGGCATAAGCTCCGGAAGCACGACTTTCCAAAAGGCATACCCCGGTGATGCACCCAGATCCAGAGCCGCCTCATAGGTACTCATATTCATATGCATAACCTTTGGCTGTACGCAAAGTACCACATAAGGAATGATCAGGGTAATATGTGCTATCAGCATCGTTAGGAAGCTCAGATCCACAAATCTTGAAAAAAGCAGCATCAGTGCGACACCTGTCACAATATCTGCATTCAACATAGGAATATTGGTCACTCCCATCACCCAGGTCCTTGCTCTTTTCTTCATTCCTAACATTCCTATACATGCCATTGTCCCTAAAACAGTAGACACAAAGGCAGCTCCGGCCGCCAGTGCCAGTGTTGTCCCTAATGCCTGCATGATCATATCATTCTGAAACAGCCGGCCATATCCCTCCAGAGAAAAGCCGCCCCAGACAGCCTTGTTACGGGGAGATGCATTAAATGATGATATAATTAGTATCAAAATAGGCAGATACAGTAATATCAACGATATTGCCAGATAACTTTTTGATAAAGCATCCACTGCTCTTTTTCTTACCATAAGCTGCTCTCTCCCTCCTCTCCCTCAAATATCCGATAGATCACCATACTGATCAATATCAGAACCATCAGGCTTAAGGACAGACCGGAACCTGCATGGATATCTGCATATCCTGAATTAAATGCCTGTTCGATCACATTTCCTATAAGATAAACCTTACCGCCTCCCAGCATGGAAGCAATGACAAACTCACTGACCGACGGAACCATCACCATCGTAATGCCGCTGACTATACCCGGTACACTCAACGGTATAATGATCCTGCGCAGTATTGTCATCTGACCGGCTCCCAGATCCTGTGCAGCATGAATAACATCATCATCAATCTTTGCCAGTGCATTATATATAGGAAGCACCATAAATGGCAGATAGTCATAAACCGTTCCCAGTATGACAGCCCATATGGTATTCATCAAATGGACTTCCCCCAGACCAACACTTGTTAAGATATGATTTAACAATCCGTTATTCAATAAGATAAGCCGCCACGCCAATGTCCGAAGCATGAAATTCATCCACATCGGGAGAATAAATACCAGCACAATAAAACTGTTTTTGCTGCTTGAATATTTCCGCAGGATCAGTGCCAGCGGAAAAGATAGAACCAGACATATCACCGTCACGATCACGGACATTCCTATACTTCTCAAAAACGGTTTTCCATTAACCGGATCCAGGATCGCAGCCACATTGGCGACGGTAAAAGAGCCGTCTGCCGTTGTAAATGCATTATATACCAAAAGCAGTAGTGGAACTATCGTAAATAAAAGCATCCAGATCAGGTATGGTCCGGCCAGAAGTCTTTTTCCTAAGCTTTTCACAATCTCTCACCTCTCTGTCTATAATTCTTCCACATGCTCCTGCTCTTCATCCTCCGATTCAGGTTTATGCATGATCTGTATATTAAACGGATCTACCCAGATTCCGACTTCACTTCCGGGTTCTTTCAAGACCGTGCTGTGCACAAGCCACTCAAAGCCATTTGCCTGAACCTCCATCTCGTAATGCACCCCTTTAAAAATAGCAGATGTCACACGCCCTTTAATGATGCCTTTCGCCGGATCCGTGAGAACAATATCCTCCGGACGGATCACAACATCCACCGGCTGATCATTTCCAAAACCTTCATCAACACACTCAAATCGGGTGCCAAGTATCTCCACCAGCCGGTCCTCTATCATTGTAGATCCTATGATATTGCTTTCCCCGATAAAATCAGCCACGAATGCATTCTGAGGTTCATTATAAATGTCCTCCGGTGTACCGATCTGCTGGATATATCCCTGGTTCATAACCACTATAGTATCAGACATCGTCAATGCCTCTTCCTGATCATGTGTGACATAGACAAAAGTGATCCCCAGCTCATTTTTCAGCCGGATCAGCTCATACTGCATGTCCTGCCGCAGTTTCAGATCCAGTGCCCCCAGAGGTTCATCCAAAAGCAGCACTCTCGGTTCATTTACAATAGCTCTGGCAATCGCAATTCTCTGCTGCTGTCCGCCACTAAGCGAATCCGGCATCCTCTTTTCATAGCCGTCCAGATTTACCAGTTTTAATGCATATTTGACTTTATCCCTGATATAACTCTTTGATTTATTTTTGATCTTCAGACCAAAAGCTATATTTTCCTCAATATTCATATGTGTAAAAAGGGCATACTTTTGGAAAACGGTATTTACCTGTCTCTCATTCGGCGGAAGCATTGTAATGTCCTCCCCCTCAAAGATCACCCTTCCCTTATCCGGAGTCTCAAAACCGCCAAGAATACGCAGGGTTGTCGTTTTTCCACAGCCGCTCGGCCCAAGGATCGTTAAGAATCTGTTTTCATTTAAATATAAATTTAAGTTATCTAATATTACCTTATCTCCATAACTTTTTGTTATATCAACCAGATCAATGAGTTTTTTTGCCATCTGTGCCTCCTTACACTTCGGAAACGCTGTGCATTTCCTTTACATGATACCTTCTGCATCATATAGTATACAATCTCTGGAAAGCTTGTCAATCATATTTGCCGACTTTGTGCATATTCATAATACTGTAACTATATCCATAGAAACCCGGATATAAGACCGTCTATATGCCCATATCGAAAACAGAAAGGAGATTTTATTTATGACAACCAAAGAACATAATAGAAGAATGGCCATGCTGCAGGCTGCCCAGCCCTACACAGCTGGAAGACAGCGTTATGCCCTAGATCTGCTTCTGCAGGCAAATGCTCTGATGAACACTGCGAGAGGTGGGTTTTCAAGCGATCTGGAAGCCTGCGAAGTCCCTGCCCGCCCGGAGGAGATGCTTGTGCATATGCAGGAATTCTGTACTCCCAGAGAATCTGATCTTATACAGATGATCCTCAATTTTATCAAGGCAGGTCATCTCTTTCAGAATTACCGGGAATTTATGGCCGCCCAGTATGATACTCCGGAAACAGGTGACCTCCACGCTGCCGGTACAAATATGCCTTATGCCGGTCCACTCCAAATGCTTCTGCAGCTCATCGGGGGCCTTGGCAGCCTGAGCGGTTTCGGAAACTCCGGTGATTCCGATCAATTGATGAATTTCCTGATCACACAGCTTTCCCCGGAGCAAAGACAGCTCTTTGAACAGTTAAAAAGCTTTTCTGCGGCATCCGAAAATACTACCGCAAACACAGAAACGGAGGACGATTATGGAAACATGGCAGCAGAATGAGGCATTTCGCCGAATGGATCCCCAAAAACAGAAAATGATAGAACAGCTTGCCAATTCCCTTCAGGGAAAAAAACTTACAGAGGCACTTCCCCTGCTGACAGGCTGGAAAAACGAAATGAGCAGACAGAATATTTCTTTTACTCCGGAAGAAAATCAGATCCTGACAGAGATTTTCTCTGCCCAGCTCACACCACACCAGAAAAGACAATTTGAATTATTAAAAAATGCCGGATTAAACCGCAGACACAGGTAAGAAGACCGTCATTCCGGAAGGGAGCTGCAGACAATAGCATTTATCATGCTTCTGACTCCCTCCTCCGGCATTTTCATATCCGGTACACAGATCACAGGGATTCCCGCAGCAGCCGCTGCCCGTATTCCATTTTCGGAATCCTCCAAAACCACCGCCTGATCCGGTTTCAGTCCACATCTTTGGGCTGCCAGCAGGAAAATATCCGGCTCCGGCTTCGATCTTGATACCATTTCGCCCCCAACGATCTCATCAAAATATTTTCTTATCCCTGCTCCCTGCAGATATTTCTCTACAATGTCTGAACGTGTCGAAGATGCAACTGCCGTCTTTAGCCCTTGGGAACGGATCCACTGCAATAATTCAGGAATATCCGGTTTGATCTCCAAGCCTACCGTAGCCGCGATCGTATTGACCTGTTCTCTTGCCTGCTGTCCCATCTCGGCAAACGGATAATCCGCACCATATTCCGTCACCATAAGATTCTCCAGACGCTTTCCGTTTAATCCCAGGCTTTTGCAGTAAACCTCTCTGCTGAGGCGATAGCCCTTCTGTGCCATGGCAACCGCAAGCTGTTCCATAAAAAGTCTCTCTGTATCAAATATCAGACCATCCATATCAAAAATATAGCCCCACGCTGCATCAAAGCTTTTCGCTGCATCAATCACATTTTTAAATTTTTTCATTTCTCTTTTTGTTTCCTTTCGCTCTCCCTGATCCGGTCAATAATTACCTGCATTTCTATATTCTCCGGGCGTACAGCCTATCGTCTGAAGAAAGACTTTATTAAAATAGCTGATATTATTAAATCCTGACATATTGGCAATCTCCCCGATCTTTTTGTCCGTGTCCTGAAGCAGCCGGCAGCTTTGCAGTATCCGGTATCGCATCAGATACTGCATCGGAGACATTTTCATGGTATTTTTAAACACACGACAAAACTGCCCCTCGCTCATCGGCAGCATTTCTGCCAGCTGGGAGAGGGAAATATCAAACGCATAATTTTTTTTCATATAACGTATCACTGGAACAAGTCTCCCTGTCTCTCCCGGCTCATCCCTTTTGGCAATACGGATGCTCTGCCTGTTCAGCCGGTCCCATATCCCCATAACATGGCTTCGCAGCAGCAGCTCATACGGCTCCGTATCATGCTCCGGGCAGGCATACATCTCCCGCAGCAGTCCGAGGATCTGTCTCTGCCAGCCTCCATGCTCATTTTCCTCTTCCAGAGCTGTCTGGACAGTTTTTCTCTTTTTATTTCCTGCTTCAGCAAACTCCGTCCGGTATAACTCGTCTGGCCTCTCCCCGGAGATAAATTCCGGAAAAACGATCTTGCCATCCAAAACCGGTTTCAGATACTTCCTCCCGAATCTGCTGTGAATATCTTCATGAAGAAACTGATAATGAAAATCCACCGCAAAAAAGCTGCACGGCTTTCCATCTACAGTCCTTGCCGAATGAAGAAGATTGGAATTAATAAAAACTCCCTCCCCCTCATGAAGCAGATATTTCCTGTCTTCAATCTCAAAGTCGATCTCTCCCTCCGTAACCATAAGCATCTCAAATTCCTGATGCCAATGCAGATAAAAGATCACATCCGTCCCTGCAGGATAACTCATCTTATGAAGTCCTACAGGCAGCTCAACAGTGCCATGCTGCTGTTTCTCCTCATATTGTTTTTTCTTCGCCATCCCCGGTCACCCGCCGCCTTTCAGTCATAATCAATTCTGTTTTCATTATAAAGGAAATCCTTCAAAAACTCAACGCAACATTTACAACATCCCCCACAGATGCTATACTGTGGGTATTGATCACGACATAACATATGAGAAATGAGGCGTACGCATGATAGAACAGAAAGAACATTTTCACGGAAGCGATCTTGAAAAGATCGAGGCAGTCTATGGGATCAAAAAAGAAGATATCACAAGCTTTTCTGCAAACGTAAATCCTTTAGGAATTTCCTACAAGCTCCGGGAGGGGCTCATGGAACATATTGATGCGATCACTACCTACCCCGACAGGGAATATACCAGCCTGCGCAAATGCATTGCTGAGTATACGGGTACTGACTACCGAAATATCCTGGTGGGAAACGGTTCGACAGAGCTGATCTCTCTGGTGATCCAGCTCAGACATCCAAAAAAGGCTCTGATCGTGGGACCGACCTACTCTGAATATGAACATGAGCTGAGTCTGGAGGGCGGACGCTCTCATTATTTCCGTCTGCGGGAAAAGGATAATTTCCAATTAAACATTGATGAACTCCAGGATGCTCTTGAAAGGGATATCGATCTTTTGGTGCTTTGCAACCCTAATAATCCAACCTCATCCCAAATCGACCGTGCAAGTATGCGTTCGATCCTTGATACCTGCAAGGAAAAGGGGATCTTTGTCATGGTAGATGAGACTTACGTGGAATTTTCCGAGGCTGCCGGGCAGATCACGTCTATACCTCTCACCGATTATTACAATAATATAATAATCCTACGGGGAATTTCTAAATTTTTTGCAGCTCCCGGACTGCGCCTGGGATATGCCATCTGCGGAAATCATCAGCTGCTGCAGGAAATTGACAGCAAAAAAAATCCATGGACTATAAATTCACTGGCTGCCGTAGCCGGTGAGATCATGTTTCAGGATCAGGAATATATCAATGACACTAAAAAACTCATTTCTTCAGAGCGTCAGCGTATCTGTAAAATTTTGGATCAGTGTCCATCTGTCAAATATTATCCGCCTCACGGCAATTTCATCCTTGTACGCATCCTCCGGGACGATGTCACCTCTTTGGATCTGTTTGAAGCAGCTATCCGGAAAGGACTTATGATCCGTGACTGCTCTACATTTCCATTTCTGGACAACAAATATATCCGGTTCTGCTTTATGAATCCGGCAGATAATGATGCACTGCTCAAAGTGCTTCTCGATGAGTTAAATAAATAATCAAGGCTTTCCACACCTCAAATCGACGTATCTCCCTAATATATCTATGTCCGGTTATATGAAATAGCATTTTGCCTATCCAGGCACTTTTAAATACGTGAGCTGTGACTAAAAAAATTGACGCAGATCAGTAGGATTTCTGAAAAGACTTTGCTTTGCAATGCTTTGATGAATACGCATCTGTACGTCTTAAACCCCATAGGTGGGCTCAGTTGTTTCGGACGGCACGCTCCCGCTACGATGCACCACGCA